>NZ_DASRGV010000303.1:0-17854 GCF_035650855.1 Actinocrinis sp. | reverse complement strand
GTTGACGCGCACGTCGGTGGTCTGCGCGGAGAGCACGACAGCGCAGAGGAGCTGGAAGGCCGATTCGAAGTCGAGCTCGCAATGAGCATCGGGATAAATCTCGGCGAGCGCCCGGTTGATCCGCCGTGCCCTGCGCGTGAGAGCCAACGGGGTCTCGTGTGTCTCGGGCGTCTTCTCAGTCGTCTCACCGGCCATGCTCATTCGGCAAGCGTAGATGGTCGGGACGGCTTCGGGGCACGTTACGGTACTCGGCAGGATTGAGGTGTGGCGTTCCCGAGTATGTGAAATAGCGTGTGGTAGGCCACACTGTTCGATGCAGAGGCATAACAGATTGCGGGCCGGCGTCGAGTCACAACGCGCGACCGGCGACCAGGACCGCAGGAGAACGGCCGTGAGGCCGATGGAGGGTTCGACAGTGGAGGACGTGCTGCGCCGGAGCCCGTTGTTCGCCGCGCTGGATGAAGAGGCGTCCAACTCGCTGCTCAAGTCGATGACGGAGATCGCGCTGAGCCGCGGCGACGCGCTGTTCCACGAAGGCGACCCGGGTGACGCGCTGTACGTGGTGGTCGAGGGCAAGATCAAGCTGGGCCGCTCCTCCGGGGACGGCCGGGAGAACCTGACCGCGGTGCTCGGCCCGGGCGACATGTTCGGCGAGCTCTCACTGTTCGACCCGGGGCCGCGCACCTCGACCGCGACCGCGCTGACCTCGACCCGGCTGCTCGCGCTCGGCCACACCGAGCTGCAGCCGTGGCTCTCGACCCGGCCCGAGGTGGCCCGCGCGCTGCTGCGGGCGATGGCGCGCCGGCTGCGGCGGACCAACGAGACGCTGGCCGACCTGGTCTTCTCCGATGTGCCCGGCCGTGTCGCGAAGGCGCTGCTGGACCTGTCGACCCGGTTCGGGCAGCCGGCTGGTGACGACCAGGAAGGGATCAAGGTCTCGCACGACCTGACCCAGGAGGAACTGGCGCAGCTGGTCGGCGCCTCCCGGGAGACCGTCAACAAGGCCTTGGCGGACTTCGCGCAGCGTGGCTGGATCAAGCTGGAAGCGCGCGCGGTCGTGCTGCTCGACACGGTGCGTTTGGCGCGCCGCGCGCGGTAACGCGTCCGCGTCCCGCTTTACGCGCTTACGCGTCCTTCTTCGCGTCTAGGTATTCCAGCTGCGCGAGCACCGAAAGCTCGGCAGCCGGCCACAGGCCGCGGTCGACGTCGGCGTAGACGCGCCGGACGATCTGCGCGGCCGTGCGGTCTCCCGCCGAACGCGCTGCCTCGACTTGCGCGAGGCGTGCGGCTCGGTGCGTGAGGTAGAACTCGACGGCTGTGCGCGGATTGGCGACGACCGGTCCGTGCCCAGGAAGGATTGTCCCGACGTCTTCGGATTCGGTCATGCGGCGGATGCGGGCGAGCGAGTCGAAGTAGTCCGCGAGGCGCCCGTCAGGGTGCGCCACGACCGTCGTACCGCGTCCGAGGACGGTGTCACCGGTCAAAAGCGCGCGGTCGGCCGGGATGAGGAAAGAGAGTGAGTCGCCGGTGTGGCCTGGTGTCGCGACGACACGCAGCTCCAGGTCGCCGACCTTGAGCACGTCGCCGTCGCCGAGCCCTTCCGAGCCGAGCCGGTTCGCCGGGTCGAGCGCGTGGACCGGAGCATTGGTGAAGGCGCTGAACTCCCGCGCAGCCTCGGCGTGGTCGGGATGACCGTGCGTCAAAGCGATGGAGGTAACGCGCGCCCCAGCTTCCTTAACGCGGTCAAGGATCGCGGTGAGATGGCCCACATGCATCGGGCCCGGGTCGACGACAAGTGCGTCGGTCGACCCGGGTTCGATGAGCACCCAGGTATTGGTGCCGTCGAGCGTCATCGGCGACGGATTCGGGGCCAGCACCAGCGTGGCGCGCGGCGTCACCGGTCCGGAGACGACCCGCGAACCCGCACCGGCTGAACCCGCGCCGGTTGAGCGGGAGCTGAACGGACCTGAACCGGCAGGGCCGGTACCGGCCCCGGTAATCAGGCCACCCCGTCCGGCCCGCGGTTGTCAGGGGCGCTGTCGACTTCGAAGCTGTCGATCTCGACGGTCAGCTCGACCTCGACCGGGGCGTCCAGCGGCAGCACCGCGACGCCGACCGCGGAACGCGCGTGGGCCCCGGCCTCGCCGAAGACCTTGCCGAGCAGCTCGCTCGCGCCGTTGATGACGGCGGGCTGGCCGGTGAAGTCCGGTGCGGAGGCGACGAAACCGACGACCTTGACCACCCGGCGGACCCGGGACAGCTCCCCGATCTCCGCCTTGACCGCGGCCAGCGCGTTGAGCGCGCAGCGCTCGGCGAGCTGTTTGGCTTCCTCCGCGCTGACCTCGGCGCCGACCTTTCCGGTCGCGGGCAGCTTGCCGTCGATCGTGGGCAGCTGACCGGAGGTGAACACCAGCGAGCCGGAGCGCAGGGCCGGGACGTACGCGGCCACCGGCTTGGCCACCGCGGGGACCTCGAGGCCCAGCTCGGCCAGGCGTTGCTCGGGCGTGCCGGCCGCGGCCTCACCGAGCGCGGTCACTACTGCTTCTCCCGCTTCATGTACGCCACCAGCTGCTCAGGGTTCGGTCCCGGGACCACCTGCACCAGCTCCCAGCCGTCCTGGCCCCAGTTGTCCAGGATCTGCTTCGTCGCGTGCACCAGCAACGGAACGGTCACGTACTCCCACTGTTTCGCCATGGCCAGAGCCTAACGGGTAGGCAGGTGGCGCAGCGCCTCGATACGCGACGGGAGGTTAGGCTCGTGCCTGTGACGAATGCAGCCGAGGCGCGCCGCGCGAAGCCGGACTGGCCCGCCGTCCGCCTGCACGTGGTCACCGGCAAGGGGGGCACGGGCAAGACGACCGTCGCGGGCGCCCTGGCGCTGGCGCTGGCGGCGGGTGGGAAACGGCCGGGCGATCGACGGGTTCTGCTGGTCGAGGTGGAGGGCCGGCAGGGGCTGGCCCAGCTCTTCGACGCCGAGCCGGTCGCGTATGAGGAGCGCCGGGTCGCGGTCACGCCGGACGGGGGCGAGGTTTGGGCGCAGTCCCTCGACGCCGAGCAGGCGTTGCTCGAGTACCTCGACATGTTCTACAAGCTCGGGCCGGCAGCCCGCGCGCTGCGCCGGTTCGGTGCGATTGACTTCGCGACGACCATCGCGCCGGGTATCCGTGACGTGTTGTTGACCGGTAAGACGTGCGAGGCGGTACGGCGCCGGGCCAGCCATACGCACAGCGGTCACGGGCACGGCTCACATGGGCACGACCGCAGCCAGCAGGCCGGCGATCGTGTCTTCGACTACGACGCGGTGGTCATGGACGCGCCGCCGACCGGGCGGATCACCCGGTTTCTGAACGTGAACTCTGAGGTCTCCGGGCTCGCCCGGGTCGGCCCGATCCGCAACCAGGCCGACGCGGTGATGCGAGTGCTGACCAGTGCGCAGACCGCGGTGCACTTCGTCACGCTGCTGGAGGAGATGCCGGTGCAGGAGACGCTGGACGGCTTCGCCGAGCTGCGCGAGGCCGGACTGCCCGCCGGCGGGGTGATAGTCAATCAGGCCCGGCCGGTGGTGCTGCCGGAGGACCGGCTGAAGAAGGCCGCGCAGCCGGGCGGGCTCGACCCCGCTGAGCTGGAGGCCGGGCTCGCGCCGGTCGGCCTGGCGGACCCGGAGGTGGTCGAGGCCCTGTCCGAGTTGGCCACCGAGCACGCGCAGCGGGTGCTGCTCGAGGCCGGGCAGCGTGAGGAGCTGAGCGCCACGGAGGCGCCGATCTACGAGCTGCCGCTGCTGACGGACGGGGTCGACCGGGTTGGGCTCGACCAGCTGGCCGGGCAGCTGCGCCGGCAGGGGGCGGCGTGAGCGGGGGCAGGGTGAACCGAGACGGCGTGAACCAGGGCAGCGTGAACCAGGACAGTGCCGACGCGGCCGGCGCCGAAGACACGGTGAAGCACCTGGATCTGGACGGGCTGCTCGACTCCCCGGAGACCAGGATCGTGGTGTGCTGCGGCTCTGGCGGGGTCGGCAAGACGACCACGGCCGCGGCGTTCGCGTTGCGCGCGGCGGAGCGCGGCCGCGACGTGGTGGTGCTCACCATCGATCCGGCGCGGCGGCTGGCGCAGTCCCTCGGCCTGACCGAGCTGGACAACACCCCGCGCGAGGTGGCCGGAATCGACCGGTCCAAGGGCGGCCGGCTGCACGCGATGATGCTCGACATGAAGCGGACCTTCGACGAGATCGTGCTCGATCACGCCGATCCGCAGCGGGCCGAGCAGATCCTGGCGAACCCCTTCTACCAGTCGCTGTCCGCGAGCTTCGCCGGCACGCAGGAGTACATGGCGATGGAGAAGCTCGGGCAGCTGCGCTCGCGCGGCGAGTGGGACCTGATCGTGGTGGACACGCCGCCGAGCCGGTCCGCGCTGGACTTCCTGGACGCCCCGGAGCGCCTCGGCTCCTTCCTCGACGGCCGGCTGATCCGGATCCTGTCCGCGCCGGCGAAGGTGGGCGGCATGGGCGCCTTCAAGCTGCTGACCGGCGGGGTCGGGCTGGTGACCGGAGCGCTGGGCAAGATCCTCGGCTCGAACCTGCTCGGCGAGGTGCAGTCCTTCGTCGCCGCGCTGGACACCATGTTCGGCGGCTTTCGCGAGCGGGCCGAGCGCACCTATCAGCTGTTGCAGACCGAGGGGACCGCGTTCGTCGTGGTCGCGGCCCCGGAGCCGGACGCGCTGCGTGAGGCCTCTTACTTCACGCGGCGGCTGGCCACGGACAAGATGCCGCTGGCCGGGCTGGTGCTCAACCGAGTGCACCGGCCGCAGGCGGACATCACCGCTGAGCGGGCGCTGGCCGCGGCCGAGGAGCTGACCAACGGCAAGGCCGCGAAGCGCGCGGCGCGCAAGAGCGGGAACGGCGCCGGGGCCGGGGCTGGGAACGGTGCGGCGAACGGTCGGGCCGCGGGGAACGGAGCCGAGCCGCCGCTCTCGGCGCAGGAGGAGGCGCAGGCCGCGCAGTTGGCGGCCGCGCTGCTGCGCCTGCACGCGGAGCGCGTCGTGCAGTCGCGTCGGGAACGCCGGCTGACCGGCCGCTTCCTGGCCAGTCATCCCGGGATCGCGATGCTCGAACTGCCCGCGCAGGCGGAGGACATCCACGACCTTGACGGCCTACGCGAGATCATCGCGCGTTCGGCCTGACGGCGAGGGCGGCGGTGCGCCGCCTGCGATCCGGCTGGAGGGTGGAGAGCCGGTCGGGAAGGCTCGCGGACGATCGTGGATCGTCGGTCGCCGTCAGTCCGTGGTCCGTCGAGGGCGTCTTGCCTGGCACCGTCGCATCCAACGGCGCGGGCTCAGTCCGTGCATCCTGGTACTCACGCTGCCGGTTCTCGTAGGGCGGTTAGGAACAGCACACCCTTGAGCAACGTGTCGGTCGTGACGGGCGGCGGCTCAGCCGCCGGCGGTGAACACCGTCGCGCGCTGGCGCGACAGGTATGCCTCCCGCTTGCCCTCAAGCACCTTGCGCCACGAGCGCACGTCCGGCCGGCGCCGCAACAGCGCCCGCCGCTCACGCTCGGTCATGCCGCCCCACACGCCGAACTCGACCCTGTTGTCGAGCGCGTCCGCGAGGCATTCGGTGCGCACCGGGCACGCCGCGCACACCGTCTTGGCCCGGTTCTGCGCGGCCCCCTGGACGAACAGCTCGTCGGGGTCCATGCCCCGGCACGCCGCCGCTATCGTCCAGTCCTCCACCCAGTTCCTGACCGCGCTCGCCGCGGCGACCATCACCTTCACCGGCACTTCACTCTCCGAACCTGCCATCATCTCCGGTGCCGTCCTCTCAGCATCGAGGCTCCCCCAACGGCGGCCGGCACACCGCTCGACTCGTGGACACCGCCACAGCGCGCAACCCATTCGCGACCGCACCAGCACCAACCACGCATCGACCGGAATGACCGGCACGACATCCGCACTTGTCGCACTAGCCCTACCAATTCCGTCCGATGACCCAGACTCATCGGCCGCCCTGCTGCCGAAGACCCCCGGAGTGTCCCCGCATGGGCACCGTCCGCGGATAGATCTCTTCAGCTAGCACGACATTACGGATAACCATCAGCCCTCGACAGTCCCCGAACTGGTCAATCTGGTATGGCCCGTCCGGACTACCTCGCTTGTAGCAACTGGGCCACAGATTCGCCGCCAGCCGCCCCGCCCTCCCCGGCGGCCGGGCGCGGAACGTACCCTGGTCCGCATGGTTAAGGGACGTACTGGTTACTCCGGAGCGAGCGGCGTCGGGCGGCTGATATCGCACCTCGGCACGTTCGTCATGGTCAGCGCCCTGGCCGGGGTCCTCATCGCCGGCCTTAGCCTGCCGTTCGTCGGCAGCTTCGGACTCACCGCGAAGGCCGCGTCAGACCATTTCGAGGACCTGCCGAACGACTTCGAGACGCCGACGCTGCCGCAGCGTACGAAGATCCTCGCGGACGACGGCTCCGTGATCGCGTACACCTGGGGCGACTTCGGCAACCGGGTCGTGGTCCCGATGTCGCAGATCAGCCCGAACATGCCGCACGCGATCGTGGCCATCGAGGACATCCGTTACTACCAGCACGGCGGCATTGACATTAAGGGCACGCTGCGCGCCCTAGTCAACAACTCCTCCGGCGGCAACGTGCAGGGTGGTTCCTCCATCGCCCAGCAGCTCGTGAAGAACGAACTGCTGCTGGAAGCCGGAACGGACAAGACCAAGCAGCAGGCCGCGATCGCGGACACGTTCTCCCGCAAGCTCACCGAGCTCAAGTACGCCATCGCCGTCGAGAAGACGCTCAGCAAGGACCAGATCCTGGAGCGTTACCTCAACCTGGTCTACTTCGGCAACGGTGCGTACGGCGTTGAGGCGGCCGCGGAGCGTTACTTCTCGACAACCGCCGCGAAGCTGACCGTCCCGCAGGCCGCGCTGCTGGCCGCAGTCGTGAACAGCCCGACCGAGTTCGACCCGTTCGCACACCCCGCGGACGCGCTCAAGCGCCGCAACATCGCGCTCATGGACATGGCGAACCCGTCGCTGAACTACATCACTCCGGCTCAGGCCACCCAGTACGAGAAGGCCCCGCTCGGTTTGAACCCGACCTCGCTGAAGGACGGCTGCATCACCGCGGACGGCTCGGCCAAGTTCTTCTGCAACTACGTGTACAACACGTTCATCCAGGACTCCGCGTACGGCAAGACGCAGGCGGACCGCATCGCTCTGTGGCAGCGCGGCGGCCTGACCATCCAGACCACGATGAGCGTCAAGGACGAGAAGTCGGCGGACGCCGCGATCGCCAAGCGCGTATACGCATCGGACTTCACGAAGAGGGACATCGCGTCCGCACTGGTGATGGTGGAACCGGGATCGGGCCAGATCAAGGCGATGGCCCAATCGGTACCGATGGGTAACGGATCGGGCCAGACGTTCATCAACTTGTCGGCGGACAAGTCCCACAACGGGACGAACGGATTCCAGGCGGGATCCTCGTTCAAGATCTTCGTCGGCCTCGCCGCGCTGGAACAGGGCGTCAACCCGAACCAGGTGATCGACGCCCCCGCGACGATCGACGACGCCGGTACCCAGTTCGCGGCGTGCGCGGGTAACCAGACGACGGTGGTGTGGCCGCCGGATGTGCCCGCCAGCGGCAAGTACACGCCGGGCAACGACGACATGGCCGACCACCAGACGGCGATGCCCAACGCGTTCGCGAACTCCATCAACACGTACTTCCTGCGGATGGAAGAGCAGACCGGCCTGTGCAAGCCGGCGCAGATCGCCGAGCAGATGGGCGTCACGCAGGACAACGACAACGACACCGGCAAGTCGCTGATGCAGATCCCGTCGTTCACGCTCGGCACGAACCCGATCACGCCGGTGGAAATGGCGAGTGCGTACGCCACGATCGCGGCGCAAGGCACCTACTGCGTGCCTTACGTCATCACGCAGGTGACGGACGTGTCGGGTAAGAACTACGGCGGCCAGAACAAGAACTGCCGTCAGGTTCTCGACCCGAACATCGCCAACGAGCTGACCTCGATGCTGCAGGGCGTCGTGCAGTACGGCACCGCGGCCGGCGCGGTCCCGCTGAGCGACACCCGCCCGGTCGCCGGCAAGACCGGTACGACGGACTCCAGCATCGCGACCTGGTTCGACGGCTACACCCCGCAGCTGGCGGCGGCGACCTGGACCGGCTTCATCAACTGGGACAGCAAGACGAAGCTGGAGAACCTGAAGATCGGCCCGACGTACTACTCGGGTCAGGTGTTCGGTGCCTCGATCTCCGCGCCGACCTTCAACGACGCGATGACCGGAGCGCTGGCCGGCCTGCCGGTGGAGGCATTCACCGCGCCGACCGGCTTCAACACCCCGACCCAGGGCGGCAACGGCGGCGGCAACGCGAACGGCAACGGGGGCCTGCTCGGCGGAGGGTTCCTCGGCGGGATACTCGGCGGAGGCAACGGCGGTAACGGGAACGGAAACGGCGGCAAGGGTCACTGACCGCTGACTGACTTCCCGTCAGGCACTTTGACGGCTGCGGGTCCCGACTCATCTTGAGTCGGGACCCGCAGCCGTTTCCGCTCTTTCCTACTTCGTCCTCGCCTACTTCTTCCTCGCCCTCGCCCTAATCCGACCCCTACCCGAGCGCCGACTTGACCGCCGCGGCCACGCGTCCGCCCTCGGCGCGGCCCGCGATCTTCGGGTTCAGCGCCTTCATCACGACGCCCATCGACCTCGGCCCGACCGCCCCGGTCTCCGCGATGGCGTCCGCGACCAGCGCCTTCAGCTCGTCGTCGGTCAACTGGGCCGGCAGGTACCGGGACAGCACCTCGCCCTCGGCCCGCTCGCGCGCGGCCTGCTCGTCCCGTCCCGCGCCCGCGAACGCCTCTGCGGCTTCGCGCCGCTTCTTCACCTCGCGGGTGAGCACCGTGACCGTCTCGGCCTCGGAGAGCGTGCGCGCGGCGGTTCCGGCGACCTCCTCGTTGGTGATCGCGGTGAGCGCCATCCGCAGCGCGGCGGCCTGCAGCTCGTCGCGGCCCTTGATCGCCGCGGTGAGGTCTGCGCGCAGTCGGTCCTTGAGCGTCGTCGTGGTCATGTGCCAAGCGTGTCACGAAGCGGAGCCGAACCGCACGGCGGTTCCGAGCGCCGCGTGCTAAGACCGCGGCGCCGATAGACTTGGCCGATGCGCCGATCGATCTCCATCCCGCTGGGCATCATGGCCGCCGGTACCGCCGGACTCGCCTACGCGGCGGGGGTCGAGACCAATCTCTACCGGCTGCGCCGCTTCAGCATCCCGCTGCTCGCTCCGGAGGCGCAGCCGTTCCGGATCCTGCAGCTCTCGGACATCCACATGGTCCCCGGCCAGCGCCGCAAGCAGGCTTGGCTGAGCTCGCTGGCCGAGCTGCGCCCCGACCTGGTGGTCAACACGGGTGACAACCTCTCGCACCCGGACGCGGTCCCCGAGGTCCTCAGGACCTTGGAGCCGCTCATGGCGCTGCCCGGCGTGTTCGTGTTCGGATCAAATGACTACTTCCAGGCGAGCCGCCTCAACCCGGCGAAGTACCTGCGCCCCGGCGACCGTTCCCATGCCCCGCGCCGCAAGCGCGCCGAGAACGACTGGCCAGCCATGCAAGCCGCGTTCACGAAGGCGGGCTGGCTGGACCTGACCAACACGCGCGCGACGCTCGACGTACCCGGCCACGGCGCACTCAAGTTCGTCGGCGTCGACGATGCGCACGTCCGCCGCGACCGCTACCCGGCTCTGCCTGACACCGAGGACGAGAACGGCGACGGCTACGGGTACAGCGACGGCTACAGCAGTAACGAGCGCCAGAACGACGACAGCCCGGCGACCGAAGCCAACGACGCGCTGACGATCGGTGTAACGCACGCCCCCTACCTACGCGTCCTCGATGCGATGGCGGCCGACGGCGTCCCCCTCATCCTCGCGGGCCACACACACGGCGGCCAGCTCTGTGTGCCCTTCTACGGCGCCCTCGTGACGAACTGCGACCTGGATCGCGCTCGAGCGAAGGGCTTGCACACCCACACGGCTGGAGGCCACACAGCCCACCTGCACGTGTCCGCCGGCTGTGGCGCGTCGCGCTACGCACCGGTCCGCTTCGCCTGTCCGCCGGAAGCCTCGCTGATTACCCTGCTCCCGCACGCCAGCTAACCCTCGTTGGCGTACCGCGCGACCCGCCTACCAAAGGATTTCCGCGATCCACCTTCGCTCGGCTAGACTGACCGAGCACTACCGGGGTGTAGCGCAGCTTGGCAGCGCGCTTCGTTCGGGACGAAGAGGTCGTGGGTTCAAATCCCGCCACCCCGACAGAGAAACACCGGGTCAGAGGCCTTCACCGTGAACAGGTGAAGGCCTCTGGCCGTCTCTGGTCGCTTTCTGGGAGAAATCCGGGTGGGTGGCAACCGATCGCAGAGCGGTTGCATTGATGTGGCATGACGTCACCGATATGGACACCGGGAAGGAAGCCCGATGGCCGCCGCCGAGCTTGATCACGATGCCGACTACTGCGAGTACGTGACCGCCAAGACCCCTTGGCTGCGGTGGGTCGCATTCCTGCTCTGTCAGGACTGGCACCGCGCCGACGACCTGCTGCAGACCACGGCCGCCAAGCTCTACGCCGCGTGGCCGCGGGTCAGGCGGCTGGAGAACCTTGACGGTTACACGAGGCGGATCCTGATCAATTCCTTCCTCGCCGAACAGCGCTCGCACTGGTGGAAACGTGTCCTGACGCACGGCGAGAGCGCGGACACGCCGGTCGTGCAACCGGATGTGGATGCGGTGCTGGACCTGCGCTCCGCGCTGTTGACGCTCACCGCGAAGCAGCGCACCGTGCTGGTCCTGCGCTACTACGACGAGTTGTCCGTCGCCGAGACAGCCGACGCGCTGCGCTGCTCGACCGGGAACGTGAAGAAGCAGACCTCGGTCGCCCTGGCGGCGTTGCGTAAACGGCTCGGCGCCGCGGACCCGGCCGATGGGCGTTCGAACTCGGACTTAACCGGCCAGGCTTCCGGCTCGCCTCGGCGCTCTCCCCGTGTCGGCCTCGACCGCATGATCGTCGCCCAGGACCGTCCTGGAGGAGTGGAATCATGAGCGAACTCAACGCCGAACTCTCCGCCGCGCTCAGGCCCGCGGTCGACCTGCAGGAACCGCCGTGCGCGCTGGACCTGGACCGGGCGCGGGCCCACGGCCGGCGACTGCGCCGACGCCGCCAGGGATTGCAGGCCGGAGCGGTGATGGCCGTCACGGCGCTCGCGGTGGTGCTGATCACCGGCCCGTTGTCAGGCAGCGACGACGGCGCCGTGGTCCCACCGGCCTCGCCTACCGCG
The DNA here is from genome assembly GCF_035650855.1 of Actinocrinis sp. Classification (GTDB taxonomy): domain Bacteria; phylum Actinomycetota; class Actinomycetes; order Streptomycetales; family Catenulisporaceae; genus Actinocrinis. The sequence continues at coordinate 6,502 of NZ_DASRGV010000303.1, read as the reverse complement.
CCGTCCGGCACGGAATCGGCGAATGACCCGATAACCACCGGCGTGACCTTCGGCTGGCTGCCCAAGGGCTTCCACATCACGGGCGGAGGTGCTCAGGGCGCGCTCCATGACGACCTGGTCGTCGGCGACGGCAAGACGACCCTGTTCGTCACCGTCGCACCGCCCGGATCGCAGTCCAACTCCGACTGTTCGTTCGTGTATCAGAGCGGTTCGCAGACGGCCGGTCCCGTCTACTCCTGCGACACGAGCACGGCGGTATCGGGGCTGAAATCCGCGAAGTGGGTCGCGGCCCCTGGCAGCAGCCAGGCGATCGCGCAGCATTACGCGCAGCTGAATTGGCGGACGGCGGACGGCAGACAGGCCGCGCTCTTCGCCAGCACCGGAGGCGAGGGCGCCGATCAGCTCACCACGATCATGGTTCGAGTCGCCGAGCATGTCAGCCTCGGCGGTCATCGGGCATTGCCCATGCCCTTCCACCTCGCCAAACCGCCCACGGGCCTTCCCTTGGCTTACGCCTACACGTCGGAGGGAGCCGACGGAGTGGCTCCGGGCGAGGCGGCCAACGGCGATCCGCTCGGCGCCGGCCCTGCGCCAGGGGTCGCCGCCGGACTGGAGTACGGCGGGCTTGACGCTACGACAGGCGACTCGCCCGGCCTCGAGTTGACCGTGCAGAAGGCGGACTCTGGCGCGGCGTTCCCCGACGTCTACGAGACTCAGATCGCTGGGCAGCGGCCGACAGCCGCCGACATACGAACCACGACGGTCGATGGGCACTCCGCACGGATCGTGACCAAGGCGGGCTTCCAGGTCCTCGTCGTGCACGACGTGAACGGATTCGATGTCCGTTTGGGCGTAGGCGGCGCCCAAGCGCTGTCCCTCGTCAACGAAGCGGGTGGAATCATCGGCTACTACCACACCATCACGTTCTTCCAGAGCGATCCGGCCACGTGGACCGTCAACGTGCTCGGCAGGTAGGCGGGGCCAGGGCGGGGCTCGAATTTTGCACTGTTATGTCGGTATTTCAGCCACACGACGGAAACGGCGGTCAGAGTCGCATTAATTGCAGCAAGGGCCCTGATTGGCGGTTAGGTTCTTTAGCTACCTGACTACCCGTCAGTAGCGCTTACTGCGCGTACCGGCCGCGACACTGAATGCTTTGATGCTATACGCCCGGGTGTTGAATCCTCAATCGCCAACACTGAAATCCCCCTTGGCGGCGACTTCACACTTCCGAGTGGTCCAGTCTTGGACCTGCCGGAGCTTTGCAGTCCGTCAAGGAGGACGACGTACGTGGCCGCCACTGGACCCACCCTGCTCGACGCCAGAACCATGGACCCCCGCGACTACGCGCTCGCTCTGGCTCTGCGCGAGGAGTTCAACAAGCTCAACGTAAGCGTGCGCGAGTACGCGGCGACGCACAACCTGCACTACTCGACCGTCTCCTGCTACCTGAGCTGCAAGAAGGGGCTGCCGCCCTGGACGTTCATCAAGGCGCTCGCCGAGGACGCCGCCCGGGCCCACGGACTCGAGCGGCCCTCGCGGGCGATGATCGTCTACCTGTGGACCTTGCTCAAGAATGCCGAGATGGCGCGGGAAAAAGACTCCTTCGACAAACTGAGAGCCGAACTCGCGAAGGCCAGAAAGGAGGCGGACGAGCACGCGCGGCAAGAACGCAGAATAAGCGATCAGTTACTCGCTGCGAAGGCTCATATCGCTAATCTCAAGTCCCAGGTATTGGCGCTGGAAAGCGGGCAGGTAAGTGCTTTGCCAAGCCCGAGCACCGAACTCGCGCTCCGCGAAGTGGAAACGCGTCTGCGCGATGAACGCGCCTCCGCGGAGATGGTCATCACGGACCTCAGGGCGCAGCTCGGCCGGGAACGCGAGTTGAAAGAGAAGGCCGAGCAGGACTGCTATCGCTTCGAGAGGCTGATCAGGGACATGCTCGCCGCCGCGGGGAACCCCGCCGGCGCAGCCGGCGACCTTCCCACGGCCCGGAACGAGCCGACCGTGGAGATCCCCGTTGTCGCCTCGTCCGGCGGAGAAGCGCCTTCCAGCCTGGCCCAGACCGCACCGCCGCCCTATCCGGCTGAGCTGACCGAGTGGTTGCGGTCGCGACTCGACGCGAAGGACGTCGAGCTCGAAGCCAAGGACGTCCAGATCTCGGAGCTCCAGGCCAAGGTCGACATGCTGCTCGACAACTACCGGCTCGCCAATCAGAAGTACTTGGAGGAAAGAGACAAAGCGGTCCATTGGCAGCGCCGTTGCGCAGAGCTGGAAGACGGCGAAGACGCGCAGCAGGTGTCGGCGGACGAAGGCCCGGACCGCGTGGCTCGGATAGCGCGGGGCCGTAGAGCCGCCCCACAGCCATGGGCGGGCCCGGAGCCGACGGACGTGCGCGATGGTTTTCGCTCCTTTCCACCAGGCCGCGCCGCCGGTCCCCGGTGATGCCGCGCCAGATGCGACGGTCACGCGAAGAAACTGAAGGAACTGACCCATGTCCACCGCATCCGTCCAGCCCGTCCCCGGAACCGGTCCGGCGCCAGAAGCAGGCTGTCAGTGCGCGCGCTGCCTCGCTCACGAGCGCCGCCGCCTGATCCTGCGCACCACGGCCTGCCGGGGCGCCGCAATGCTCGCGGTCGCCGCGCTTGGCGGCGCGATTGCCACGCTCATTTTCGGCATGCCTGTTTACAGCGGACCGTGTGCCGGAATCGCCGCCGTCGGCATAGCGGCGGCGGTCGCCCTACGCCGTCCGTGACGCATGCGGATCAGCGGACGGATGCGGACCGGCTAGCGAGGATGCGGGAGCCGGATCGGCGATGAGCTCGTCGGCTGGTTCAGGCACCGAACGAATCTGGCGGATCGACGGGACCAGAAGCATCAGCGCGACTGAGGTGACTTGCCAGATGACGCTGAAGGTCAACAAGTGTGTGACGCCGACCGCTGATCCGACAGGGCCTGCCGCCGCAAGCGCGAGCGGCCCGAGGGCGAAAGCCCCGAGCGTTTCCCAGGCGCTGATACGGCCGAGCGTTTCGACCGGGATGAGCCGCTGGGTTGTGGATGCCGACAGCGCCTGACCGATAGAGCCGCCGAAGCCTGCGATGAACGCACCCACGCACACGCAGGCGAGCGGGAGTGGGCTTGCCAGTGCGGCGAGCGGCGCGGCGTAGCCGAATGTCGTTGCGGTGGCGACGAGCAGCGGCCGGTGTGGTTTGCGGTTGGCGATGAACATGCCGCCGGACACAGCTCCGGCTCCGTTGGCCGCCATGACGAAGCCCCAGGCGCTCGCGCCACCGAGCCGAGCCTGGGCGACCAGTGGCCCAAGGACGAGATACGGAGCCCACACCAACGCGTTGAACAGGCAGAACTGCAAGGTCGGGACCCACAGCCAAGCGCGCGAGGAGAACTGCGTCCAGCCATCGCGCAGGTCGCGCAGCAGCGAGCTGTGCGCCGAGGCGGGCGGTCGCAGTCCACTGAGTTTGATCAGGACGACCACGCTGACGGCGTAGCTCGCGGCATCGGCAAGCAGCACCACGGCCGGGCTCGTCGTGCCGGCGAGCATACCTCCGAGCACGGGCCCTGTGATCTGTGCGGAGGATGCCAGCACGCTGAGTAGCGCGTTCGCCTCGGTCAATCGTTCACGCCCGGCGATCTGCGGGATCAAGGCCGGCAGGGATGGGGTGAACGCACCCTCGCCGATCCCGACGGCCGTCGCGATGACCAGCAATGCGGCGAGCGACGGATGGCCTATGAGCAGCAGCGCTCCGAAGGCCGCCTGCCCCGCGCAACGCACCACATCGGCCGTGATCATTACGAGCCGGCTGCCGAGCCGGTCGGCCAAGACACCACCGAGCAGCAAGAAGACCACGACCGGCAGGATTCGGGCCGCCATCAGCCAGCCGAGGGTCTGGGCTCCGCCCACGGAAAGCGCGGCGAATGCGATCGCGACCGGCGCCATCGCCGAGCCGAGTCGGGAAGTGGCGTAGCCCGCGGCGAACCAGCGTAGGTCTCGCTGCGCGAGGACGTCGGTGAAGCGGTGACGGCGGTGCATAGGGCGAGGCTGCGGCGTCGGCTTGGCACGGGACAAGGTTTTACTGCGCTGAAGTTGAGTCTTTTTGCATAAGCTTTGAGATGGCTGGAGTTATCGCAGTAAACAGCTCGCTACTGGTGGCTGGCGTGGAGGGATGGGAGGATGGCGGTGGAAGAAGGCATAATGGTTTACTGCGGGAACTGGGGAGCGGTGTGACGCAGCCGGTTGAATATGCGGTGGCGGTCGACAAGTACCTCGACGCTGCCGGGCTGAGCGCTGCGTCGCGGCGGATCTATCGCATTGCGCTGAACACGTGGGCCTGGGCGTTGGTCGACCGCGCCGCGCCCGAGGGCCGCGCGCGACGCGGGGCCGAGCCACCGATCGTGCCCTTGGCAGTGCTCGACGAAGCCGGCGAGCGACTGCGCAGGTACTTCGCGACATCCGCCATTGCATCGCAGGGCTCCGATTCGAAGGGCTTCGATTCGCACGGCGTGCGCACCGCCAACCGCGAACTCTCGATCCTGCGCAGTGCGATCGCCTGGTGGCTGGCGCAGGGCTGGATCACGGCAGACCCGACGGAAGGTATCGCGCGGCGAAAAGCTGATACATCAGTTGAGCGACGTCTGGAAATCGACGACGTGCGCCGGGTTTTCGCACTGCGCGCACCATTGCGGGACCAGACCCTGTGGCACGTCGTGCACGAAAGTGAAGCCACCATCGAGCGCATCCTGGCCCTGAACGTCGGGGATGTGGATCGCTGTCGGCGGCGGGCCGGGGACGTGCAGTGGCGTGGCACCACGGCGCACCTGATGACGCTGTTGCTGGCAGGGCGCGCGGCTGGTCCGGTGTTCCTCACCGACCGGCGTGCTCCCGCCGACACGCCCACAGCTGATCGCTGCCCACACACCGGCCGGGCGCGGTTGTCGTATCGGCGCGCGGCGGAAATCTTCACCGCGGCGACAAAAGGCCTCGATCCCGCGGGCCACGGCTGGACCCTGCGTCAGCTGCAGGCTAGCTGAATGATCGAAATATTTCGGACCCTCTACCGAAGGGATTTCCGAAATGTGTCCGAAAGTTATTGACTCACCACGGAAACCTGATCGATACTCTCGCCATCGGCAGCCCTCGAACAACGCCGATCCGGGTCACCCACCAAAGCCCGGCTTTCCGGTCGCCGTGATCACGGCGACCGCTAACTCACCGCGTCGCATGACTCCGACGCGCGGTAGCCATCGCCGATCGCCTACCGCCGCGCCGGGTCGCAACGCGCTGCGCCCGCGAGCCTTCAACGAGGAAGGAGCACGCTTAGATGCCCGCTATTCGTCAACATGGCGCTCACCCGCACCGCGGCAGACGCAGCCTCTCCAGGCTGCTCGTCGGCTTCGGCTCGGTCCTGGCTCTGGCCACGGCCACGGCCTTGACGCCCGGTAGCGCCAGCGCCGCCACGCAGATCTGCTCAAGCCAGACCGGCAACAACGGCGGCATGTACTACCAGATGTGGACCAACGGCCAGGGGTCGGCCTGCATCACGCTGAACTCCAGCAACAGCTACTCCACGTCGTGGAGCGGCGTCGGCGACTTCGTCGCCGGCGTCGGCTGGAACCCGGGCAGCAACCAGACGGTCAGTTTCAACGGCAGCTTGAACGCCTCCGGCGGCACGACGCTGGTCTCGCTCTACGGCTGGTCGACCAACCCGCTGGTCGAGTACTACGTGATCGAGGACGACCAGGGCGGCGGCCCCTCGCTGGGCAGCTTCATGGGCACCACGACCAGCGACGGCGCCACGTACAACCTCTACGAGCACCAGCAGGTCAACCAGCCCTGCATCACCGGCAACAACTGCACCTTCGAGCAGTACCTGGCGATCCGGCAGGGAAACACCACCAGCGGCACCATCACCACGCAGAACTTCTTCAACGCCTGGGCCAGCCACGGGATGAACCTCGGCTCGCTCAACTACCAGATCCTGGCGACCGAAGCCTGGGGCGGCGGCAGCGGCAACGACAGCATCACCGTCAGCCACAGCACCAGTGGCGGCGGCGGAGGGGGCGGTGGAGGCGGTGGAGGCGGAGGCAGTGGTGGCTGCACCGCGACGCTGTCGGCCGGCACGGTGGGGAACAACTGGTACAACCTCAACGTCTCGGTTTCGGGCTCCAACACCTGGACCGTGACGATGAACCTCGTCGCGCCCGCGGTGGTCTACAACACGTGGAATGTCAGCGCGACCTGGCCGAGCCAGTACGTGATGGTCGCCAAACCCAACGGCAGCGGCAACAACTTCGGGGTGACGATCGCAACCAACGGCCAATGGACCTGGCCGAGCGTGTCCTGTAGTACGAGTTAGCTATCAGAGGGCAATAAGTGAGTCTTATGCCGTTTTAGCGTCATCAGATTGTGCGGAGTTGCGGGTATTCGGCAGATCGGCGGGCTTGGAGGTGCTGGGCTTGGCCGGTGGCTGAGCGCAAACCGTACAAG
>NZ_DASRGV010000302.1:0-16513 GCF_035650855.1 Actinocrinis sp. | reverse complement strand
CTCGCAGGCGGTGACGCTGCCGACCGGCTGCTCGAACTACAACTTCAGCTTCTACTTGCACATCGACACGGCCGAGACCAGCACCACCACCGCCTACGACACGCTCAAGGTCCAGGTACTCAACAGCTCCGGCACCGTGCTCGCGACCCTGGGCACCTACTCCAACCTAAACCACAACACCGGCTACACACAGCACAGCTTCAGCCTGTCCGGCTACGCCGGACAGACCGTCACCCTCAAGTTCACCGGCGCCGAGGACTCCGAGTATCAGACCTCGTTCGTCCTCGACGACACCGCGCTCAACGTGAGCTGACCGATCCCGGCCGTAGCGCGTCAGCGAGCCCGTCAGGCCGCTGACGCGCTGCGGATCACACCTCCGGCCGGGTGCTGCGCGTCGCCTCGCTCCGGTAGTCGGTGTACGTGTACGGATTGTCGAGTACCTTCGACTCGGGAATGTCAGGGTTCATCCCCCGGAACCACGCCTCGTCACCCAGCGCGGACCGCAGATACTCGGCCGTCGCCTCCGACTCGCGCCGTGCGGCCGCCAAGTCGATGCCCACCAGCCGGTGCTCGTGCTTGACCACGCGGCCGTCCACGAGGACTGTGTGCACGTCCCCGCGCTGCGCCTGAAACGCCACGTGGCCGTAAGGGTTCAGCAGCGGGAAGGAAACCGGCGACTGGTCGTTCTTGATCAGCACCACGTCCGCCTTCTTGCCCACCTCCAGGCTGCCGAGGTCGTGGTCCCGGCCGAGCGTCCGCGCGCCGCCGCGGGTCGCCCACTCGACCACGTGCTCCGCCCGCAGGCTGCAATGCGTGACCGTCTCGCCCTTCAGATGCGCCTCGAAATGCTCGCGGGCGCGGTCCGCGCCGAGCGTCGTCCGCATCGCCGAGAACAGGTCGCCGCTCCACCACACGCTGGTGTCCATCGAGAGCGAGACGGGAATGTCGTGTGCGCGGATCGCCCAGGTGGGCGGGTATCCCTGACCCGCGCTCTGCTCGCTCTCCGTGGCCACCGAGATGGAACCGCCGGTCGCCGCGATGCGCTGGTACGAATCAGCGGACAGCGACGCCGCGTGCACGTACGTGGTCTGCGGTGTCATGAATCCGCCCTCGTACATGAGCCGGATGCTCTCGTCGCTGGTCGCGCCCCAGACCCCGGCGTGCGTCGTCACGCCGACGCCGAGTTCCCGCGCCGCCTCGAAGGCCGGCGCCTCCGGGAACGCCGGATCGCCGGTCACGTCGAAGGCCAGCTGGAAGCCCAGCATGTCGTCCCCGGTGATCCGGCGGCGCACGAAGTCGCGGAACTCCGGCGCGGCGGACCACTGTGCCGGCGGCTGCTGGATGTTGCCGTAGGCGAGCACGTACCGGCCCGGCACCGACTGCAGCGCGTCGACCGCGGCCTCCGCGTGGTCCACCGTTTGCAGGCCGTGCGACCAGTCCAGGACCGTCGTCACCCCGGCGTCGAGCGCCTCGATCGCGGCCAGCAGGTTGCCCGCGTGAATGTCCTCGGGGCGGAACAGCTTCCCGGATTCCAGGTAGTACCAGACGAAGTACTGGGTCAGCGTCCAGTCGGCGCCGTAGCCGCGCATCGCGGTCTGCCACATGTGCCGGTGCGTGTCGATCATCCCCGGCATCACGATGCCGCCGCTCGCGTCGATGACGATGGCGTCTTGGGGCGCGTCAAGGTGCTGACCCACGGCCTCGATCCGGTGGCCGATCGTCAGCACATCGGTGTCGGCGAGCACCTGCCGCCGGGCGTCCATCGGGAGCACCGTGCCGCCGCGCAGCAGCACCGGGCGCCCCGGGGCGAAGTCGAGGGCTGATCCGTCCGCGGCGGCTGTCTCACTCACGGCGACTCCTTCGGACCGATGTCCGCCCAGCGGGCGGCGAGATTGCCGTTACTCTCCGACCCGCTCGCCGCCCTGTCAACCCCGAGAGCAGTCGCGACCAGCCAACTCGCCGAGATCGCGGCGTCCGCATGCCGACCCTTGGAGCCGCTCGGCCGCTGTGCTCTACTTGTGGCGTGCCCGAACTCTGTCCGTCCAGCGGACAGGCATACGCCGAGGAGACTTGATGGCCCGCGACGGCGCAGGACCGGACTTCATCGAGGCGCTCGCCCGCGGCCTCGACGTGATCACCGCCTTCGAGCCCGGCCGTGCGGTGATGACCCTCAGCGAGGTCGCCGCGGCCACCGGGCTGGCGCGGCCGACCGCGCGCCGGATCCTGCTCACCCTCCAGGAACTCGGCTACGTCCGCGCCCGCGGATCGGGGTTCGCGCTCACCCCGCGGGTGCTCGACCTCGGCACCGCCTATGTCCGATCGATGGACCTGTGGGAAGTGGCCAGGCCGCACATGGAGATCCTGTCCGCGCGCACCGGCGAATCCTGCTCCATCGCCCAGCTCGACGGCTCCGACATCGTGTACGTCGCGCGCGTCGCCGTTCCGAAGATCGTCTCGCTCGCGGTACAGATCGGGACCCGGTTCCCCGCGCTCCAGACCTCCCTCGGCAAGGTGCTGCTGGCCGCTCGCACCGACGCCGAGGTCGAGTCCGTGCTCGCCGAGCCGAGCCGCTCCGGCCTCACCCCGCTCTGGCAGCCCGGCCCCGCCGAGCGAGAAGCCGAGCTTCGCCAGGTCAGGGCGCGCGGCTGGGCGCTGACGGACGAACAGCTCACGCGCGGCATCCGCTCGGCCGCCGCACCCCTGCGCAACGGCTCCGGCGAGGTCATCGCGGCGCTGAATGTGAACACGCACGCCGCGGAGACACCCCTGGAGCGCCTCGTCGACCACCACCTGCCGCTGCTCCTGCACGCGGCCGGCGAGATCAGCGCCGACTTCGCCCGGCTGGAAGCCGTACCGCACATCACCCGCGCCGCGGTCGCCGCGAGCCCTTGACGCCGCGCCCGATCATGCGAGAATCGCTTAACGGACGACTGTCCGTACACCGGACAAGGAGGAGAGTTGGCGATCGAACAGCGCAACCAGGCGGGTCCGTTGCCCGGTCCGCTCTCGGGCCTGCTCGTCGCCGACTTCTCCCGCATCCTGGCCGGCCCATACGCCACCATGCTGCTGGCGGACCTCGGCGCGGACGTAATCAAGGTCGAAGGGCCGAAGGGCGACGACACCCGCTCCTGGATGCCGCCGGTCCGCGACGGCGTGTCGACCTACTACCTCGGCATCAACCGCGGCAAGCGCTCGATCGCGCTCGACCTGCGCGACGAGACAGACGTCGAACTCGCCCGCGAGCTGGCCCGCCGCGCCGACGTGTTCATAGAGAACTTCAAGCCCGGCGGCCTGGCCAAATACGGGCTCGACTACGAGTCGGCCCGCGCCGGCAACCCCGGCCTCATCTACGCGTCGATCAGCGGCTTCGGCACCGGACCCGGCCGCGACGTACCCGGCTACGACCTGATGGTCCAGGCCGTCTCCGGCCTGATGAGCCTGACCGGGGACCCGGACGGGCCGCCGTATCGCGCCGGGATCTCAGTATTCGACGTCATGGCCGGAAACCACGCGGTGATCGGCATCCTCGCCGCGTTACGGCATCGCGACGCCACCGGACGCGGCCAGCAGGTCGAGATCAACCTGCTGTCCTCGGCGCTCTCCGGTCTGGTCAACCACAGCTCGGCCTACGCGGCCGGGGGAGTAGTGCCGTTCCGGATGGGCAACGCGCACCCGAGCGTGTTCCCCTACGAACCGCTGCCGACCGCCGACGACGACCTGATCGTCGCCGCGGCCAACGACGGGCAGTTCCGCAAGCTGTGCGAGGTGCTGGGCGTCCCCGGACTGGCCGACGACCCGCGCTTCGCGCGCAACGCCGACCGCACCGAGCGCCGCGAGGAACTGCGGCCGCTGCTGGTCGAGCAGCTGAGCAAGCGCGGCGCGAACGAGTGGTTCGACCTGCTGGTCGAGGCCGGGGTGCCGAGCGGGCCGATCAACACCATCAAGGGCGGTTTCGCGATGGCCGAGCGCTTCGGTCTCGATCCGATCGTCGAGGTCGGCGAGGGCGGACGCGCGATGCCGACCACCCGCAACCCGATCCGGCTCTCCGAGACCCCGCCGGCTTACCGGCTTCCGCCGCCGGATCTCGACGAACACGGCGCCGAGCTGCGCGCCTGGCTCTCCGCCCCGGTGGATGACGATGTCTGATACATACCCGACCGCGCTGGGCGCCTCCTCCCTCGACAGCATCACCCTGCTCGGCCGCGACCTGGCCCGCGACGTGATGGGCGAGGTCGGCTTCGGCGAACTCGCCTTCTGGCTCGCCACCCAGCGCCGCCCGACCCGCGGCGAAACCCGCGTCTTCGAGGCCGTACTCGCCGCCCTCGCCGACCACGGCTTCACCCCGACCGCGATCGTCACCCGGCTGACCTACCTCTCCGCCCCCGACTCGATTCAAGGCGCGCTGGCCGCCGGACTGCTCGGCGGCGGCTCGCGCTTCCTCGGCGTCACCGAGGACTGCGGCCAGTTCCTGCACGAGGTCGTCGCGGCCCAATCCGGCGCGCTGCCGACCGACGACGACGGCTGGGACGCGCTGGCTCTCAGTACCCTGCAAAACACCCGCGCCGCCGGCCTGCGCGTCCCCGGCCTCGGCCACCACGTGCACAAGCAGGGCGATCCGCGTACCCCGCGGCTCTTCCAGATCGCCGCCGAGGAAGGCCTCTACGGCCCGCATCTCGCGCTCTTCGCCGCGATCGGCCGCGTGCATCCGGCCGTGCTACGCAGAACCCTGCCGCTCAACGGCGCCGGGGTCTGCGGCGCCGCCCTCGCCGACCTCGGCCTGCCGCTCGAGCTGCTGCGCGGCTTCGCCCTGCTCGCCCGCACCGCCGGACTGATCGGCCAGCTCGCCGAGGAGCTGCGCCGGCCCGTCGCGAACCAGATCTTCCTCTCCGTGGACCTGAACAACCGGCCGGTCCCGCCGGAGCCCTACCAGCCCGCCGCCAACGGAGGCCCGCATGGCTGAACTCGTCGCGGTCATCGCGTCCACGCACCACCCGTTCTACTACCGCGCCAGCACCGCCGTCGGCGCGGACCGCCCGCCCTTCGCCGACGAGTGGGTGCGCAAGGTCGAGGCGTTCCGGGAAACCCTGACCAAGGCGCGTCCCGACGTGCTCGTGATGGTCGGATCGGACCATTTCCACCAGCTGTGGCTCGACAACATGCCGCAGTTCCTCATCGGCAAGGCTCCGTACTACGACGCGAACTTCTACAACGAGGAACGCGAATTCGGCCTGCCGCGCATGCTGCTCACCGGCCAGGAGGAGCTCTCCTCCCACCTGCTGCGCGAGGGCCTCGACGCCGGCTTCGACCTGGCCTTCTCCAACGAGCTGCGGATCGACCACTCGATCACCTGCCCGATCATCACCCTGCGGCCGCAGGCGGACCTGCCGATCGTGCCCGTCTACACCAACATCTTCGCCCCGCCGCTGCCGCGCCCGAAGCGCTTCGTCCAGCTCGGCCGCACCATCCGCGAGCTGGTCGAGTCCTGGCCCTGCGACCAGCGCGTCGCGGTCATCGGCACCGGGCACCTCTCCCTGGAACTCGGCGGCCCGCGCCAGTTCGGCCCCACCGGACCCGACCCCGAATTCGACCGCAAGGCCGTGGACTGGATCGCCTCCGGCGACATCGAGGGCTGCCTCGCCGAGGTCACCCTGGACAGCCTGCACCTGCCCGGCAACGCCACCCACGGCTTCATGGACTTCATGCTGATGATGGGCGTCGCCGGCGAGGGCGCGAAGGCCGACTACGTGGACACCTACGACCTGTTCCACACCATGGAGGCCTACTTCACCTGGTACCCGAACGCGAACGGAGACCGGCCGTGAGCAAGTACCTGCTGAACAAGTTCCTGTTCACTGTCGACCGCGACGCGGACCTGGTCGAGCGTTACCGGGAGGACCCGCGCGGCACGGTCACGGCGTGGGAGGCCGAGCACGCCAACCGCATCCTCGGCTGCCACTCCTGTGAGTCCTCAACCTGGCTGCGCTTCGACGACGTGGAGCGCGAGGCTCTGGCGACACACGACTACCCGAAGCTGTTCGAACTCGGCGCGCATCCCTTCCTCACGCTCACCCTCTTCATCGCCATGTTCGAGCGCGACTACGAACCGCTCGGCTTCCAGCTGGAGTACGCGCGCCGGCTGGCTCACATGCGTCTGCCCTATCCGGACATCGCGACCTGACGCTGATCCGGTGGCGACCGCGCGGCGGGTGCCACTCACTCCAGCCGGGCGCCGATCTTGTCACAATGGCGACGTGCGACAACTCTCACCCGCCGAGGTGATCAAGCGACGCGGCGTCCGGCGGATGAAGGCGGTCGCCAGCGGGTTCCTGCTGGCCGCCGTCGGCCTGTACGTGCTGGCCCGCTGGCAGGAAGGGCACGGGGCGACCTGGGCCCAGTACCTCGGCGCGGCCGCGCAGGCGGCGATGGTCGGCGCGCTGGCGGACTGGTTCGCGGTCACCGCGCTGTTTCGCCACCCGCTCGGCCTGCCGATCCCGCACACCGCGATCATCCCGAACCGCAAGGAGGCGCTGGGCCGCAGCCTGGGCGACTTCGTCGGCGAGAACTTCCTCTCCGAGCAGGTCATCCGCGCCCGGCTGCGCGCCATCGGCCTGTCCGCGCGGCTCGGCGGCTGGCTGGCCGACGACAAGCACGCCGAGCGGGTCACCCAGGAGGCCGCGGGGCTGCTGCGCGGCGTGCTCGCGGTCCTGCGCGACGACGACCTGCAGGCGGTCCTCAGCCGCACCGTGAACCGCTGGCTCAACGAGCAGCCGATCGGCCCGGTGGCCGGCCGCGTGCTCGGCAAGTTCGTCGCGGACGACGGGCATCGGCCGCTGATCGACCTGCTCGCGCGCCGCGCCGTCGAGTGGCTCGAGCAGCATCCGGACGCGATCGAGCGCACGGTCACCGGCGAGGCACCGATGTGGACGCCCCGGTTCGTCGACGAGCGCGTCGCCCGCCGGATCCACAAGGAGCTGGTGAAGTTCGCGGCCGCGGTGCGCGACGAGCCGCAGCACCAGGCGCGGGCCGCGATCGACGACTTCCTGGCCGATTTCGCCCGGCAGCTGGCCTCGGATCCGGTGACGCTGGCACAGGCGGAGCGGTTCAAGCAGGAGCTGATCAATCACCGCGAGGTGCAGCGGCTGGTCGGCTCCTCCTGGCAGGCCATGCGCTCAATGATCGTGTCGGCGGCCGAGGACGAGGACAGCGAGCTGCGCCTGCGGATGCGTGACGCGATCGCCGCGTTCGGCCGCCGGCTGGAATCGGACGACCGGCTACGCAGCAAGGTGGACACCTGGGTCGAGGGCGCGGCCGTCCACGTCGTCGTCACGTACCGCGCCGAGATCACAGCTTTGATCACGGACACGGTCCAGGCCTGGGACGCGCAGGAGACCTCGCGCAAGGTGGAGATCCAGGTAGGCCGCGACCTCCAGTTCATTCGGATCAACGGCACGGTGGTTGGGGCGCTGGCCGGTTTGCTCATCTACGCGCTGACCCGGCTGACCTGACGCTACTTCGCCAGACCCGCGACCAGATTGATCGCCGCCGCGATGATCACTGTCCCGAGCGGAAACGACAGCAGCGCTTGGCGCAGCACGGTGCGCCGGACGTCCCCGTCCCGAATGTCGGTGTCGGAGACCTGGAACGTCATGCCCACCGTGAACGCCACATAGGCGAAGTCGCTGTAGCGCGCCTCAGCCCGCTGCTTGAAGTCGATTCCGCCGACCGGATCGGTGTAGTAGAGCCGCGCGTACTTCAGCATGAAGACCGTGTGCACCAGCGCCCAGGAGACGAAGACCGAGAAGAGCGCGAGCCCGGCCTGGTAGTACTTGGCGTTGCCGTCGGCGTGCCCGGCTCCGAACAGCACCGCGCCGACCGCCACGAGACTGGCCAGGGCGGCGCCGAGCAGCATCAGATCGGTCAGCTCGCGGCCGGGATCCTCGCGCCGCGCGTGCTGCCGGGTGTGCTCGGCGTCCAGGCCCCAGACCCCGATCCACACCCAGCCGCAGAACGCCAGCGCCAGCGCGTCCCAGCCGATCAGGGGCGCGATTCGACCGGTCCCGAGCACGCCGGCCAGCACGCCGGCGCCGATGCCGACGCAGGCGGAGACGATGAACTGCGCGCGGGCTGTCGTTCCTTCGTCGCGCAGTTCCGAGCGGCCGTCCGGCTCGGACGCCTCATCAGTTTGCGGTTCCACGGCACCAGCCTTCCAGGCTCGCGGCCTTCGTATTTGGAAGCACGCCGAGATTGGTTGCCCGCGCCAACCCTGATGGCCCGTGGGAAGTGGTTAAGACCATTGACAGCCTCCTGTGTCCGCGTGTTTCATCACCGTTACCGACGCCGATTGTTGCCCCACCCAACAATGCTGGTGTCTCGGTTGGCCGGATTCGCCCCGCTCGCCGCCCCATGACGACCTCTGGCTGCGTTGCGTGAACGCCCACGGACAACCCCGGTCCGAGGGCGTCCCCGCGCCTTGCCATAGGCCGCCCTGGAACGCCTCGCTTGCGGGCGAATCCGGCCAACCGAGACACAGCCGCCAAGCATGCCCCGGCGCCGGTCCCGCATGTCAGGAGGCATCGTGCCCAAACCCACAACCCTTCATCGAGCCCGGACGGCGGCCCTCGCCCTGGCCACCGCGTCCGCGTCACTGTTCGCCGCCTACACCGGCGCGCCGCCGGCCGCCGCGGCCTCGAGCGCCTGTCCCTGGGTCGGCTCCACCGCCCCGATTCCGCAGCGGGTCAGCCAACTGCTGGCCCAGATGACCACCGCGCAGGAGGTCACGCTGCTCACCGGCGCGTCCGGATCCAGCTACGTCGGGTTCACCCCGGCCATCGGCTCGCTCTGCATCCCCGCGGTGAACCTGGAGGACGGCCCGGCGGGTGTCGGCGACGGGATGACCGGAGTCACCCAGCTGCCCGCGCCGGTCGACGTCGCCGCGAGCTGGGACACCGCCGCCGAGCAGCGCTTCGGCCAGGTGATCGGCGCTGAGCAGGTCGCTAAGGGCTCCACGATCGACCTCGGGCCGACCATCAACCTGGTGCGCGACCCGCGCTGGGGCCGCGCCTTCGAATCCGTCGGCGAGGACCCGTACCTGAACGGCGCCCTCGGCGCCGCCGACATTCAAGGTGTGCAGTCCACGGGTGAGATGGCGCAGGTCAAGCACCTGGCCGTGTACAACCAGGAGACCAACCGCAACACGCCGTCCGACAACGCGATCATCAGCACCCGCACGCTCCAGGAGATCTACCTGCCGGCGTTCCGGATCTCCACGCAGCAGGGCGCCGCTTCGTCGGTCATGTGCTCCTACAGCACCGTCAACGGCACCTATGCCTGTCAGAACCCGTATCTGCTCACCACCGCCCTGCGCCAGCAATTCGGCTTCACCGGTTTCGTCACCTCGGACTGGGGCGCGACCCACGCGACCGCCGCGTCCGCGAACGCGGGCCTGAACCAGGACATGCCCGGCAACGACGGCTACTACGGCAGCACCCTGACGAACGCGGTCTCCAGCGGTGCGGTCTCCAAGTCGACGCTGGACGCGCTCACCTCGCAGGTGCTCACCGAGATGTTCGCCTTCGGCCTCTTCGACAAGGCGCCGACCGGCTCGCCCGGGCAGAGCGCCACCTCGGCCGCGCACGTGACCACCGGGCGGCAGCTCGCCGAGGAGGGCACGGTGCTGCTGAAGAACAGCGGAGGCGTGCTGCCGTTCGGATCCGGCACCTCGTCGATCGCGGTGATCGGCACGGACGCCTCGACCAGCCCGATGACCGACGGCGGCGGTAGCGCGGGGGTCAACTCGAGCGGCACGGTCACCCCGCTGCAGGGCATCACCTCGCGGGCCGGCAGCGGGATCAAGGTCAGCTACAACGACGGCTCGAACTCCAGCTCCGCCGCGTCGCTGGCCGCCTCGTCCTCGGTCGCGGTGGTCTTCGTGAACAAGGGCGAGTCCGAGGGCAGCGACCTGAGCAACATCGATCTGACCAGCTCGCAGAACTCGCTGATCTCCGCGGTGGCCGCCGCGAACCCGCACACGGTCGTGGTGCTCAACACCGGCTCCGCGGTCACTATGCCGTGGCTGAGCTCGGTCGCGGGCGTGTTCGAGGCCTGGTACCCCGGCCAGGAGGACGGCAACGCCATCGCCGCGCTGCTGTTCGGCGACGTGAATCCGTCGGGCAAGCTGCCGGTCACCTTCCCGACCTCGCTGTCGCAGGTCCCTGCGAACACCACCGCGCAGTGGCCGGGCACGAACGGCCAGGTGCAGTATTCCGAGGGCTTGGACGTCGGTTACCGCTACTACGACGCCAACAACCTGACGCCGCTGTTCCCGTTCGGCTTCGGCCTTTCCTACACCAGCTTCTCGTTCAGCAACCTGAGCATCAGCGCCCTGCCCCAGGGCGGGGCCGCGACGGTCACCGCCACCGTGACCAACACCGGCTCACGCGAAGGCGCCGAGGTCGCACAGCTCTATGTCACGGACCCGGCCGCGTCGGGCGAACCGCCGAAGCAGCTTGAAGGCTTCGCCCGGGTCGACCTGCAGCCCAGCCAGAGCACCACGGTCAGCTTCCCGCTGACTCAGGCGAACCTCCAGTACTGGAACGCTTCCACCAACGCCTGGGCGGTGAGCACCGGCAGCTACACCGTCTCGGTCGGCGACTCGGATCGGAACCTGCCGCTGACCGGCACCCTCTCGGTGAGCTCCGCGCAGATCGGGCAGCCGGTCACGGTGACGAATCCCGGTGCGCAGGAGGGCATCGCCGGTAACGCGGCCAGCCTGCCGATCACGGCAAGCGACAGCACGAGTGGCCAGACGCTCACCTACTCGGCTGCCGGTCTGCCCGCCGGAACCTCGATCAATACGAGCACCGGCGCGATCACGGGTACGCCCTCCGCAGCCGGGACGAGCACGGTCACAGTCACCGCGAAGGACGGCGCGGGCGCGACCGCAAGCGCGAGCTTCATTTGGACTGTCGCGCCTGCCGGATCGACCGGCAACGGCTCGACCGGCCCGGTCACCGGTTATCAAGGCCTGTGTCTTGATGTGCGCGGGGCCAACAGCGCCGACGGCACGCCGGTGCAGGTCTACACGTGCAACGGCACCAACGCGCAGCAGTGGACCGTCGCGTCGAACGGCACGTTGCAGGCGCTCGGCAAGTGCCTGGACGTGAGCGGCGGCGGGACGGCCAACGGCACGAAGGTGCAGCTGTACACCTGCAACGGCACCGGCGCGCAGGTCTGGCAGGCCGGCGCAAACAGCTCGCTGGTCAACCCGCAGTCCGGCAAGTGTCTCGACGACACCGGCTGGGGCGGCTCGGGCACTCAGGTGCAGATCTGGTCGTGCACGGCCGGTGCCAACCAGGCCTGGACCTTGCCGTAACGCGCGGAAGCCAGGCAGTCGGAGAGCGCTCTCCCACTGATTGGCCGCCGCGGGGGTGGAACCAGCCGCACGAAGGGAGCCGCGGCGGCCGTGTCGAACGGCCGCCGCGGCTTGGTGCTCTTCGTTACCAGGCTGTTCTTAGTTACCAGCTTGTTCTCAGTTGCCAGCCTGTTCTGCGTTACCAGCCGACCGCCACGACCATGTACTGCGGGTTGTTGACCGAGATGTCAGAAGACTGACCCGCGTCGTCGTCGTAGGGGAAGCCGTATTGCAGGCCATTGATGGCGTTCTGGTGCCAGAACTGCGCGTAGTAGTTCGCCGGAGCGGCCTGGTAGAAGTTGCTCGGGATCGACTGCTGCGCCGCCGGCAGCTGCGCGACATGCCGGTTCAGCCCGGCGCACAGGGTCGGGTTCGCGGACAGGGTCCCGCCGCAGCCGAAGATCTGCGCCGTGCTGTCGCTGGAGTCACCGTTCGCCGCGGCGTAGCTGGTCATGTAGTTCGCGTATGCCCCGCCCGGCTGGAAGGCCGGGTCGTTGCCGGGGGAGGGGATGCCGTAGGGCGCCTGGTCGGTGGCCAGTTCCTTGAACTCGGTCGGCACCGAGTTCTGGAAGCGGCTGAAGGTGGCGCTGCGGCTCTCCTGGAAGGTGGCGTAGTTCTCGCCGACCTCCTGCTCGGAGCCGTCGTGGCTGTGCACGAGCAGCGCCAGCTTCAGGCCGAACCGGTCGACCCTGGTGGTGTCCACGTTGATGAACGTGGCGCCGACCGTGAACTCGATGAAGTCGTAGTACTGACCGTTCGGCTGGCCCAGGTAGAAGTACATCCGGCCGGCCGAGTTGGCGGGCATGTCGATGTACGGCTGCTGCGCGATCGAGGCGGTCTGGCCGTTGAAGCTCCAGTAGACCTGGCTGTCAGGGTACTGGCCGTTCGTCTGGTTGGCGATCTTGACTTCCAGGACGTGCGTGGCCGCCGGGATGCTGCCGGTGTTGCCCCAGAACGAGGGCGGCGGAGCGCCGTTGCCGCCACCGCCGCCGCTGGAACCGGTCGGGCTCGGCGAGGGCGAGGGAGTGCCGGTGCCGCCGCCGGTGGTGAAGACCTGGAACTCCCAGAGCGAGTAGCCGTACGGGGTCGCGCGGGTCGTGCCGTACATGCGGATGTAGCGCCCTGATCCACTCAGGCTGAGGTTCTGCGTTCCGCCGGTTCCGGTGGTGGTCGAATAGACCGAGGTCCAGTTCCCTGCGTCGTTCGAGGTCTGAATCTGGAACGCGGTCGCGTACGCCGCCTCCCAGTTCAGCGTGACGCCGCAGATCGACTGGGTGCTGCCGAGGTCGATCTGGAGCCATTGCGGGTCGCTGAACGCGGAGGACCAGCGGGTGCCGATGTTGCCGTCGACGGCGTTCGACGCCGGGAAGGTCGCGTTCTCCAGTGACGATGCGGTGGCCGGATGCCCGAGTGCGGCGTTGGTCGTGCTGCACCCCGTGCTGGCGCCGATGCTGCCGTAGACCTGGAATTCCCAGAGCGAGTAGCCGTATTGCGTGGCTCGGGTCGTGCCGTACATGCGGACGTAGCGGCCGGTACCGGTGATGTTAAGGGTCTGTGTTCCGCCGGTTCCGGTGGTGGTGGAGTAGATCGAGGTCCAGTTCGCGTTGTCGTTCGAGGTCTGGATCTGGAAACCGGTGGCGTAGGCGGCCTCCCACTGCAGCACCACCTGCGTGATGCCAGCCGAGGCACCCAGGTCCACCTCGAGCCACTGCGGGTCGCTGAACGCGGAGGACCAGCGGGTGCCGGTGTTGCCATCGGTGGCGTTGGACGCCGGGAAGGTGGAGTTCTCCAAGGACGAGGCGGTGGTCGGCTTGCCCTGGGACAGCAGGGTGGGCGCCGCGTTCGCCTCCATCGACACCGCGGTCAGCAGGCCGGCGGTGGTGACCGCGACCACCGCCGCGGCGATCAGGGAGCGCACACGGGACCGGCGCGGCGGCCGGCCCGGGGAAGGGTGAACCAAGCGCATGACTCTCTCTCCGCGCAGACGACGACAGAAGGACCGTCGGCGAGGGAAGGCGGTCCGACCCGGCGGCGTGGCAGAGGCGTGGGAGAGCCCTGAGACTCACGCGCGCGGCCGGGCGGACGGCGCCCACGCGTGAGGCGGTGGGTGATTCGTTTGGAGAGCGCTCTCCCAACGCGATTCGAGAGTCAGCGTGCTCGCGCGGCGCGCGACTGTCAAGGGTGCGGGTGTGGGGGGCGCAAGCCGGCTCAACCGAGCGCGATCGTCCCAGCGGAGAGGTCACGGAGACGGCGCGGGAGAAGAATGGCGGGCCTGCGGCACTTGCCAGCGAAGGGGTCACGGCGCCGCAGGCCCTGCGGAAGCGACGCTAAGGGGTGTTCGGGCACACCCTTTGCCATCGCCTCACGCACTAACAGGGTCACTTGGCCCGCATTGTGTTACACACGCTCTGATCAGCGTGATTACCGAGGCCGCAGTGTCGGCGTAGCGTCCGGAGAGAGCGGGGCGCAGGCTGTCAGTCGCCGGCGCTCGGCGTCGGGGACGGAGTGACGGTGGTGGTGTCGGAGGACGACGTGCCCGACTTGAGCAGCTGGTTGCAGTAGGCGTGAACCTTGTTCTCCCCGCCGGCGGCCGCGACCAGCCGCGCCTGATCCTGCGCGCTCATCGTCGTCTTCCAGCTGTTCCCGCTGCCCTTGACCTGAGTGCACAGGGTGTACAGGGACGCCTCGGTCGCGCTGGGAGAGGCCGCCGCCGAGACCCCGGCCCCGGGAGCGCTCGTCGTCGGGGCGCCGGCCCCGTTCGCGTGTGACGCCGATGCCGAGGCGACCGAGTCAGGGCCCGTGCTCACGGTGGGCAACGGGTTCGTCGGGGCGGAACCCGTGCCGGCGCCGCTCGGCGTGCTGCTGTTCCGGGTGGGCGGGGGCGCGGGCACGCCGATGCCGCCGAACATGTGATGCACGAAGGACTGCACCGGTGAGGGCAGCACTCCGGTACTCGAGATCGCGATGCTGGCGCCCAGGACGAACACGAACGCGAGAGCGCACTTCGTCATGAACGAGACGCGCGGGGTGCTGCGGACTGCCGGGGCATCCCCCGGCGTGGTGGATTCGACCGGACTGTGCGCCGTGACCGGCTCCGTCGCCGCGACGCCTGCCTCTGCGGCGATTCCGGCCGTGTGGAACATCGTCAGCACGTTCGCCAGCGCCTGTGCGTCCTCTTCCTCAGGCAGCGGCGGCGCGGCTGCGGCGGCCAACACGGTGTCGAGATTGCGGCTGCGCCTCTCGTTCATTCGGCCACCTCCGGCAGCACGGCTCCGGCTCCGGTTCCGGCCCCGGCGTGCTCAGCCTCCAGCAAGCCCTCCCCGTCGACGACTGCGGCCAGCCGGCGCAGTCCCCGCATGGCCGCTATGCGTATCGCACCGGGTCGCTTCCCCAGCACCTCCGCGGTCTGCGTCACGTCGAGACCGACGACCACGCGCAGCATCACCGCTTCGGCCTGGTTCGCCGGCAGCTGGGCTATGAGACGCAGCGCTTGACGCGTAGCCAAGCGCTCTACCGCCTCCCGCGCCGGATCGTCCCGGGACGCCAGGTCCGGCGCCGTGTACAGGCCCGCCGGGTCCTCCTTGCGGCGCCCGCTGCGGCGCAGCTCCTCCAGCGCGCGGTTGCGGGCCACCCGGAACAGCCACACCCGGAACCCGGCCGCGTCCCCGCGGAACCGGCGGATGTCCCTGGCCGCCTGCAGCCAGGTCTCCGAGGCGACGTCCTCCGCGGCCTGCCCGACCACCACTCTCAGGTAGCGCAGCACCGGGGGGTTCAGGGCGTGCCAGAGCTCCGCCATGCCGGACTCGTCCCCGGCCCTCGCGGAGTCGAGAACGCTGTCCAGGTCGCGGCCGCTCACCTCCGCCCGCTCCTCGCCCTCATGAGAACACTGACTCGACATGCCCCTCCTGCACCCGGATCATTTCACAGCACCGCCGCCAGACCCAGCCCCGGTGACCGGTGTGTTCGGTGGAAAAGGCGATGTACAAGATTGCGATCAGGAACGCGACCGGGCTCCCCAGCGGCGCTGGGGAGCCCGGGGCCCGTCGTTCGGAGCCGGAAGCGATCAGCGGCGAGCGCTGCGCTTCACCGCCGTCGGCGGCCGGCTACGGATTGACGGTGATGGTGAACGTGCTGGTCGAGGTGTTCTGGATATTGACGTCGTTGTTGCTCTCCACCAAATGGTTGAACGTCACTGAGCCGACCGGTGGACCCTGCCCGGCCTCGGGCAGCGGGTTGGCCCAGACGCCGAAGCCCGACTTGCCGTTGCCGTATCCGTCGTTGTTCGCGTGCGTCCCGGTGATGGTGGTGTTGGTGAAGATCGTGTCCTGGAACGGATATTGCGCGGTGTTGTTGACATAGTCCGTCTGGAACATGATCCCGGTGTAGGTCGGGTCGGTGATGGTCGAATCGTTGATCCGGATGCCCTGGAAGGGGTTCGTCGCCGAGAACATCCAGACCGCGCCGAACGCCTGGTTGCCCCAGAAATGGCCGCCGTCACGGGCCAGCGAGAAGTTCTGGATCGTGGTCGGCGGACTGTCCTCGAACCCTTCGAACGGGAAGCCGAAGTTCAGCGAGCTGACCGTCAGACCCGGGTAGCACAGAGTGTCGGCCACGTAGAAGTTCTGGACAGTGTTGTTGTACCCGCCGTAGACCGCCACGCCCGCCGCCCGCCACGGGGTCAGCGCGGTGACGTTCTGGATGGTGTTGCCGGTCTCCTTGCAGCCGGAGCAGCTGTCCTGCGCGGCGAACAGGGCGAAGCTGTCGTCGCCGGTGGTGCGCGCCTCGTCGTTGGAGATCAGGTTGCCCTGGCTTCCGTTGGTGAGGTTGATGCCGTCCGCCAGCGTGTCGCGGATGCGCAGGTTGGTGAAGGTCGAGTTCTTGACGGCCGTCAGGCCCCAGACCCCCACCACGTTGTGCTCGATCCACAGGTTGTCGAGCGTGAGGTTCGAGACGTTGGTGAGCTGGAAGGTGTGCCCGGGCCCGTCCTGGCGGGTGGTGTAGTTGCCGAACCAGGCGAACCCGCTGAAGGAGGAGCCGCTGGCGGTGGACTGCACGTCCCAGCCGGTGTCGGTGTTCGTCTGGCCCTGCGGCGCGGCGAACTGG
>NZ_DASRGV010000301.1:0-9234 GCF_035650855.1 Actinocrinis sp. | reverse complement strand
ACCGAGCACCGTGTACGCCGCCGCGACAGCCAGGCCGTCCTCGCGCTCGATCCCGAGCCGCAGCGCCAGCAGCAGATTCTCCTGCTCGTCCCTGGCCCGCGTCGCGGAGGTGACCATGTCCGGGCCGAAGATCGACTCATGGTGCGCCTTGCCGAAATCGCGCGCCCAGGCGAGGAACCGGCTCACCACCAGGTCGCTCTCACCGGCCTGCCGGCAGCGCGCCGCACTGTATTCGCGGACGGATTCAAGCATCCGGAAACGCGTACCTGACGCGGCGTCGACCGTTTGGAGCAGCGATTGGCCCACCAACTGCTCCAGGACGGACAGTACGTCTACGTCGTCTGTGATGGCTGCGTCGTCTGGGCCGGCTGCGTCGCCCCCGCCCAGCAGGTACTGCGCCGCGTCGACAGTGAAGCCGCCAGGGAAGACCGACAAGGCGCGCACCGCCGCCTGGCCGTCCGGCGCGAGCAGGTGCCAGCTCCAGTCGATGACCGCGTGCAGGGTGCGGTGCCGCTCCGGGGCATCGCGCGCGGATCCGCGCAGCAGGGCGAACCGGTCGTCCAGGCGCCGGGCGATTTCGGCTACTGACATCACGCGCACCCGAGCCGCCGCGAGCTCCACCGCGAGTGGCAGCCCGTCAAGCCGGGCGCATAGCTCTCGCACCGTCTCTTCGGGCAGATCGGCCCCGGGTCGGGCGGCGCTGGCCCGCTGCCGGAACAGCTCCACGCTGGTCGCCAGGTTCAGCTCGGGCAGCAGGTATACGGACTCTGACGAAATTCCGAGCGGCGATCGGCTGGTCGTCAGGACGCGCAGATCCCGGCTCATCGCCACCAGGTCGCGCACCAACTGCGCGGCGCCGCGGATGACGTGCTCGCAGTTGTCCAGAACCAGCAGCACCGGTCCGGGGCCGAGCGCGGCCACGATGCCGGCGACTGCGACCGCCTCCGTCGAGCCGGCCTGAGCGCCCACCGGCGCGCGCCCGAGCTCGCCGGCGCCGAGAGCGGATGAGACCTCGTCGATGACGTCGCAGTCGGCGGTGACCCCGGCGAGCGGCACCAGGTGGACGACGCGCTGCCGGGCTCGGGAGGCGACGGCGTTCGCCAGTCTGGTCTTGCCCAGGCCGCCGGGGCCGATGATCGAGACGACCCGGGACGAGTGCAGCAGCTCGATCACCGCGGCGATGTCGCCGTCTCGGCCGAGCAGCGCATTGGGCTCATGCGGAATGCCGCGCCGGACGGCCGGCCTTTCGCGTTCCAGAAGTTGCCGGTGCACTCGCTGCAATTCCGCACCGGGGTCGCTGCCCAACTGTTCGCGCAGCCCACGCCGGTAGGCGTCGTACCTGACCAGCGCCGCGGAGGGACCAACGCTCGCAGCCTCGCACAGCAACAGCTGCGCCAAGACCTCCTCATCGCGCGGATGGTCTCGTATCAGGACCGCGAGAACCTCGGCGGCCTCGGTGTGCCGGCCGAGCTGGGAGAGTGCTAGCGCGCGGGCACGCACCAGGGCCGCGTAGGTGGAAGCCCGCGCCGCGCGAAGCTCGGACAGCGGGTCATCGAACCCGGCTTCCCCGCGTGGTCGCCGGCTTGTGCGCAGCGCGCGGCGGCCGATGCGTACGTCAGCACCGCGGCAGCGTCGACCTGCTCGTCCGTCAGAGTGAGCCGATAGCCGACCGGAGTGCTGGCAATGGCGTCCGGGCCAAGTTGCGCCCGCGCCCGGGAAACGAGCACCTGAAGCGCCCTCGTCGGGTGCTCCGGCTGTTCCTCCGGCCACACCCCCTCAACCAGCCGCGTCGTGCTGCAACCCGCGCGCAGGTCGTCGGCGAGCAGCGCGAGCAGGCCGCCCAACCGGGACCCGGCGATCTCACGCCCGCGGAACGCCACCCGCGGCAAGAGGACCAGCTCAACGCTCACCGCAGCAGGTTAGCCGGTTGGCCGCGACGGCCGCCGCGCGCTGGCCGCCCGGTTGAATCCACCGCCGCGAGGCCGCAGCGCCGACGATCTCGGTCGGCGCGAAAAGGATCGCTTTCCGGCGACCCGGGGTGATAGACAACCGGGGTGCAAAACACTCTCGACTTCCCCGACCTGCTGCGCTTGATCGACGAACGCGCGACCGCCTTCCGCGCCGCGGTCGCCGCCGCGCCCAGCCTCGACGCGCAGGTGCCCACCTGCCCCGACTGGACGCTGTTCGACTTGGCGCAGCACATCGGGGTGGGTCGCCGCGCCTGGGCCGCCACCGTCGACGCGGGTCCCGATGCCGCGGCCAAAGCCGCACCGCAGGATTCCGCGCCCGCGCCCCGGGAGCGTGAGGCCTTGCTGGCCTGGTTGGCCGAATCGACGGACCTGCTCCTGGAGGCGTTGCGGCAGGCCGGGCCGGATCGCGGCTGCTGGACGTGGTGGGGTACGTCGCAGTCGCCCAAGACCTGCGGCGCCGTCGCCCGGCACCAGCTCCAGGAAGTCGCGGTGCACACCTACGACGCGCAGCTGACCGCGGGCGCCGCGCAGCCGCTGCCGGACGAGGTGGCGCTCGACGGTGTCGAGGACTTCCAGTTCACCTGCTGCGCGACGACGGATCCCTGGCCGCACGAACCCGCCGTCGTGGACTATCACGCGACCGAAGGCCGCTCCTGGCGGCTCTGGCTCTCCGCCGACGGCGCCCGCGCCGCCCGCCTGGCCGACCCCGGCACCGCCGCCGACCCGGCCGCTGCCTATGCCTCCGCCCAAGGCACGGCCAGCGACCTGGTGCTTTTCCTGTACGGCCGCCTTCCGATGGACTCCCTGAAACTCGACGGCGACCGACGCATCTTCGAACGGCTCTTCGCCTGGGAGCCGGAGTGAGCGTCCCTTAAAACAGACGCACTCCGGTCAGCTGCGCGAGCTCAACCAGCAGCCGGTCCTGGAAGTCCTCGTCGGCGGCGGCCGGCGCCGGGGCCTGGCGGCGCTGGTGGAACCAATAGCCGCCGCTGACCTTCGCGTCGGGATCCTCGCTGGTGGCGAGCCATTCCTGAGTGCGGTGACCGAGTTCGAGGTCGTCCGGCGCCCCGCGGCCGCCCATCTTCGTCGGCACCCACCCGGGGTCGACCGCGTTGCTGAACACCTCAGGCCAGCGGCGCGCGACGGCGAGCGCAAGCGCGGTGACGAACAGTTTGCTGTCCGAGTAGGCCCGCATCCAGCTCCAGCGCCGCGCGGTCCAGTCGAGGTCGCGCAGCGAGGCGTCACCGCTGCGGTGCATGCCGCTGCTGAGGTAGACCAGCCGCGCCGGGCGGCTGACGGACGCGGTGAGTATGTACGGCGCGAGGACGTTGACGGCGAGGGTCTGCGCGTGTCCGTCCGCGGTGGCGATGCGGCTGGAGCTGGTGTAGACGCCGGCGTTGTGGATGACCGCGTCCATCGGTCCGACAGCGTTGACCTGGTCGGCGACCTCGCGGGTCTCGCGCGCGCTGGAAAGGTCGCCGACGACAACGGCGGCCGCGCGCTTCGCCAGCTCGCCGAAGTCCCCGGCCCGGGTGGTGCTGCGGGCGTGCAGCACCACCTCGTGCCCGGCCTTGATCAGAGTGCTGGCGGCGGCGCGGCCGAGCCCGTCGACGGAGCCGGTGATGAAGACGCGCGTCATGATCCGTATTCGTCGTCGGTGACGTGCTCGCCCCAGGCGGTCTCCTCGCCGGCGTCGGGTCCGGGACCCTCCCAGATCGCGAGGTGGGTCATGAAATTCTCGGGCGCCGCGCCGTGCCAGTGCCACTCGCCGGGCGGCGTGTACACGGTGTCGCCCGGCTTCATGACGACGACCTCGCCGCCGCGGGCCTGAACCAGGCCGATCCCCTCGGTCACGTGCAAGGTCTGGCCCATCGCGTGCGAGTGCCAGGCGGTACGCGCGCCGGGGGAGAAGCGGACGGTGTTCACGCGTACGCGCGAGGGCTCTTCGCCGCGGGCGATGACGTCGAAGTAGACGTCACCGGTGAACCACTGCTCCGGCCCCTTCGCCGTGGGCTGCCGCTTAAGGACGTCCATGTACTTCCCTCTTCTCGTCGCGGCTCACGGACGCAGCAGGGCCTTGATGGCCCGGCGCTCGTCCATGGCACGGTACGCCTCGGCGGCCTCGTCGAGCGGGACTTCGAGGTCGAAGACCCTGCCCGGCTCGATGGACCGCTTCGAGATCAGGTCGATCAGCTCGGGCAGGTACGCGCGTACCGGGGCCGGCCCGCCGTGCAGGTGCACGTGGGAGAAGAACAGCTCTTGGCCGTCGAGGGCGACGTCGTGGGAGACGCCCACGTAGCCGACGTGCCCGCCCGCCCGGGTGGAGCGGATGGCCTGCATCATCGACTCCTGCGTCCCGACCGCCTCGATCAGCGAGTGCGCGCCCAGCCCGCCGGTCAGCTCCTTGATTCGCGCCACGCCC
This sequence comes from Actinocrinis sp., assembly GCF_035650855.1. Lineage (GTDB taxonomy): Bacteria > Actinomycetota > Actinomycetes > Streptomycetales > Catenulisporaceae > Actinocrinis. Next base: position 4,842 of record NZ_DASRGV010000301.1, on the reverse strand, counting down.
TCGTCGCCGCGCTCGGTGACGATGTCGGTGGCGCCGAACTCGAGGGCGAGCTTCTGCCGGGACTCGTGCCGGCTCATCGCGATGACCCGCTCGGCCCCGAGCTGCCGGGCGGCCAGCACCCCGAGCAGCCCGACCGCGCCGTCGCCGACGACCGCGACCGTCTTACCGGGGCCGGCCTGCGCGGCCACCGCGGCGAACCAGCCGGTGCCCAGCACGTCGGAGGCGGCCAGGAAGCTGGGGACCAGGTCCGCGTCGGGGACCTCGGGCGTGGCCACGAGGGTGCCGTCGGCCAGCGGCACGCGCATGTACTGCGCCTGCGCCCCGCGGACCGGCTCGCGGTGCACGCAGGAGGTCTGGTATCCGGCCTGGCAGATCTCGCAGGTGTTGTCCGACGCGAAGAACGAGCCGACAACGAACTGGCCGGGCCTGACGTTCCCGACCTCGTCGCCGACCGCCTCGACGATGCCGGCGTATTCATGGCCCATTGGGGTGGGCCGGGTCACCTGATCGGACCCGCGATACGGCCACAGGTCCGAGCCGCATACACAAGTCGCCGAAAGGCGGATGATCGCATCGGTCGGGGCGGTGATCGCCGGATCCTTGAGGTCCTCGACCCTCACGTCACCAGGTGCGTGCATCACGACGCCGCGCATATTCGTCCTCCATGTGTCTTGAGCGGTCCATCCTTACCCAGAAAACCCGCTTCATCGCCGGACAGGGAGTCTCTGATGAAAGGTGTACTGGCAGGGCATCCCTGACGCGACGCGGGCGGCGTACGGTCATCGAGTGGACAATCGCGCCGAAGTCCGCGAGTTCCTGATCTCGCGGCGAGCCAAGATCACCCCGCGGCAGGCCGGGCTGCCCGCCGGATCGAACCGCCGCGTACCGGGGCTGCGCCGCAGCGAGGTCGCCGCGCTGGCCGACGTGAGCATCGAGTACTACTCGAAGCTGGAGCGCGGGAACCTGGCCGGGGTGTCCGCCGGCGTCCTGGACGCGATCGCCCGCGCGCTGGACCTGGACGACGCCGAGCGGGCCCACCTGTTCGACCTGGCGAAGGCCGCGGACGGCAGCGGCGCCCTTGAGCGGCCCCGCCGCCGCGCCGCGAAGCAGTGGAAGGCGCGCCCGAGCCTGCAGTGGATCCTGGACGCGGTCGGCGAGGGGCCCGCGTTCGTGCGCAACGGCCGGCTCGACCTGCTGGCCGGCAACCGGCTGGCGCGCGCCTTCTACCACGACGTCTACGCCGATCCGCAGCGGCCGCCGAACCTGGCCAGGTTCCAGTTCCTCGACCGCGCCGCGTACCGGTTCTACCCGGATTGGGAGCAGGCCGCCGACATCACCGTGGCGATCCTGCGCACCGAGGCCGGACGCAATCCGCACGACAAGGACCTGCACGATCTGATCGGCGAGCTGTCCACGCTCAGCGAGGAGTTCCGCAGGCGGTGGGGAGCGCACAATGTCCGCCACCACGGCAGCGGGGTCAAGCGGTTCCACCACCACGTGGTCGGCGACCTGACCCTCGCCTATGAGGGTCTTGAGATGGTCGAGGAGCCCGGTCTCACCTTGACGCTGTACGCCGCCGAGCCGGGCTCGCCCTCGCAGCAGGCGCTGCGGCTGCTCGCCTCCTGGGCGGCGACCCAGGAGGCGGAGGCGGGGTTGGGATCGGGAGCCGAAACGGGATCAGGAGCAGGATCGGGATCGGAGCCCGCTGCCGTACGGGCGCTCTCGGCAGAGTGACGCCGCGCGCATCGCTCAGCCGGCCGGCCAGCTGACCAACGAACCGACCGGCCGGCTGAGCGACGTGATCAGCTGGTAGTACCGGTGACCGTCGTTCCGGTCTTGGTCACGTGGTAGGTCACCAGGGCGCCGCTCCAGAAGTGGAAAGTGAGCGTGACGCGCGCGCCGTCGGTGAGCGAGTCGAAGAACGCGGGCGTCAGGGTGATCGCGTTGTTCGGGTAGTCGGGCGCGAACGCGGTCGTGAACTCCTGGTACGAGGTCCAGCTGGCCGGCCCGGCGTCGGTCCCGTCGTCGTACTTGGCCTCCATGGTCGCCAGCACGTCGCCGTTGAACTGGGTCGGAATCGCGAACGCGCTGGTGGTGCCGGTGGCGGCGGCGAGCACCGGGGTCTCGTTGCTGATCACGTGGATCTGCCACGGAACGCCCTTGGAGAAGCGGACGTCCAGGGTCGCGTCGACGCCGTACGCCCGGTCGCCGACGAGCGAGCTGAGCGTGGCAGCGGTGAGGGTGAGCTGGTCCCCGGATACGGCGTAGTCCCGGCCCTTGCGCAGCTCCTTGCCGTTCACCTGCAGCGAGCGGAACTCGGTGCCGTTCAGGTTCAGGGCGACGGTCTGGGCGGTGATCGGACCGGACTTCGGCACGAAAAGCAGGTCGGAGGCCGCCGTGCCGGAGCGGGTGCGCCAGGCGGACTTGATCTGGTCGATCAGCGTGGGGACGCGCCATTGCAGGGTATTGCGGTTGAGGTAGTTGCCCGCGTCCCACAGCGCGGTGGTGACGTGGTTGATCCGCGCCTCGTAGCCGAGCAGCTCAAAGTACTTCAACGCCTCGCCGGGCTCGACGATGTTGTTCGGGTTGGTGTAGTCGGGGTAGTTCAGCAGGCCGCATTCGCCCATGTAGACGGGGATGCCCTTGGCGATAAACGTGTTGTACAGCCTGCCGAAGGTGTCGAGCAGGTCCTGCTGCGTCTGGGCATTGAACGTGGTGAAGCCGGCGATGTTCACGCTGAACGGCCAGAAGCTGTAGTAATGCACGCTGGCGACCAGGTTCGGGTCCTTCAGCGCCGCCATCTCGGCGGACAGGTTGTCCATCAACGTCTGATCCGGCGTGTCGCCCAAGGTGGGTAGCACCAGCAGGCGGGTCGCGTTCCGGCTGCCCGACTGGCGCACGATGTTGACGAACGAGCTGTTGAGCTCGTTCATGAACTGCGCCTTCTGGGCGTCGGTGGCGTTGTTGAACTGCGGTTCGTTGACGCTCTCGAGCAGCAGCTTGCGCGGCTCGCCCTTGAACTCGGCGGCGATCTGCGTCCACAGCGCGTCGAAGCGGGCCAGGACGTTGTCGTGGTCCGTGGTCATGGCGGAGATCCACTCCCACGAGTCGTGATGCACGTTGATCACCACGTACAGCCCGTCGGAGAGCGCCCAGTCGGCCACCTGCTTGACCCGGGCCAGGAAGGCTGGGTCGATCGTGTAGGGGGCGGTGACCGAGCTGTGATTGTCCCAGGTCACGGGGATACGAACACTGTGAAAGCCATGCGCGCGGTAGGTGTCGAACAGCGCCTTGGTGATCGGCGGGTTGCCCCACGAGGTCTCGTCCGGGATGGCGTCCAGGGTGTTGCCGATGTTCGTGCTCGGTTGCATCGCGGCCACGGCGTCCATCGCAGCGTTCGAAGGCGCGGGGAGGACCGGACCGTCGGTGGTCGCAGTGGTGGCAGTGGTCGCCGCGTGGGAGACGGCGGGCATCGCCGGAAGCAGCGCGATCGTCAGGGCGAGCGCCGCGAACCGCGCAGCGTGTCGCGATGCTCGGCGTTCGCGGGGGAGGAACCGTGCGAGACTCGTCATCGAGCGCACCTTCCAAGGCAGTGGTGGTGGGAAACTTTCGCTCGGCGCGCGGGAGAACGTAACATCGAACGCAATCGAATACCACCGGCCCGGGAGGCGATCTTGGCGCAGCACGGACCTGACGACGTGGCCGACCGGGGGCGGGAGCGGGTTCCCGGCGACTCCTCGCGGCCGGTGACGATCGCGTACATCGCGGAGTCGGCCGGAGTCTCGGTGCCGACCGTCTCGAAGGTGCTCAACGGCAAGTCAGGCGTCTCCGCCGAGAAGCGCGCGCTGATCGAGGAGCTGATCAATCGGCACGGGTACCGCAAGCCGTCCGGGTCGAACCGCAGCAACGTCGTCGAGCTCGTATTCCGCGAGCTGGAGAGCATGTGGGCGGTGGAGATCATCCGCGGGGTCGAGCGTGCGGCGCGAAAGCACCGGGTCGGGGTGATGGTCTCCGAGTTCGGGCTGCACGATTCCGCGCCGGGCTGGGACGACACGGTCTCGCGGCGGCCGAAGTGCGTGCTGTCGGTGGCGCAGCTCTCGGCGGCCGAGCGCGCGGAGCTGACGGCGAAGGGCATCCCTTTCGTCGTCTTCGATCCGACCACCGAACTTCCGGACGACGTGCCGTTCGTCGGCGCCACCAACTGGTCTGGCGGCCGGGCGGCGGCCAGGCATCTGATCGAGCTGGGCCACCGGCGCATCGCGATGATCGCAGGGCCGGAACACGTGCTGTTCTGCGCGGCGCGGCTCGACGGCTACCGCTCCGCGCTCGCTGCCGCCGGCCTGCCGTCCGAATCACAGTTCGTCGTACACGCCGACCTGACCCGCGAGGGCGGCTGCTCGGCGGCGCGGACGCTGTTGGCCCTGCCGGAGCGGCCGACGGCGATCTTCGCGTCGAACGACCTGCAAGCGGTGGGGGCCTATCAGGCGGCTCGTGACGCCGGGCTGCGCATCCCCGAGGATCTCAGCGTGGTCGGGTTCGACGACCTGCCGGTGGTCGCGTGGGCCGACCCGCCGCTGACGACCGTGCACCAGCCGCTGACCGAGATGGCGGTGGCGGCGACCGAGCTGGCCCTGGCGCTCGGCCGGGGCGAGCAGGCGCCGCAGATCGGGCTGGAGATCGCCACGACCCTGACCGTGCGGTCGAGCACGGCGCCGCCGAAGCACTGACTCAGTGCTCGCTGACGATGATGACGTCGAGGTGGCGGGGGCCGTGGACGCCTTCGACGCGGCTCAGTTCGATGTCGCTGGTGGCGGAGGGTCCTGAGATCCAGGTTTGGGGGCG
>NZ_DASRGV010000300.1:0-5258 GCF_035650855.1 Actinocrinis sp. | reverse complement strand
CGGCGTTCGGCACCCAGGTCCCCGTGGATGTCAACTTCCTGCTTCCCGGGCGTACCGTCACCGGGCTCACCCTCGGCGACAGCGAGACCGAGTCGCTGCTGCCGACCCTGGTCGACCTGGTCACGGCCGGGCGGCTCCCGGTCGAGCGGCTGGTGCGGCACTACAAGTTCGAGGACATCAACGCCGCCGTCGCCGACATGGTCGCCGGAACCGCCGTCAAGCCCGTGCTGACCTTCTAAGGAGCCTGATCATGCCGACCGTCACCGCCCACGGCGCCGCCGTGCACTACACCGCCACGCCGCAGACCGCCGGCGACCAGCGCCCCGCACTGGTGCTGGTCGCCGGTACCGGCCTCGACGCGCAGCTCAACTTCGGACACCTCCTCGACGCCTTCACCGCGAGCCACACCGTCTACCTCCCCGACTACGCCGGCAGCGGTCTGACCGTCGAGCCGCAGGGTCCGCTGACGGTGGAGCTGCTGGCCGGGCAGATCGCGGCAGTCGCCGAGGAGGCCGTGCAGCAGTGCGGCGGCGAGCCGGTCGACCTGCTCGGCTACTCGCTCGGCGCCGTCGTGGCCGCCGCGGTCGCCGCCCTGCACCCGCATCTGGTGCGCCGGCTCGTCCTCGTCGCCGGCTGGCCCGGCCCGCACGACGCGCGCCAGCAGCTCTCCTTCGAGGTCTGGCGGCGCCTCGAGCGCACCGACCACGACCTGTTCACCCGGTTCCTCCAGCTGACCTGCTTCAGCGCCCCGTTCCTGAGCGCGATCGGCGAGGAGGCCCTGGCGCAGCTGATCGCGAACGCGCCGCCGATCACTGAGGGCATGCGCCGCCACATCGACCTGGACGGCCGCGCCGACCTGCGCGACCTGCTGCCGAAGATCACCGCGCAGACCCTGGTGATCGGGCTGACCCGGGACCAGGTGGTGCCGGTGGAGCAGGCCCGTCTCGTACACGAGGCGATCGCCGGCAGCCGCTTCACCGAGATCGACAGCGGCCATCTGGTGGTCTTCGAGCGGCCGCAGGAGCTGGTCGCCGAGGTGCGGGCCTTCCTCAACGCGTCCTGACGAGTTATGACGAACTGTGAACATTCGGCACTGCGGTATCTGGCTCAGTCACATCCGGCGCTGTGACATCGGGCGCTGTGACATCGGGCGCTGTGACATCGGGAACTGTGTCCAGCAGTTCCTCGGCCATCCGCCGGGCCGGCTCGTCGACGAGTGCGTTCGCGGCGCGGAAGAGGTCCTCCGCCGCCGCGGCCGGCCACTGCGCGGGCAGGTGCTGCGCGGGCAGCCGCGGATCGGCGCGCACGATCTGCAGCCACTCGGTGAACAGCAGCAGCTTGGTGCTGAGCGGATCGCTCACCTCAGGGTGCTGCTTCGCCTCGGTGAACGGGCGCCAGCGGGCCAGGAAGTCGGCGTAGCGCGCGGCCAGCGCGGGCAGGTCCCAAGTCTCCTCGATCATCCGGCCGATGTCGGTGCCGGGTTCGGCGGTGGAGCGGAAGACCTTCACGTGCGCCTCGAGGCCGAGCCCGGCCACGATCCCGGCGACCTCGGCCCGGCCCGGCGCGATCCACACCCCGCCCCACAGCGGCCCGAAGCCCGCCCAGGTCAGCTGCGAGCGCAGGTCGTGCCGCTGCCGCTGCCAGGACTCGGGCAGCGAGAAGCCGAGCAGCGTCCAGGTGCCGTCCCAGTCCCGGTTGACCGCTCCGGCCTTCCAGATGCGCTCCTCGCCGTCGCGCAGGATCGCGGCCGAGCGCGCGGTCAGGCCGAAGTACATCTTGCGGCCCTCGCGCTGGCGGCTCAGCAGCCCGCGGTTGACCATACGGGCGAGGGTGGACCTGGTCGCGGGCTCGCCCACGCCCGTGCGGGCGAACACGTCGATGACGCTGCCCGAGTACACGCACACGTCCCGGCCCAGCACGTAGTTGCCCAGGAAGGTGAGCATGAGCGACTGGGGGCGCAGCGCGGTGCCCGGCTGCGCGGAATCTGCATCCACGCAGCACAACGTACCCCGGCCAGCAAAAGCTATGCATACTATTGACGGCGATAAGAGAAGTGCATAACTTCGAAAGCGGGCCTGGGCGCGCACGCGCATGGCTTCGAGCAACGGCAGCGATGAAGGACAGCGAAAGGCGGCGAGGGTGACGACGCACACGGAGACGCACACGGACCTGACCGGGAAGGTCGCCGTGGTGACCGGAAGCGGGCGCGGCCTCGGCCTGGCCTACGCGAAGGCGCTGGCCGCGGCCGGCGCGGCGGTCGTGGTCAACGACGTGGACCGGGAGGCGGCCGAGTCCGCGGCGAAGCAGATCGCCGACGCCGGAGGCCGCGCGGTCGCGCTCGCCGCGGCGGTCGGGCCCACGGAGACGGCCGAGGCGCTGGTCGCGGCCGCGGTCGAGTCCTTCGGCCGGCTGGACGTGATGGTGACCAACGCCGGGGTGCTGCGCGACCGCGTGCTGTGGAAGATGTCTGATGACGACTTCGACACCGTCATCGACGTGCACCTGCGCGGTACCTTCACCTGTGTGCGCGCGGCGGTGAACCGGATGCGCGAGCAGGGCGAGGGCGGGCGCGTGATCGTCGCCGGTTCCCCGGCGGGGCAGCGCGGCAACTTCGGCCAGACCAACTACTCCGCGGCCAAGGCCGGGATCGCGGCGATGGCCCGCACTTGGGCGATGGAGCTGGCCAAGGCGCAGATCACCGTCAACGCGGTGATCCCGGTCGCGGCGACCGCGATGACCCGCACGATCCCGGTCTTCGCGCCGCATATCGAGGCGCTTGAGAACGAGGGCAGGCCGCTGCCGGACTCGCTGCGTAAGGGCGAGGGCTTCGGAACCGCCGAGGACGTCGCAGGGCTCGTGGTCTACCTCGCCTCGGACGCGTCCGCCGGGGTGACCGGGCAGTGCATCGGGATCGGCGGGGACAAGCTGGCCCTGTGGTCGCACCCGCAGGAGGTGAGCGTCGCCTACGCGGACGGCGGCTGGAGCGCCGAGGCCATCGCCGGCGCCTGGCCGGTCTCGGTGGGCCGCGCCCAGCAGACCTACGGCATCCCGGCCCCGCAGCTGTGAACGCGCCGACAAGCACGGAAAGGACGTCATCAGGATGCTGAATCTCGACGACCTGGTCGCCATCGACGTGCACACCCACGCCGAGGTCTCCTCCTCCGGCGCCGGCTCGCTCTCCCGCGAACTCGAGGAAGCTTCGAGCTCTTACTTCAAAGTCGACGCCGAACACCGCAAGCCCACGCTCGACGAGATCGCGGCGCACTACCGGGAGCGGCGGATGGCCGCGGTGGTGTTCACCGTGGACGCCGAGGCGGCGACCGGCACGCCGGCCGTGCCCAACGAGGAGATCGCCGAGGCGGCGCGGCGGCATCCGGACGTGCTGATCCCGTTCGCCTCCATCGATCCGGCGAAGGGACGCGCCGGGGCCCGGCAAGTGCACCGGCTGGTCGACGAGCACGGCGTGCGCGGCTTCAAGTTCCACCCGAACATCCAGGCCTTCTATCCGAACGACCGCAGCGCGTACGTGCTCTACGAGGCGATCGAGGCGGCCGGGGCGATCGCGGTCTTCCACACCGGACAGACCGGGATCGGCGCCGGGGCGCCGGGCGGCGGCGGGATCCGGCTGAAGTATTCGAACCCGATGTTCGTGGACGACGTCGCCGCCGACTTCCCGGACCTGCCGATCATCCTGGCGCACCCGTCCTTCCCCTGGCAGGACGAGGCGCTGGCGGTGGCCACACACAAGCCGCACGTGTACATCGACCTGTCCGGCTGGTCGCCGAAGTACTTCCCGCCGCAGCTGGTGCAGTACGCCAATACGCTGCTGAAGGAGAAGGTGCTGTTCGGCACCGACTACCCGGTGCTCAGCCCGGATCGCTGGCTGGCCGACTTCGCCAAGCTGCCGATCAAGGACGAAGTAAGGCCACTGATCCTCAAGCAGAACGCCGCGCGCCTGCTCGGCCTCGCAAAACCCTGATCGTTTCCCCTGTTGCCCGCGCGGATGAGCGAAGGAGCCCATCACCATGCGGAACCAAGGACTCGGCTCCTGGACGGCGCGGCGAGCGCGCAAGACGCCCAGCGCGGTCGCCGTCGTCCACGAGGAGACCCGATACACCTACGCGCAGCTGCACGAGCGGGCCACCCGCCTCGCGCATCACCTGCGCACGCTCGGGATCCGCCGCGGCGACCGGGTCGCGTTCATCGCGCCGAACCACCCGGCCTTCCTGGAAACGCTGTTCGCGGCCGGCCAACTCGGCGCCGTGTTCGTGCCGCTCAACACCCGGCTCAGTCAGCGCGAACTCGATCACTGCGTGTCCGACAGCGGCGCCAGTGTGCTGATTCACAGCGCCACGTGCACCCTCGTCGCACCGGGACAGGTCCCTACCCTCCGGCTGACCATCCCGATCGGCGACGCCTACGAGCAGATCGTCAGCAGCGGCCCCATCCCCGAGCCGATCGACGAGCCGATTTCGCTCGACGACACCTGCCTGATCATGTACACCTCGGGCACCACCGGCCGGGCTAAGGGTGCGCAGCTCACCCACGGCAACATCATCTGGAACAGTATCAATGTCCTGGTAGATACGGACCTCGCGCACGACGAGGTCACGCTGGTGACCGCCCCGCTGTTCCACACCGCGGCGCTCAACATGACCTGCCTGCCGACGCTACTCAAAGGCGGCACGGTGATCCTTGAGGCAGCGTTCGACCCAGCCCGCACGCTGCAGCTCGTCGAGCGACACGGGGTCACCGTCATGTTCGGCGTCCCCGCGATGTACCAGACCGTCGCAGCCGACCCCAAGTTCGCGACCGCGGATCTTTCGAGCGTCCGAAGCCTTCTCTGCGGCGGCGCCCCCGTCCCCGAACCCCTCATCCGCACCTACCTTGAACGCGGCCTGTCTTTCATCCAGGGCTATGGCGCCACCGAAGCGTCGCCGGGCGTGCTACTGCTCGACCGCGACCACGCCCTTTCCAAGGCGGGCACCGCGGGAGTGCCGCACTTCTTCACCGACGTCCGCGTCAATACCCTGACTGGCGACCTTGCCGAGCCGGGCGAACGCGGCGAGATCGAAGTCCAGGGCCCGAACGTGATGCGCGGCTACTGGGGCGCGCCCGAGGCTACGGCGCAGGCTTTGCACGACGGCTGGCTGCGCACCGGAGACGTGGCCACCGTGGACAGTGACGGCTACGTCAAAGTGGTCGACCGCGTCAAGGACATGATCATCTCGGGCGGCGAGAACGTGTACTCGGCCGAG
>NZ_DASRGV010000299.1:0-4223 GCF_035650855.1 Actinocrinis sp. | reverse complement strand
CACCTTCGCCAACCGGCGCAAGGCCTGGGCCTACCGCCAGGATCAGCAGCCGACGACGCATCCGATCGTGGCGACCATCAACGACCTCGAAGACGCGAAGCTGAACTTCGACGGCATCACGTACGCGAAGGGCGCGTCAGTGCTCAAGCAGCTCGTCGCGTACGTCGGCGAGGAGGCGTTCCTGGAGGGGGCGCGGCGCTACTTCAAGCGGCACGCGTACGGCAACACGACGCTCGCGGACCTGCTCGACGTGCTGGCGGAGACGTCCGGGCGCGACCTGGCCACCTGGTCCCGGGCCTGGTTGGAGACCGCGCAGCTCAACACGCTGACGATCGATGGTGACGCGATCGCGCAGTCGGCCGCCCCGGGTTACCTGGAAGCCAGGCCGCATCGGATCGCGATCGGGTCCTATGCGCTGGACGAAGGCCGCGGCGCTACGGACGGCCTGGCGCGGGTGGTGCGGGTCGATCGGCAAGAGCTGGATCTCGCGGACACGCGCACCCCGTTCCCGTTCTCGCCGGCGAAGGCGGGTGACGGCAGCGGTGTCTTCCACCTGCTCAACGACGACGATCTGACCTACGCGAAGGTGCGGCTGACGGCCGATCAGGTGGATTTCCTGCGCGAGCACCTGTCCTCGTTCGAGGACCCGATGGCGCGCTCGCTGCTGTGGTCGGCGTTGTGGAACATGACCCGGGACGCCGAGCTGTCCGGGCGCGACTTCATCGACTTCGTGGACCGGCACGCGGCGGCCGAATCAGAGGTCGGCGTCGTGCAGAACCTGTTGCAGCAGACCGAGGCCGTGCTCCAGTTCTATCTGGCGCCGCAGGCCGCACGGGAGGCGGCGCGGCAGGCCGCCGCGATGGCCCGGCGCGAGCTGACCGCCGCGACGCCCGGCTCCGACCACCAGCTCGCCTGGGCCCGCGGTGTCGCCGCGGCCGCTTGCTCGGCAGAGGACTACGCGCTGCTGGACGCGCTGCTCGAAGGCACCGCGCTTCCGAACGACGCTGCGCTCATCGACGGCCTGACCGTCGACACGGATCTGCGCTGGACCTTCCTGCACGCGCTGGCCCGCGGCGGCCAGGCCGACCAGACCCGGCTCGATGCGGAGCTGATGCGCGACGCGACGGCGGCCGGCCGGCGCAAGCACGCCGGGTGCCTGGCCGCGCGTCCGACCGCCGAGGCGAAGGCGGCGGCCTGGAAGCTCGCGGTGGAATCCGGCGACCAGCCCACCGATCTGCTGCGCGACCTGCTGCTCGGTCTGGCCGCGACGCCGGAGCGTCCCGACCTGCTGCTCCCCTTCGTCGAGCGCTACTTCACCGCGCTGGACGAGGTGTGGTCGCAGCGTTCGATCGAGAACTCGCGCCGGATCGCGGTGCTCGCCTTCCCGAGCCGTGTGGTGGAGGAGGCCACCCTGGCACGCACCGACCGCTGGCTCGCCGAGGACGGTCACGCCCCGGCGCTACGCCGACTGGTCCTCGAAGCGCGCGACGAACTGGCCAGAGCACTTAAGGCGCGCAGCGTCAGCTGACCAGGCCGGCCGACCCGGTCCCGGACCTTAGACCCCGAGCCCACCCAAGACAGACAGTTCCTGGCGGGTGAACTCGCCGGTCAGCATCGGCATCGCCTTGGCGATCGCGGCCTTGGCCTCCGGCAGTCGCAGCGAGGCGTCGTGCTTCTCCTTGCTCTCCCAGACCTCGGTCACCCAGATGGTGTCGGGGTCGCAGTCCGAGGCGAACACGATGTAGTGGCTGCACCCGATCGCGCGCAGGCCGGTCGCGCCGGCCGTCAGTAACGCCGCCACCTCGTCGCGGCAGCCCGGCTTGGCCTTCATCGAGCCGATGTATCCGTACACGACTGATCATCCCCTCGGTTCACGCCTCGGCGAGCTGCCCGTCGCGCAGGGTCAGAACCCGGTCCGCGAGTTCGACCATCGCCGGATCGTGCGTCGCGACCAGCGCCGTGACGTGCTCGGCGGCGATGATCGCACGCAGCAGGCGCATCACCGAGCGGCCGGTGGCCCGGTCGAGCTGGCCGGTCGGCTCGTCCGCGATCAGCAGGCGCGGGGTGTTGGCCAACGCCCTGGCGATCGCCACCCGCTGCTGCTGGCCGCCGGACAGCTCGCCCGGCCGCTGCTTGCCGTGCGCGGCGAGGCCGACCAGGTCGAGCAGCAGCTTGACCCGCTGCTCGCGCTCGGCCACCGGGGCGCGGCGCAGGCGCAGCGGCATGCCGATGTTCTCCGCCGCGGTGAGCACCGGCAGCAGCGCGAAGGACTGGAAGATGAACCCGACGGTGCCGCGGCGCAGCTCGGCCAGCTCGGAGTCGGCCGGGCGGCGGCCCTTGCCGAACACCGGGCGGCCGTCGATGGCCAGCTCCCCGGAGTCCGGGCGGTCCAGCGCGCCGATCAGGTTGAGCAGCGTGGTCTTGCCGGAGCCGGAACGCCCGACGATGACGCACAGTTCGCCGCGCGGTATTTCGAAGGACACATCGTTAACCGCGTGCACCGCGCGCTCGCCGCTGCCGTAGACGCGGTGCAGGCCTTGCGCTACGACCATCGGGCCGCTGTCGTCGAGGACCGTGCTGGATGCGGAAGCAGCGGCGGAGGAAAGAGCAGGGGCAGGAGCGGAGGCGGCGTCGGCCCGGCGATCGGTCTCGCTCATTCCTCGTCCCCTTCAACGCTGGCCGGCAGCGGATCGGGGCTGCGGTGCTGCGGCCAGATGCCGATGTGGTCCGGCTCAAGCGCCAGCAGCACCCGCTCACGCAGCCCGAGCGCCTCGGTGTACTCGTGCGGCAACTGGACCCGGCCCGCGCGGTCGAGCACCGCGTAGGACTGGGCCACGACCTCCGAACCGCCATCGTGCGCGCCGTGCGCGGGCCGTACCGTCTCCGTGCTGATCCGGCCGTCCCGGATCTCCACAGTACGCCCGACCCGCTCGGAGACCGCCGCGTCGTGCGTGACCACCACGATGGTCACGCCCAGCTCGCGGTTCGCACCGCGCAGCGCGTCGAAGACCTCGTCGCTGGTGGCCGAGTCCAGCTCGCCGGTCGGCTCGTCGGCGAACAGCACCTCCGGCTCGTTGGCCAGCGCGGTCGCGATCGCCACCCGCTGCTGCTCGCCGCCGGACAGCTGCGCCGGGCGGCGCTCCCGGCAGTAGCCGACGCCGAGCAGTTCCAGCAGCTCTCCGGCGCGCGCCGAGCGCTGCCTGCGGCGCACCGAGGTGTACGACATCGGCAGCATCACGTTCTCCTGCGCGCTGAGGTACGGGATCAGGTTGCGCCCGGTCTGCTGCCACACGAAGCCGACCGTCTTGCGCCGATACCGCAGCCGCTCTCGGCCCTTCATGCCCATCAGCTGGTGCCCGGCGACGCGTACCGCTCCCGCGGTCGGCCGGTCGAGCCCTGACAGGATATTGAGGAGGGTGGACTTCCCGCTGCCGGAGGCCCCGACGATCGCGACCAGCTCGCCGCGGTCCACGAGCAGGTCGAGGCCCTGCAACGCCTGCACCTCGACCTCGCCGGTCTGGTAGATGCGCACCAGGTTGTCGCACACGATCTGGGCCGACTCGCCGAAGCGCGCCCGCTGCCGGGTGGCCGCCTCCTCCAGTTCGCGCAGCGTCGCGAACTCGGGCTCGGCCGCGGCCGTGTCCGTGTTCGGCGCCTCGGACGGGGGCATGGCTGACTGCGTCATGGTTCGTACCGTCCCTTCATCAGTCACGCTCCTCGCGCAGGAAGGACAGCCGGGTGCGGTGCTCGGTCGCGGCGCGCACCGCGGCCAGCAGGAGGCCGAGGGCGGGGATGCCGAAGACCGCGAGGATCGCCGTGGCCGGGGTGGCCAGCCCGGACAGCGGCAGGCTGTGCGGATCGCCGACCGCCATCCGGCCGATCAGCGGGGCGAGCAGGGCCAGCGCGCCGAAGGCGGCGCCGAACGCGACCACGCCGATCATCACGAAGGCCGGCAGGGTTTCCAGCACTGTGGAGGCGACTCCGGTCGACCTGCGCGCGCCGAGCGTGGCCAGGAAGGTCCGGCCGGCGGCGCGGGTGCGGGCGGTGAGCGTGCCGGCCAGCAGCAGGCAGACCACGGCGAGCACCAGGTCGAAGACGATCGCCGCGCGCGAGGTCCAGTGCGCGATCTGCCCGATCGGCCCGCTGTCCAGGCCGGCCGCGCGCTGCGCCCGGACGGCGATCGTCACGCCGGGCACGGCCTGCGCGCGGGTGACCGCCTCGGT
>NZ_DASRGV010000298.1:0-25563 GCF_035650855.1 Actinocrinis sp. | reverse complement strand
CGCGCGCTCCAAGATCCGCTGATCAGCGCTCTCCAGATCCAGTTCGGGCCGCCCGCGCAGCACCAGCGCGCCCAGCCGCTCCTGGCCCGTGGTCACCGCCGCGACCCACAGCCGGCCGGCCGGCAGCGCGCGACCGGTCTTCGCCGACTGCGCCGCGGCCGCCTCGACCGCGTCCCGCTCGTCCGGCTCAAGCAGCCCGCACAGGCAGCGCCCGGTGTCGTCCACGATCGCGACCGAGCCGCCGAGCAGTTCGGCGACGGACGCGGCCAGCTCGCCCAGGCCCGCGCCGCGCAGCAGCAGACCGGTCAGCGCCTCATGGGCTTCCGCGGCGCGCTCCACGGAAGCGCTGTGCGCTTGGATGGTGCGGCTCGCCTCGGCCAGCTCCGCGAGCGCCGCCTTCGTCTCGGCCAGTTGATTCGCCGACTCGATCGCGATCGCGGCATGCGTGGCCAGCGAGCTGAGCAGGGCGATCTCGTCCCGGCTGAACGGCCGGACCCGCCGGTCGGAGGCGAACAGGACGCCGATCACGCGCCCGTTGGACAGCAGCGGCACGCCGAGAATCGCGACCAGGCCTTCTTCGTGCACTGCCGCGTCGATCGAGCGCGTGTGGTTGAACTGGGCGTCGTTCAGGTAGTCCGCTGTGACATAAGGCGAGGCGGTCTGTGCGACGAGGCCGCCCAGCCCCTCGCCCATACCGAGCCGCACCTGTTGGAACTTCGCGGAGACCGAGCCATCGGTCACCCGCATATACGTGTCGTCCGCGGCAGGGTCGTTCAGTGTCAGGTACGCGACGTCTGTGTTCAACAGCTTGCGTGCCCTCACGACGATCGCACGCAGTACCGAGTCCAAGTCGCGCAGACCCGCCAAGTCGCTGGCGGTCTCGAATAACGCGGTCAGTTCCGTCTCGCGCCGCCGCTGTTCACGCAGCGTCGCACGCACGCGCAAGGCAAGCGTCCGGGCTCGCTCCAACCGGGCGATCGCTTCGGGGCCGGCGCCCTCGTCATGCGCGCGGGCAAGCGGGGCGTCGTACTCGACGGCGGAGGCGTCCTGGACCAAGAGGCTGAGAAACGGCAGCTCGGCATCAGCCGCTGTCCCGCCCGAAGCGCTCGCGGCCGCTGCGGCGCTTGCGGTAGGTGTGCCGTTGAGGTCCGTCTTGGCGTTAACGTCCATTGCCGTCTTCCATTCACCCTCGCGCGACCCAGTGTGGTCGGGAGCTACTGCGCGGTCCAGGCCCCGTCGACGGCGAGCGACGCGCCGTTGATGAAGGAGGCGCCGGGGGAGCACAGGTACACCGCCAGCTGCGCGACCTCGGCCGGCTCGATCAGCCGCTTCGTCGCCGACCTGGCCAGCAGCACCTCGCCGACGACCCGGTCCTCCGGTATGCCGTGCGCGGCCGCCTGTTCCGCGATCTGCTGTTCGACCAGGGGCGTGCGAACGTAGCCGGGATTGATGCAGTTCGAGGTCACCCCGCGCGGGCCGCCCTCGACCGCCACCACCTTGGAGAAGCCTTCGAGCGCGTGCTTCGCCGTCACGTAGCCCGCCTTGTACGCCGAGGCGCGCAACCCGTGCACCGAGGAGATGTTCACCACCCGGCCCCAGCCGCGCTCGTACATCCCCGGCAGCGCGCCGCGCACCAGCCGAAACGGCGCCTCGACCATCACGGCCAGCATCCGCCGGAAGGTTTCCGGCGGGAACTGCTCGACCGGCCGCACCACCTGGAAGCCGGCGTTGTTCACGATGATGTCCGCGTCGGCGGCCAGGACGGGCAGCGCGTCAAGCTCGGCCAGATCGACCCCCCGCCCCTCGCCGCCGATCGCCGCCGCCACCTCGGCGGCTCCGGCCTCGTCCAGGTCCACCGCGCGCACCCGCGCTCCGGCCGCCGCGAACGCCACCGCGCACGCCCGCCCGATCCCGCTCGCGGCGCCGGTGACCAGCGCGGTGCGGCCGGTCAGGTCCACCTTGTCGGTCTCGGGCGCCAGATCCACCGTTGTCATGGTCCCGACCGTAGGGTCATGCTGCGGTCACGCGCATGTGGGCGCCCCACATACTCCGATCGGAACCTGTAGGGCGTCGCCGCACGCGGTAACGCAGAGTTCTTTCGTACCGCTGTCACACGCAAGGGCGACAAACCCGAAATCAGGGCGTTGCGGTGACGTACTCGGAGTTCGGCTGCGCCGGGTGCTGCGCGGCGGCGTGATGCCGGGCGAGCGTCGACACGGTGAGACTCACCACCGCGGTGACCGTTCCGCAGCAGGCCGCGGTCCCGATCAGCTGCGTCGCGGTGTGATGCGCGAACCCGAGGATGATCGCGGCCTCGATCACTATCCCGCCGAAGACCAGCCATCCGATCACGTGCGATCGCCGGGCCACCGCGTCCAGCAGCGCCAGCTGCACCAGCGCCTGCGTGGCCCCCGCCAGCGCGAACAGCCAAGCGGCCGAGACGAGGTCGAAGTGCGTGCCTGCGCCGCCGAGGTACTTGGCGCCGAACGCGACGCGGATTATCGGACTGGCGGCGAAGAGCGTGCACGCGACGATGAGCAGCCCGATTCCGACTGAAAGCACCACCGCGGTGGTGAGCGCCTTGCGCCGGGTCTCCGGTACGGCGAGCTTCGGATAGGCCAGCACGCCGACGAACTGCGGTCCGAAATAGCCTGCACGGGTGAACAGCGCGCCTGCCTGGTACCGGCCGAGCACGTCCCCGTTGAAGTAGTGCGCTGCGAGCAGGCCGTCCAGCAGCGAGAGGACGAGTACCGCGCCGAGGCTCCACGAAGCCGTGCCCAGTTCGTGCACGTAGCCGAGCCCGCGCACCAAGTGCGGCTTGCCGACGATGTCCGCCAGTCCGTAGTGCGCTGCCGCCGCCGTCGCGAACCAGGAGGCGGCCACGACGCCCATGATCAGGCCCGGTCGCGCGCCCGCCGCGCCCGCGACGACGCCGGCCAGCAGCTTCGCCCCGTTGAAGCCCACGAACAGGACCGAGAAGGCGCGGAACCGCGAGCTGCCCTGCGCGACACCCAGGTAGCAGAAGATCAACGCGTTCGGGACGAGGCTCAGCGCGGTCCACGCGACCTCTCCCGTCGATACCGCGGGCAGCAGCGCGGACACCGCCGGGGCCAGCGCTGCGAGCAGCACAGTCGTGCCCAGCCCGACCAGCAGCGACCAGCGCACCAGCGGTCCGGTCAGCGCGCGCAGCCCCGGGGCGTCGAGCGGCCCCGCGCTGGCGATCCGGCGCGCCGTGACCGCCTGGATCGCCGTCGCCGGGATCGAGGCCACCAGCGAGATCATCAGCAGCGAGCCGATCTGCCCGTAACCGGTCTGGTCGAGCAGGTGGGCCAGCGCGAAGCTGAAGCCGTAGGACAGCACGCTGCCGACCAGTGTGCCGACGGCCACCAGGAGAGCGTTGTCGGCGGGGTGGCGGCGGGCCATGGGCGGCGCCCCTTCCGGGAAAGCGGTCGCGGGAGGTTCGTGCCTGCCGGTCCCGCGCGTGTCGGCTCAGGACTGTATCCGCACCGCTGCGCCGGTACCAGCCGCCCGGCGCGTACCGGAGCGCGGTCAACGAGGAAGGCAGCGACCGGCTAACGCTTCTCGGTCACGAAGATCGCCGTGCCGGGGACCAGGCGCCCGCGCAGCTTCGACCAGCCCCCGCCCCATCGGTCGTCCATGTCCTCCGGATACTCCGGCTCGACGAGATCCAGCAGCACGAGGCCGGCGGCGGTCAGTTCACGCACACGGTCGCCGAGCGTCCGATGGTGCTCTACGTACGTCGCGACGCCATCCTCGTCCTGCTCCACGTAAGGGCGCCGGTCGAAGTAGGAGTCGCGGATGCGTAGGCCGCCCTCTCCGCCGTCGTCCGGCAGACACCAGCGGAAGGGATGCGTTACCGCGAACACCCACCGGCCGCCTGGCCGCAGCACCCGTGCGACCTCGCGCATCACGGAAGCCGAGTCCGCGACGAACGGCACCGCGCCGAACGCCGAGCATGCGATATCGAACGATTCATCCGCAAACGGGAGGACCGTCGCATCGGCCTGCACCAGGCGCAGCGGCGGCTCGTTAAGGGTTTCGTCGATTCGCCTCGCGTGTTGCAGCTGGCGCCACGACAGGTCGAACGCCACCACGTCCGCACCCTGCTTCGCCAGCCAGCGAGAACACTGCGCCGCGCCGCAGCCGACCTCAAGCACCCGCCTGCCGGATACCGCGCCGAGCAACCGTGCATCGTCCTCGTATAAACCCTCCGGTCCCCACAGGAACCGCGCGTCACCGAGGAACTCGCCATGCTCGTCCTGATACCAGTCCGACGCGCCGTCCCACCACCGCCGATTAGCCCGAACGGTCTCCGAATCTCCCGCCTGACGCCGAGTCACGAACTCGCGCCGGTCCCCACTCGCCTCACCCATGCCGCCGCCCTTCCAAAAGCACAGCCCGACACGCTATCTTGCGGTGGTCCGCACAGCACGCTCATAACGTGTCACCCCACCGTGTATCGGTTCGGTGTGATCGCACCAAGCTCGATTGACCATGGAAGCGTGCGGCCCGTATCCTGGCTGTTGCGCTGCGGACCCGTGTGGCTTCGGACCGAGGGGGCCGCACCGACTTTCGAACCGCTCAGTTCCCGAGTCAGGCTCCGCCGCGTGTGTCATCCGACCACATATCCGTATCCGGAGCCCTTTCCCCCATGACGAGCAGCACCGAGACCGTCCGAACCCCGCAGGTCGCTATCAACGACATCGGTTCGGAGGAGGCCTTCCTCGCCGCGATCGACGAGACCATCAAGTACTTCAACGACGGCGACATCGTCGACGGCACCATCGTGAAGGTCGACCGGGACGAGGTCCTGCTCGACATCGGCTACAAGACCGAGGGCGTCATCCCCTCGCGCGAGCTGTCGATCAAGCACGACGTGGACCCGCACGAGGTCGTCTCCGTGGGCGACCACGTCGAGGCCCTTGTCCTCCAGAAGGAGGACAAGGAGGGCCGGCTGATCCTGTCCAAGAAGCGCGCTCAGTACGAGCGGGCCTGGGGCACGATCGAGAAGATCAAGGACGAGGACGGGATCGTCACCGGCACCGTCATCGAGGTGGTCAAGGGCGGCCTGATCATCGACATCGGCCTGCGCGGCTTCCTGCCCGCCTCGCTGGTGGAGATGCGCCGGGTGCGCGACCTGCAGCCGTACGTCGGCAAGGAGCTCGAGGCCAAGATCATCGAGCTGGACAAGAACCGCAACAACGTGGTCCTGTCCCGCCGCGCCTGGCTCGAGCAGACCCAGTCCGAGGTGCGCCAGACCTTCCTCACCACCCTGCTCAAGGGCCAGTTGCGCAACGGCGTGGTGTCCTCCATCGTCAACTTCGGCGCCTTCGTGGACCTGGGCGGCGTGGACGGCCTCGTGCACGTCTCCGAGCTGTCCTGGAAGCACATCGACCACCCCTCCGAGGTCGTCGAGGTCGGCCAGGAGGTCACGGTCGAGGTCCTGGACGTGGACATGGACCGCGAGCGGGTCTCGCTCTCGCTCAAGGCCACCCAGGAAGACCCGTGGCAGCAGTTCGCCCGCACGCACCAGATCGGGCAGGTCGTGCCCGGCAAGGTCACCAAGCTGGTGCCGTTCGGCGCGTTCGTCCGGGTGGACGAGGGCATCGAGGGCCTGGTGCACATCTCCGAGCTGGCCGAGCGGCACGTGGAGATCCCCGAGCAGGTCGTGCAGGTCGGCGACGAGATCTTCGTCAAGGTCATCGACATCGACCTGGACCGCCGCCGCATCTCGCTCTCGCTCAAGCAGGCCAACGAGGGGCTGACCGGCGACGCGACCGTCGACCAGTTCGACCCGACGCTGTACGGCATGACCGCCTCGTACGACGCCGAGGGCAACTACGTCTACCCCGAGGGCTTCGACCCGGAGACCGGCGAGTGGCTCGAGGGCTTCGACACCCAGCGCGAGGAGTGGGAGCGCCAGTACGCCGAGGCGCAGGCCCGCTTCGAGCAGCACCAGCGGCAGATCTCCGAGGCCCGCAAGGCCGACGCAGAGGCCGCCGCGGCCGGCGGCCCCGCCGCTCCGGGCGAGGCCGCCCCGTCCAGCTACTCCTCCTCGGCCCCGGCCGAGAACACCGGCGCGCTGGCCTCCGACGAGGCCCTGGCCGCGCTGCGCGAGAAGCTGGCCGGCGGCCAGAGCTGAACAGACGGCTCACCGCACCGCGGTAGCTGACTGAGCGTTGAATCGGGCGCTTGAGGGAATCCTGGCGATTCCCTCAAGCGCCCTTCGGCGTTCCGCGGGCAGTGTGCCGCTCGAGTCGGCCTCTGACGGCTCGTCTGGCCGCGCTCACCACCGCACCCCGGGATCGTGTTCAGTAAGGTGAGGCCCCATGAGTGAGGCACGAACTGTCCTGGTCGGACTGACCGGCGGCATCGGCGCGGGCAAATCCACCGTCGCCCGACTGCTCGCCGACCGCGGCGCGTTGATCCTCGACGCGGACGTCGCCGCCCGCGAGGTAGTCGCTCCGGGCACCGAAGGCCTGGCAGCCATCGTCAAGGAGTTCGGCGATGCGGTACTCGCCCCGGACGGCGCCCTAGACCGCGCCGCTCTTGCCAATGTCGTATTCGCCGATCAGAGCCGGCGTGCGGTACTGAACGGCATCGTGCACCCGCGTGTACGCGCCTGGATGGCCGAACGGGTCATGACCGCTCCCGAGGGCTCCATCGTCGTCCAGGACATCCCGCTACTGGTCGAATCCGGACTGACCAGCCTGTTCGAACTCGTCATCGTCGTAGACGCAGCGGACGCGGTACGCATCGCGCGGCTGGTCAGCGACCGCGGCATGACCGAGGCGGAAGCGTCCGCGCGTATCGCTGCGCAAGCCCCACGTGAACAGCGCCTCGCCGCCGCCGACGTGGTCATCAACAACGACGGAACACCCGAGCAACTCGCCGATCAAGTGGCAGCGCTCTGGGACAGGATCGTGACATTACGCGGCACGCCCCGGGAGATCTCGGATGACGTGCGGAAAGAGCCCGGCGACGCCGGCTCGGCCTAGTCGGCCGAGTGGGGCCGACGGCCCCGATCCTGATAACCTCCGGTAGCCGTCTGTCCAGGCAGGACCGCGCGAACGGACGGACCGGGGCGCGGCGTCAGACCCCGACGAGACTGTGTTTTCGCCCCGAGGTCCCCCGGCGGTGCTCCCGCCGTCGGCCGGACCGATCAACCTTGGGAGGGTGACGTGGTGACGATTCCCGCGCGGCAGCGCAGCCGGTCCGCGACCGCCTCCTCCGACGGCGCGGCCGAACCGGACGACGACGAGGGCGGCACGGTCCAGGTGACCGGCCCCGACCCCGGCGTCGGATCCGCGTCTTCGGCGGACGACGGACCGGCCGAACCCACACTGCTTCCGGTCCCGCTGGGCGTCCAGCACGCCGGCCCGGCGCCGGCCCACGGCGTGAAGCTGGTGCGCGCGCTGGTGCGCGAGGCCAGGCCCAAGCAGTGGGTCAAGAACTTCCTGGTGCTCACCGCCCCGCTGGCGGCCGGCCGGATCAACGAGTCCGCAGTGCTCAGCGCGAGCGCCATCGCGTTCGCCGCGTTCTGCCTCGCCGCCGCGGCCGTGTACTACGCCAACGACGCGCTCGACGTCGAGGCCGACCGGATGCACCCCAAGAAGCGGCACCGGCCGATCGCGGCGGGCCTCATCCCCATCCCGCTGGCCTGGGGCATGGTCGTCGTGCTCTCCGTCGCCGCGCTCGGCGTCTCGCTGGCCGCGAACCCGGCGACCGCCGCCGTGATAGCGGTCTACCTGGCCATGCACCTGTCCTACAGCGCCTGGTTCAAGCACATCCTGGTCCTGGACCTCGCGCTCGTCGCCGGCGGCTTCCTGCTGCGCGCGATGATCGGCGGCGTCGCGGCCGGCATCGGGCTGTCCCAGTGGTTCCTGCTGACCACGGCCTTCGGCTCGCTGTTCATGGTGGCCGGCAAGCGGCACTCCGAGATGATCCTCATGGGCGAGGCCGCCGCCACCACCCGCAAGTCCCTCGCCGCGTACTCCGAGTCGTACCTGCGCTTCGTCTGGCAGATGGCCGCGGGCCTCACGATCCTCACCTACGCCCTGTGGGCCTTCAACCTGAGCCAGCACACCTCCGGGGTGAACTGGCACGAGATCTCGATCGTGCCCTGGTCCTTCCTCTTCCTGCGCTACGCCATGTTCGTCGACGCGGGCAGCGCCGGAGAACCCGAGGACGTCCTGCTCGGCGACCGGGTGATCATGGCCATCGCGGCGATCTGGCTCGCCTGCTTCGCATTGGGAGTGTTCTATGCCAGCTGAGCAGTGGTCCACCGGCGCCGGGCAGGGAGCGCTGCTCGCCCGGCCGGGCGCGGCAGACGCGGCCGTCGGCTCCGAGGAGGGCCCGCAGCTGCTCAGCGGCTGGGGCCGCACCTCGCCCACGGTCGCCGAGGTCCTCCGCCCGCGCACCCGGGAAGAGGCCGCCGAGGCCGTCGCCACCGCCGGACCGCGCGGCGTTATCGCCCGCGGACTGGGCCGTTCCTACGGCGACCCCGCGCAGAACGCCGGCGGACGCGTGCTCGACCTCACCGGGCTCAACCGCATCCTGTCCGTTGACCTGGAGACCGGGCTTGTTACCGCAGAGGGCGGCGTCTCACTGCATGCCCTGATGCGCGCGCTCGTGCCCTTCGGCTACTTCGTGCCGGTCACGCCCGGAACGCGGTACGTCACCGTCGGCGGCGCGATCGGCAGCGACATCCACGGCAAGAACCACCACGCCGACGGCTCCTTCGCGCAGCACGTCACCTCGCTCGACCTGCTGCTCGCCGACGGCTCCGTCCGCACGGTGACCCCCGAGTCGGACCCGGAGCTGTTCTGGGCCACGGCCGGCGGCATGGGCCTGACCGGCATCGTGCTGTCCGCGACGATCCGCATGGTCCCGATCGAGACTTCGCGCCTCGCGGTCGACACCTTCAAGCTGCCGAACCTCGACGCGCTCATGGAGAAGCTGGCGGGCACCGACGCCGACTACCGCTACACCGTGGCCTGGATGGACTGCCTGGCCAAGGGGCCGAAGCTCGGCCGCGCGCTGCTGGACTGCGGCAACTTCGCCACCCTGGACCAGCTCCCGGCCAAGCACCGCGGCGAACCTCTGGCGTTCTCCGCCAAGCCGATGGCCTCCACGCCCGACCTGTTCCCCTCCGGCCTGCTCAACCGGCGCACCATCGCGATCGCCAACGAGGTCTGGTACCGCAAGACCCCGGCCACGCACCACCACCTGGCCACCATCGGCGGGTTCTTCCACCCGCTCGACGGCATCCGCGACTGGAACCGGGTCTACGGGAAGGCGGGCTTCGTCCAGTACCAGTTCGTCGTCCCGTTCAGCGCGGATGTGACGTTCCGTCGGATGGTCGAGCGGATCAGCCGAGTGCAGGCACCGTCATTCGTCTCCGTGCTCAAGCGCTTCGGCAAGGGCTCGCCCGGCTATCTCTCCTTCCCCGCGGAAGGCTGGACGCTGGCGCTCGACTTCCCGACCGGCACGCCCGGCCTCGACCGGCTGCTCAACTGGCTCGACGAGCAGGTGCTGTCCGAGGGCGGCCGGGTATACCTCGCCAAGGACGCACGCCTGGCGCCCGCCAATCTGCCCGCCATGTACGCGCGCCTCGACGACTTCCGCGAGGTACGTGCCAAGGTGGACCCGCACGGGGTGTTCGTCTCGGACCAGTCCCGCCGGCTGGCTCTCTAAGGAAGCTGACAGACCATGAAGGACGCGCTCGGTTCCGCCCAGTCCCTGCTCATCCTGGGCGGCACCTCGGACATCGCGCTGGCCACCGCCCGCCGGATGGCAGCGGGCAAGACCAAGCGGATCGTGCTGGCCGCCCGCCCCTCGGAGCGCCTCGACGCGGCGGCCGGGGACCTGCGCGCGTACGGCGCCGAGGTGGAGACCGTCGCCTTCGACGCGGCGCAGGTCGAGGAGCACGAGAAGACGCTCGGCGCGGTCTTCGCCGCCGGTGACGTCGACGTCGTGCTGCTCGCCTTCGGCGTGCTCGGCGACCAGGCCAGCGACGAGCAGGACCCGGTCGCCGCCGCGAAGGTCGCGCAGACCAACTACGTCGGCGCGATGTCCTCCGGCCTGGTGTGCGCCAACGCCCTGAAGAAGCAGGGCCACGGCTCGCTGGTGGTGCTCTCCTCGGTCGCCGGCGAGCGCGCCCGCAAGGCCAACTTCATCTACGGCTCCACCAAGGCCGGCCTCGACGCGTTCGCGCAGGGCCTCGGCGACTCGCTGCACGGCAGCGGCGTGCACGTCATGGTGGTGCGTCCCGGCTTCGTCGAGACGAAGATGACCGCGGGCATGGAGAAGGCCCCGCTGTCCACCACCCCGGACGCGGTCGCCGACGCCATCATCTCCGGGCTGCGCCGCGGCGCCGAGATCGTCTGGGTCCCGGCCGCCCTGCGCTACGTCATGTCCGGACTGCGGCACCTGCCGCGCCCCGTCTTCCGCAAGGCCGCCCAGCGCTGACCAGCGCGTCCGCCACTTATCCACAACCCGCGCCAAACACCTCCACACTTGTCAGCGGCTCCGTCTACCGTTGTATCCATGACTCGACCGTTGACCGACCTTGAGCGAAAAGTGGCGCCCTTCGAGGTCGTCAGCGAATACAAGCCGTCCGGAGACCAGCCCGCCGCCATCGCCGAGCTTGAGCAGCGGGTGCGCGCGGGGGAGAAGGACGTCGTGCTGCTGGGCGCGACCGGTACCGGAAAGTCCGCGACCACGGCCTGGCTGATCGAGAAACTGCAACGCCCGACGCTGGTGATGGCGCCGAACAAGACGCTGGCCGCGCAGCTCGCGAACGAGTTCCGCGAGCTGCTGCCGAACAACGCCGTCGAGTACTTCGTCTCGTACTACGACTACTACCAGCCCGAGGCGTACATCGCGCAGACGGACACGTACATCGAGAAGGACTCCTCCGTCAACGAGGAGGTCGAGCGGCTGCGGCACTCGGCCACCAGCTCGCTGCTCACCCGGCGGGACGTGGTCGTGGTCGCGTCGGTGTCCTGCATCTACGGCCTGGGCACGCCGCAGGAGTACGTGGACCGGATGATCCGGCTCAAGGTCGGCGAGGAGTACGGGCTCGACCGGCTGCTGCGCAAGCTGGTCTCCATCCAATACAGCCGCAACGACCTGGCCTTCACCCGCGGCACCTTCCGGGTGCGCGGGGACACGGTCGAGGTGTTCCCGGTGTACGAAGAGCACCCGGTGCGCATCGAGCTGTTCGGCGACGAGGTCGAGCGGCTGATGACCCTGCATCCGGTCACCGGCGAGGTGCTGACCGACGACGCGGAGCTCTACATCTTCCCGGCCACGCACTACGTGGCCGGCCCGGAGCGGATGGCCCGCGCGGTCGAGGGCATCGAGGCCGAACTGGCCGACCGGCTGGCCGAGCTGGAGCGGCAGGGCAAGCTGCTCGAAGCGCAGCGGCTGCGCATGCGCACCACCTACGACCTGGAGATGATGCGCGAGGTCGGGTTCTGCAACGGCATCGAGAACTACTCCCGGCACATCGACGGCCGCGAGCCCGGCAGCGCCCCCAACACCCTGCTGGACTTCTTCCCCGAGGACTTCCTGCTGGTCATCGACGAGTCGCACCAGACCGTCCCGCAGATCGGCGCGATGTACGAGGGCGACGCCTCGCGCAAGCGGGTCCTCGTCGACCACGGGTTCCGGCTGCCCTCCGCAGTCGACAACCGCCCCCTGCGCTGGGAAGAGTTCGTAGAACGGATCGGCCAGACCGTCTACCTCTCCGCCACCCCCGGACCCTACGAGCTCTCCCAGGCCAGCGGCGTGGTCGAGCAGGTCATCCGGCCGACCGGCCTGATCGATCCCGAGGTCATCGTCAAGCCGACGCAGGGTCAGATCGACGACCTGGTCCACGAGATCCGCACCCGGGCCGACCGGGACGAGCGCGTTCTCGTGACCACGCTCACCAAGAAGATGGCTGAGGACCTCACCGACTACCTCCTCGAACTTGGCGTCAAGGTCCGCTATCTGCACTCAGACATCGACACGCTGCGCCGGGTCGAGCTGCTGCGCGAGCTGCGCCTCGGCGTCTTCGACGTGCTGATCGGTATCAACCTGCTGCGCGAGGGCCTCGACCTGCCAGAGGTCTCGCTGGTCGCGATCCTCGACGCCGACAAGGAGGGCTTCCTGCGCAGCGGCACCTCGCTGATCCAGACCATCGGCCGCGCCGCGCGAAACGTGTCCGGCCAGGTCCACATGTACGCCGACAAGATCACCCCCGGCATGGCGAAAGCCATCGACGAGACGAACCGGCGGCGGGCGAAGCAGATCGCGTACAACGAGGAGCGCGGCATCGACCCCACCCCGCTGCGCAAGCGCATCGCGGACATCACCGACTCGCTGGCCCGCGAGGACGCCGACACCAGGGAACTGCTCGGCGGCGCGGGACGGCAGCAGTCGCGCGGCAAGGCGCCGGTCCCGGGCGTCGGGTCCAAGGGCGGGGTGTCGACGCTGGACTTCGTCGGAAAGCCGGCCGAGGAGCTGGAGGCGCTGATCGAGGACCTCAGCGCCCAGATGCACGCGGCGGCGGCCGAGCTGCGCTTCGAGCTGGCCGCGCGCTTCCGCGACGAGATCGGCGAACTGAAGAAGGAGCTGCGCGGCATGCGCGCCGCAGGAGTCTGACGTCGGCCCGAGGAGGCTGCGTCGCGTGCCTGACCCCAACGGGAGCTTCGCGGCGATTGCGCCGCCGGAGTCTGACGCCCGTCACCGGCGCGGATCACGCGGCCTCAACCGAATAAGCGGTCTCAGTCAAAGAGGCGGCCGAGCAGCGCGCTCTGCCCGGCCGCCAGGACGTGGGCCTTCCGCAACGGAGTCCAGAACAGCTCGAACCGGATCGGCTCTCCCTTGCCGTCGCCGCGCTCCCAGCCGGTCCAGCGCTCGGGCAGCTCCGGGGCGTCCACCGACAACTGAAAGAAGAACCTGACGTACGTGGCGTCGGCGTAGGGTCGCGCGTCGTACTCGGTCACGCCAAGGAAGCGCTCGATGTGCAGACCGTCCAGGTCGGTCTCCTCCTGCGCCTCGCGCAGCACGGCGTCTTCAGGTAGCTCGCCCGGCCGCACGGAACCTGCCGGGACCTGAAGTCCCGACTCGAACGGCGTCGCGTCATCGGCATGCGTGAACACGAGCAGCCGATCTTCGCGCACGATGTACGCCATGACCTTCAGTAGTCTGTCCATCGGGACAGGCTACGAAATACCAACCCTGCGACGCATCGCAGTATCCGCGCGTCCGCGACCCGTCGATGCGGGCGTCCGCCGTCCCGCGCCGATCGGCCTATTCGATCGGGAGCGTGAACCAGACGATCTTGCCTGACGCGGTGCGTCGGTGTCCCCATTTGCCGGACAGCTCGTTGACCAGCAGGATGCCTCGGCCGCGTTCGGCGGGCGCGGACAGCTCCTGCAACTCGGGCGGAGTGCGGGTCTGGTCGCAGACCTCGCACAGCAGCGCGCCCTCGTCCCGCTGCAGGCGCAGCCTGATCTCGCCGCCCGCGTGCTGGATCGCGTTCGTCACCAGCTCGCTGACCAGCAGCTCGACCGTCTCGGTGAAGGCGGTCAGCGACCAGGCGGCCAGGGTGTCGCGCACCAGGCGGCGGCAGTGCGCGACCTGCCTGGGCTCGCCGGGCAGCCGCCACGCGGCCGACCGGTCGGGCGGCAGCGGATGCACCCGGCTGATCAGCAGCGCGATGTCGTCCCGGTCCTTGGTCAGGTCCAGTTCCTTGACCACCTGGTCGCAGATCTCCTGCAGCGGCCGGCCCGGATCGGCCAGGTTCGCGCGCAGCAGGTTGAGCCCGGAGTCGATGTCACGGGCCTTGTTCTCCAGCAGCCCATCCGTGCACAGCACGAACAACGAGTCGTCCGGCAGCTCGATGTCGAGCGTGCCGAAGGTGCCCATCGCGCCGCCGAGGCCGAGCGGCAGGCCGGGGGCGACCTGGTGCAGCACCTCGGTCTTGCCGTCCGGGCGCACCACCAGCGGCGGCACGTGACCGGCCCGGGAGATCGAACACTGCTGCGTCGCCGGATCGTAGACCGCGTAGACACAGGTCGCGAACAGCGAGTCGTCGATGTCCGGCATCAGGTCGTCCAGGTGCGCCAGCACCTCGGCGGGCGGCAGATCCACCGCCGCGAGGGTCCGGACCGCGGTGCGCAGCTGGCCCATCACGCTGGCCGCCTGGGTGCCGTGGCCCATCACGTCGCCGACCACCAGCGCGACCCGGCCGCCGGACAGGGCGATCACGTCGAACCAGTCGCCGCCGACCACCGCCATGTCGCTGCCCGGAAGGTAGCGGTGCGCGATCTCGAGGCCGGCCGGGGCGGACAGCTTGGTCGGCAGCATCGCCTTCTGCATGCTGATCGCCGTGTGACGCAGCTGGTCGTGCAGCCGGGCGTTGTCCATCCAGATCGAGGCGCGCGCCGCCACCCGCTCGATCGAGGCGATCTCCGCAGGGCAGAACCCGCCGCGCGCCGGATTGCGGGAGAACAGCATCACCCCGAGCACCCGGCCGCCGACGAGAAGCGGGGCGTAGACCGCGGGACGCCCGGCGAGCAGCTGGTCGACGTCCGAGCCGTCGGCGCTCGACGGAAGGGAATGCATCGTGTCGATGATCACTTCATGCGACCGCATCGCCTTCACGCAGGGCGAATGCTCCGGCACCACGGTGACCCGTCCGACCGGCCAGGCCGCGCGCAGCCGCTCGGCCAGTGTGGCGTCCCAGGCGCTGAACGCCAGCCTGACCAGCCGGACCGGCCCGTCGCGCGGCTCGGAGGCGCCGGCGCCGCTCAGCACGCTCTCGCGCAGCAGGATCGAGGCGTGATCGGCGAACCCGGGCACGACCAAGTCCACGACCTCTTGCGCGGTGATCGCCGGATCCAGCGTCGAGCCCACCCGCACGGCGAGTTCGTCGAGCGGATCCCAGCCCCCGCGGCCCCGGCCGGCTCGCTCGCCCAAGGAACCGGGGAGGCCGTCCCGCTCGGCGTTCTCGTGCGCGAATCGGTCGCGGTGAAACGCGGCTTCCGTGCTCCGAGGGCTGGCGGATTCGCCTTCGGCGTTCTCGTGCGCGAATCGGTCGCGGTGAAATGCGGCTTCCGTGCTCGGAGGGCTCGCGGGTTGGCCTTCGGCGTTCTCGTGCGCGAACTGACTGTCCGTCGGATGCGTCTCGAAATCGGCCTGGTCCGTCGCCTGCGCCTCGATATCGGCCCGATCCTCGATGGCAACGTTTCCCGCCCCAGCCGCGTCGCCTGGCGGCTGCGCGGCCATGTCGTGGGACGGCTGGCTTTCGCCGCGTCCTCGCGCCGCGCTTCCGGCACGCCGGCCGGACCCGGCCCCGTCGCGCTCACCGCCCCTCGAGCCGCCACGGCCGCCCGGTCCGGCCCTGGTCGCGCCCACCTCGGGGGGCGTCGCGCGGTCGGGCCGCCCGCCCGCCAAAGCCGTCCGGACCGTGCTCTCCATGCCGTTCACGCCCACCTGCCCTCCGCCCGGTCTTCGTCGCGCCGCCGGACGGGTTCGCCGACGTGCTCCGGGCCCGCGGCCGTGCTTGCCCGGTAGAGTTCCCGGCCCGCGCATAGCGCACAGTCCCGGGACGCCGCAGCCGCGGTCCGATCCGGCGTCCTCCCGCGGTCCGCCGCCGCGCGTCCGCAGCCAAGAGTAGGCGGCCGGTTGCTCCGCGTACGCCGAATGGCCGATTTCTTCACCCGGGCGGATGAAGGGCCGCCCCTCGCGCACCTGTGCGAGAATGGATCTGCAAGGAGGGGAGTACTCCCTGACCCCAGCGGTGACGTCCGTCAACACGACCGGCGTCGCGGGCGTCGCAAGCGGCGCCGCGGCCTCGATCCGGTGTCACCGGCCCCGCAGCGGCGGGGTGGAGGAGACCTCCGGTGATGACTGACGTCCAAGTCCGCCGGAGGTATGCGCAATGTCCGTTTCCCTGTGGGTCTGGGGAGCCACCCTGATCGGCCTGCTGGCCGTGCTCGCCCTCGACCTGTTCGTCGTCGGCCGCAAACCACACGCCGTATCGCTGCGCGAGGCGGGGACCTGGGTCGCGCTGATGGCCGCGCTCGCGGTCAGCTTCGGCATCGGGCTGAGCCACCTCGCCGGACCGACCTACGGCGGCCAGTTCTTCGCCGGCTGGATCACCGAGTACAGCCTGTCGGTGGACAACCTCTTCGTCTTCGTGATCATCATGGCCCGCTTCAAGGTGCCGCGGGAGTTCCAGCACCGGGTGCTGCTGATCGGCGTCCTCGTCGCGCTGGGGCTGCGCGGCGTCTTCATCGGAGCCGGCTCGGCGATCGTCTCGACCTTCGACTGGGTGTTCTACGTCTTCGGCGCATTCCTCATCTACACCGCGGTCAAGCTGGCCGCCGGACACGAGAGCGGCCCGGCGCAGGAAGGCGCCGCGAAGGGCGCCGACAGTGGAAAGTCCGCCGACGCCGGAACGTCCGCCGCGCCACGCGAGAACGGCCTGGTGCGACTCGTCCGCAGCTTCTACCCGACGGTCGACGACTACCACGGCACCGCGCTGACCGCGCGCATCGCCGCAGACGGCCACGAGAACACCGGCGCCGCCCGCTCCCGCCGCGCGCTGACCCCGATGGCCCTGGTGATCCTCGCGATCGGCGCGACCGACGTGCTGTTCGCGCTCGACTCGATCCCCGCGGTCTTCGGGCTGACTCAGCAGGCTTACATCGTGTTCACGGCAAACGCCTTCGCGCTGCTCGGCCTGCGGCAGCTGTACTTCCTGATCGGCGGCCTGCTCGACCGGCTGGTGTACCTGTCCACCGGCCTGTCCGTGGTGCTCGGCTTCATCGGGTTGAAGATGATCGTCGAAGCGCTGCACGGCTCGGGGATCGAGCACCTGGGCCCGATCGCGCTGCCGACCGTGTCCATCCCGTTCTCGCTCGGCGTCATCGTCGTCACTCTCGCCGTGACGACCGTGCTGAGCCTCACCGTCGGCCGCCGCCGGGCGCCCGAGACCGCCTCCGCGACCGGCCCTGAGCGCTGACCGGCTCGCGGGCCGAGCGGGGTACGCTGCTATGATCCGCCGGTTGACGAGGCGGAAGCGCCAGGGGGCAGGGCGAAGGGACGGCTGAGCGTGAGCGGCACCGTGGTGGCGACGGACGACCAGGCTTCGCCCGGCGGCCCGGCGCCGGCCAACGCGTCCTGGCCGCGCTCCGCGGCGCGGCGGGCCCGCAGATCCGCGTCCCGCGCGTGGCCCGCGGTCGGCCTGTACCTCGCCATCCGGCTGGTCAGCACCGCGGTCTTCGCGATCCTCTCCGCAGGGCACGGATACGCTCAGCGCGGCCTGTTCGTGTTCGTCGACTCCGGCTGGTACCGGCTGATCGCCGAGCACGGCTACGACACGCACATCGCCAAGTTCGGCTCGCCGTTCCCCTTCTTCCCGCTGTATCCGGGGCTGATGCGGCTGGGCCACGACGTCACCGGTCTGAGCGCGGACGTCGTGGGCGTCATCATCACCTGGATCGCCGCCGCGGCCTGCGCCTGGGCGCTTTTCGAGATCGGCCGGCTGGTCCGCGACGCGCGTACCGGGGTGATCTTCGCGGCGCTCTGGGCGCTGCTGCCCTCCGCGGTCATCGAGGGCGCCTCGTACGCTGACACGCTCGCCATCTGCCTGTCCGCCTGGGCTCTCTACACGCTGCTGCGCCGCTGGTGGGTCGCCGCCGGCATCCTGGCCTTCTTCGCCGGGCTGACCAGGCCGACCGCGAACGCGCTCGTCGCCACGGTGTGCCTTGCCGCGCTCATCGAGCTGATCAAGCGCCGGGGTCACCTGCGCGACGACGCCTCAGGCGGCGCTGCCTGGCGCCCGTGGTTCGCGCTGGTGATCCCGCCGCTCGGCATGATCGCTTACCTCGCCTACGTCGCGCACCGCATGGGCAGCCTCACCGGCTATCTCAAGGCACAGAAGCAGTGGGGCACCGGGTTCAGCAACGTGCAGTTCGTACTGCACCGCATCCACGAAGGCATGCTCGGTACCGCGCCCGGCTATCAGAACTACCCGACGCTGATCACCACGGCCGCGCTGCTCATCGCTCCGGTGCTGATCGTGCTGCTGATCCTGCAGCGCGTACCGTGGCCGCTGATCTGCTACACGATCATCGTCGCGGCGATCGTCTACGCGTCGATCCACGTGTACACGGTCGTGCCGCGCGAATTCCTCGCGCTCTTCCCGCTGCTGCTGCCCATCGCCTCCGCGCTGGCGAAGGTTCAGCGTCGGCCGGCGGTGTACCTCGCGCTCGCCGCGCTCGCGGTCGGTGCCGGTTGGTACGCGTGCTACATCCCGATCAACGCCGGCGGCTCGATTCCGTAACCGGCCCCGCTACCGGGCGGCTTTGCAGACTTCTTACCTAAGAGCACGATTCAGGCTCTTGCGTCGCCATCAGAGCTGAACCAAAGTTCACATTCGGTGGCCTTTCCGTCGCCACGCGCGATACCACGCGCATTCACCTGCTCCGCCGAAGCTCCGTTCTGCACCAAGCACTTTCCGCACCCATCAGGAGTTTGGCATGCCCACCCACTCCCGCCGCGCCGCCGCGGCCATGGGCGCCGTCACCGCACTGACCGCAGCGCTGGCCCTGCAGCCGGGCAGCGCTTCGGCCCTCGACGACGGCTCCCTCTCCCTCGCCGCAGCCACCTCGGTCGGCGTGCACAACACGTACGATCAGAGCGCTTACACCTACCTGGACCAAGCGCTCGACGCCGGATCGACCCTCATCGAGCTCGACGTCTGGGTGAACCCGTTCACCCACAAGTGGAACGTGAGCCACAGCAACCCGATCGGCAGCAGCAACAACTGCGTCCAGACCAGCACGCTGGCCGGCGCCTACACCGGCAACCGCAGCCAGAACCTGGACAGCTGCCTCGACGACATCCGGGTCTGGCTCCAGGCGCACCCGGCCGCCAACCCGATCATGATCAAGCTGGAGATGAAGGCCGGCTTCGACCAGACGATCGGTATGGGCCCCGCCGCCCTCGACGCCTACATCAACACGCACCTGGGCAACCTGGTCTACCGGCCGGTGGACCTGCTCACCAAGCCCGACGGCAGCCTGTACCCCGACCTGGACACCGCGGCGAGGGCGGGCAACTGGCCGAGCCGCTCCGCGTTGCAGGGCAAGGCGATCATCGAGGCGATCCCGGGCACCTTCGAGCAGAGCAACCCCTTCGACCACCTGTGGACCGACGTCGAGTACGCGGACTACCTCGAAGGTCTCGCGGCGTCCGGCACGATCTCCAACGCGGAGATCTTCCCGAGCGTCCTGGGCGCGCAGAGCGGCGACCCGCGCACCCGCTACTCGGACACCACGATCCGCCCCTGGTTCGTGGTCTTCGATGGTGACGCAAACACGTACGTCAGCGACGGCAACACCGAGTGGTACAACGCGAACCACTACCTCGTCGTCGCGACCGACGCCTACGACGTCGCCCCGGCGCTCTCCAGCAGCGACCCAGCGCTCGCCGACGCGCAGGCCCGCGTTGCGCTGCTCGCCTCGGACAGCGTCTCGTTCGTGTCCACCGACTGGACCACGGCTCCCGCCGACGGCGTCCTGCCCGACGTTCTTCCGCGAGGCTGACCGCGATGACGACCTCTGCCCGCCGCGCCTTCGCGCGGCCCCGCAAGGTCGCCGTCACAGCTCTCGCAACCGCGCTCGCCACTGCGCTCACTTCGGTGGGCGGGGCGGGCGCGGCCGCGCGTGCGGCGACCACGGCGGCCCCAGTCTCTGCAACCCCGGTCAGCGACCCGGCCGCGCTGGTGAACTCGTTCATCGGCACGACCGGCGACGGCCACGACTTCCCGGGCGCGGACGTGCCTTACGGCATGCTCCAGTGGAGCCCGGACACCTCCTCCCGGCCCAAGGGAGGCGGATACGACTACGGCGACTCCAGCATCACCGGCTTCAGCCTGACGCACATATCGGGACCCGGATGCGACGCCGCCGGAGACGTCCCGATCCTGCCGACCGTCGGCGCGATCGACAGCTCTCCGGGCTCTGATTCACAGTCCTTCTCGCACTCCAACGAGAGCGCGAGCCCGGGGTACTACGGTGTGACGCTCGGCAACGGCGTGAAGACCGAACTGACCACCACGGCGCGCGCCGGCCTCGGCCGGTTCACCTTCCCCGCCACGACGCAGGCGAACCTGATCCTCAAGGTCGCCGACAGCCAGAGCCCGTCGAGCGCCACCAGCGTCAGCGTCCTGAGCAGCACCGAGCTCGTCGGATCCGTGACCAGCGACGGCTTCTGCGAGGCGACGAACCCGTTCACGCTGTATTTCGCGATCAGCTTCGACCACGCGATCACCGGCAGCGGAGCGTACGGCGCCACCTCGACCGGCCCGGCCGGTGAATACGTCACCTTCAATACGGCCTCGAACCAGGCCGTGCTCGCGCGCGTCGGGGTCTCCTACACCTCGATCAGCGAGGCGCAGGCCAACCGGGACGCCGAAATCCCCGCGTCGACCAGCTTCGCCACGGTGCAGGCGGCCGCGTATGCGGCGTGGGACACGCAGCTGGGCAAGATCCAGATCGCCGGCGGAACCCCGGACCAGCAGACCGTGTTCTACAGCGCGCTCTATCACGCGTCGCTGCACCCGAACATCTTCAGCGACGCGGACGGCTCGTACCTGGGCTTCGACCAAGCCGTGCACACGGTCGCGTCCGGCCACGCGCAGTATGCGAACTACTCCGGCTGGGACATCTACCGCAGCCAGGCACAACTCACGGCCCTGATCAACCCGGCCGCCGCGAGCGACATGGCGCAGTCCATGGTCAACGATTACAAGCAGGGCGGCACTCTGCCCAAGTGGGCCATGGACAACGGCGAGACGTACATCATGGTCGGCGATCCCGGCGCGATCGTGCTCGCCGACTACTACGCCTTCGGCGCCAGGAACTTCGACACGGCGAGCGCGCTCTCCGCGATGGTGAGTCAGGCCACGACGACGAACAACGACCGGCCGGGCAACGGATATCTCGACACCTTCGGCTACCTGCCGACCGACAGCATCTACGGCTGCTGCCACGAATACGCCACCGTCTCCACGCAGCTGGAGTACGACTCGGCGGACTTCGCCCTCTCCGCGTTCGCCGGAGCGCTGGGCGACACGGCCGATCAGGCCAGATTCCAGAACCGCGCGCAGAACTGGCGCAACATCTACAACCCGTCCAGCGGGTACCTCCAGCCCCGGCACTCCAACGGCCGCTGGATGACCGGGTTCGTGGCCGACCCGATCACCGGCGGCACCAACACCAACGACTTCGCCGAGGGCGACTCGCTCATCTACACCGGCATGATCCCGTTCAATCTCGCCGGGCTCGCCTCGGCCGAGGGCGGTAACTCGGCGCTGGCCGGCTACCTCGACCACGTGCTGTCCGGCTACTCGGGACTGCTCAGCCTGGCCGGCTTCCAAGCCAACATGGGCAACGAGCCAAGCTTCGAACTGCCGTGGGAGTACGACTACGTCGGCCAGGCCTACAAGACGCAGCGCGACGTTCGCCAGATCCAGGACCAGCTCTGGACGAACGCCGCCGGCGGCCTCGCCGGAAACGACGATCTCGGCGAGATGAGCTCTTGGTACGTATGGTCGGCGCTCGGCATGTACCCGGAGACCCCCGGTACCGCAGACCTCGCGCTCGGCAGCCCGCTGTTCACGCAGGCGATCGTGAATCCGGGCGCGGCGAACCAGATCACCATCAACGCACCCGCCGCGGCCGACGGATCGCCTTACGTGCAGAGCCTCACGTACGACGGCGCCGCTTGGAACAACGCCTATCTGCCCAAGACCGCGATTGCCTCCGGAGCGACGCTGAACTACTCGCTCGGATCGTCCGCGAACACGTCGTGGGCGGCCGCGTCGACCTCGGCGCCTCCGTCCTACGACGGGACCGCGACCTCGTTCGTCACCGAGCCGGTCGGACCGATCACCTCGGGGATCGCGGGCAAGTGCGTGGACGACGCCAGCTCCGGCACCTCCAACGGCACGCACATCCAGCTCTACACGTGCAACGGAACCGGCGCGCAGAACTGGACCGTGGTACCCGACCACACGCTGCAGGTCTTCAACAAGTGCATGGACGTGATCGGCGGCGCCACGACGCCGGGCACGAAGATCCAGCTCTATACCTGCAACGGCACGGCAGCGCAACAGTGGGTCGCCAACTCGGCGGGCCAGCTCGTGAACACCGGCTCGGGCCTGTGCCTCTACGCGAGCACGACCAACAACACCGACCAGCTGCAGATCTACACCTGCACGCCGGGGGCCGCCGACGAGACGTGGACGCTGCCGTGAGACAACTCGAATAGATTCGCCCATTCGAGCTACATGTATTGTTACTCGCTACCTGTTTGCAAGATCGAGGAGGAGTGATCGCGCCGTGACCGACAGTACTTATCCCGGCACGCCCCCGCTCGCCGCGATCTTCGAACAGTTCGGCCGCCGCCTCCCGGAGCTGGCGTTCGAGCCGTGGCTCGTCGCCGCGGTCGACCAGCACGCCGCCGCAGTGCGCGATGTCGTTCACGGGCATCGCTCGCTGCGTGAGGCGCTGTCCGACTACGTACTCGGGTTCACCGATGCTCTGCACGAGATGGGCTGGTTGGCGCACGAAGGGTACGACTTCGCGACCCTGCGCCTGACAGCCATATGCCACTTCATGCGTGAGTACGGTGTTAGTTGAACACAGGGCTAGTTGAGCACAGCGTCAGTTGAACACAGCGTGAGCGCTGCCTGATCGGCAGCGCTCACGCCACATCTCCGCGTAGTTCAGCCCATCGGCGGGTTATCGGGCGACCCCGGCGTCATCCCGGGTCCGCTCTGCCCCATTCCGCCGCTTCCCATCTGTCCGCCGCTGCCCATCTGCCCGGTGCCGCCCGGCATCGCCGGCGTGGGCGTGGGCGCCGTCATCCCAGCCCGCCCGGACATCGCATCGGACCGGCCCTGCTGGTACGCGCTGATCCCGCCAGCCGCGGTGCGCGCGTCGCGCTCGGCGCTGTCCAGCATCCGCTCCCAGCGCTGCCGCATCGGCATCACCAGGCCGCCGCCGACGCCGACCACCACCACGCCGACGATCGCCGCGAGCACCGCCACCAGTATCGGCCCGGTGATCGTGGTCGCGATCCCCGCCTGCCCGAGCGCCGCGATGATGCCGATGCCCAGGATGAACACGGACGCGAGCGTCGCCAGCACATTCCCGTAGGAGAGACTGGAGAGCGCGCTGCCGACCAGGTCACGCACCGCCCGCGCGATGAACGCGGCGACCACCACGATCGCGATCGCGACCAGGCCGCGCGGCAGCCAGGCCACCACGCCGTTGATCATGGTGCTGACCGGGTTCGTGCCGAACACCCCGATCGCCAGCTGCAGCGTGACGAGCAGCAGCGCGTAGTAGACCACCTTGCAGACCAGCCCGGTGGTGTCGTACTTGCTGTTCGCCAGCGCCCGGCTGATCCCGCCGCGCTCGGCCATCCGCTCGAAGCCGACCTTGCGCAGCACCGCGTCCAGCGCCCGCGCGAGCAGCCGGGAGATGAACCAGCCGATCGCCAGGATGACGAGGAAGCCGACGAACTTCGGGATGAATCTGGCCACCGCGCTCCACGCGTCGGTCACGCCCTGGCTGAAGTTGATGGAGGCCATGGGAAGCTGCTGCACGTTTCACCGCCTGCTCTCCGAATCGGGCCGCGCCCGACGCGCGGATTGGCTACACAAACCGTCGTAACACGGTGCGTATAAGCCCTGCGCGCAGGGTGATCCGAATGGGTGTCAGGCAGGTGCCCGGTCGGGGGCCGGGGGCACTGACAGCGCCTCAGCCTTCCGTCGGCGGCGGCTGTGTCTCGCGCTGTCCCGGCTTCTTGCGCATCCGGTAGTGCAGAACCATGAAGGGAAGGCCGAAGACCCAGAACGCGTGCTCCGCGCGCAACTCGCCGTCCTCGACGTACACGTCCAGCTCCTCGGCGAAGCCTTGAACCGCCGCCGTCGTGAGTTCCCGGCTCTCGGCGTCGATGTACGTGAGGTAGTGCCCCGGGTGCTTAAGTTCGCTGCGGCTGCTCAAGATCAGACCACCGCCTGGCCGCGCCCTCGGTGCGAGCGTCGCCGTGAAGCTGGCCTGCGGGAGAGGGAAGCCGACGCTGACGTACCCACGGTCCTCGTGGCGGTACGTCGTGTAGATGCCGATGTAGATCGGCTCGTCGGTGTCCGCGAAGGACCGGATCCAGCCGCGTACCGCGATCACGTCCTCGTCGGGCGCGGAGATGGTGTCGATACGGCTGCGGATACCACGCTGCGTCTCACGCTGGTTCATCGGCACGCTCGCCTGCCCCAGCGGACGCGCCAGCAGGTTGCGGTACAGCAGGTAGCCGGGCCGGACCCACAGCCGCCACTCGGG
The DNA here is from genome assembly GCF_035650855.1 of Actinocrinis sp. Classification (GTDB taxonomy): domain Bacteria; phylum Actinomycetota; class Actinomycetes; order Streptomycetales; family Catenulisporaceae; genus Actinocrinis. The sequence goes on along the minus strand of NZ_DASRGV010000298.1, from coordinate 1,129 downwards.
CACGATGTCGAGCATGAAGCGCGTGGTGTGCTCGTAGAACTCGCGCACCCGTGGATCGACGAGCGCCGGATCGAACTCGGGCCCGGCTAACGCGTCGAGTGATGCGACAATCCCGACGTCCGGGGCGTCGGCGGTGTACGTCCCGCCGAGCACGTCAGCCAGCTCTCTGACGTACCCGGTGCCGACGTACCGGTTCCGCGACTCCAGCGGCACGACGAACGGCAAGTCCTCAGCGTGAACGCGCTCTGCCAGCATGCTGATCTGGGGGTCGCGGAACAGCAGGGCCGAAAGCACCCGGAACGACACCACAGTCGTCGTCGCGACCACGGCGGGCGCCGCCGCCCGCCGCCGCAGCGCGAACGCGCCGCCGACCGCGGCCCCGAGCACCGGCCCCAGCGCCACCTTCTGCGGCCGCAGCCCGAGTGCTCCCGCCGCCGCGCCGCTCACCGTGCCCACGGTCACCGGCCCGGCTCCGGTCGCCCGGCCGGCGGCCCACGCCGCTGGAGCGGTCATCGCGCCGCTGGCCAGGATGCGCGACCAGAGCTCGGGGATCTGACCGGGCTGCTGCCGCGCGCGCGAGACGGCCTCTGCGGCGCCCAGGCCCAACGCCCCCGCAGCAGCGCCCAGAACGCCCGCGCGAAGGCCGCGATGCCCGGCCAGCGCCGCGCCCGCCGCGGCCCCCAGCGCGCCCGCCGTCAGTACCTGTTGTTTCCTGCTCGGCCCCGTCCCGCCGCCGCTTCCGCCGCCCGCCCCACGCTCAGTCGCCACGCGCGTAACCTACCAACCGCGCTGCCGCCACTCCTCCAAATGCGGCCGCTCCGTGCCCAGCGTCGTGTCCTTGCCGTGTCCCGGGTACACCCAGGTCTCGTCGGGCAGGACGTTGAAGATCTTCTCCACGACGTCGCGGTAGAGCGATGCGAACCGCTCCGGATCCTTCTGCGTATTGCCGACCCCGCCCGGGAACAGGCAGTCCCCGGTGAACAGGTGCGGATGACCCTTCGGGTCGTCGTAGAGCAGGGCGATGGAACCCGGCGTGTGGCCGACCAAGTGGATAACGCGCAGCGGGATGTTGCCGACGTTGATCGTCTCGCCGTCGCGTAGGCGGAGGTCGGTATGGACTGGGATACCG
>NZ_DASRGV010000297.1:0-10783 GCF_035650855.1 Actinocrinis sp. | reverse complement strand
TCGCCGATGATCTCGGCGCGGTAGCGCTCCTTGAGCCGGGGCGCGACCTTGGTGGGGGTCTCGTCGACAGCAGTCATCAGATCTCCTCACCGGTCTTCTTCGAGTACCGAACGGACCGCGTGACCGTCTTCGTGGTGCCGTCGGGCAGGCGGCGCTCCTGCTCCTCGCGCCGGTAGCCGACCCGGGTGACGACCTTCTTGCCCTCGTGCTCCACCACCAGCATCACGTTGCTGACGTGGATCGGGGCCTCGACGGTGACGATGCCGCCGGTCTTGGCGCCGCGGGAGGTCTGGCCGACCTTCTCGTGCTTCTTGACCCGGTTCACGCCCTCGACGATGACCTTCTGGGTCGCCGGGAAGGCCTGGACGACCTTGCCCTGCAGGCCCTTGTCCTTGCCCGTGATGACCTGGACCAGGTCGCCCTTGCGGATGTTCATCTTGTGCGCCATGGCTACAGCACCTCCGGGGCGAGCGAGATGATGCGCATGTACCGCTTGTCGCGCAGCTCGCGGCCCACCGGGCCGAAGATGCGGGTGCCGCGCGGGTCACCGCCGTCCTTGATCAGGACGGCCGCGTTCTCGTCGAAGCGGATGTACGAGCCGTCCGGCCGGCGGCGCTCCTTGACGGTGCGCACGACGACCGCCTTGACGACGTCGCCCTTCTTGACGCCGGCGCCCGGAAGCGCGTCCTTGACGGTGGCGACGATGACGTCGCCGATCCCGGCGTAGCGGCGGCTGGATCCACCGAGAACCCGGATGCAGAGGATTTCCTTAGCACCGGTGTTGTCGGCGACCCGCAGCCGCGATTCCTGCTGAATCACGTTCTACTCCTGACAGTGTTGGATCTGGCTATTGCGAGCCGCCCGGCCTTGGTGCGGCTGTAGATTTCCGCGGCGGGAGAGAAGCTTCGCTTCACCGCCGCGAAAATCTGCGCCGCGGGCCGGCCGTCTCGCAAGCGCCCTGTCTCTTCGCAGAGATGTGCGGGTTGCTTACTTCGCCTTCTCGAGGATCTCGACCACGCGCCAGCGCTTGGTCGCGGACAGCGGACGGGTCTCCATCAGCAGGACCCGGTCGCCGATACCACAGGCGTTCTGCTCGTCGTGCGCCTTCAGCTTGCTGGTACGGCGCATGACCTTGCCGTACAGCGCGTGCTTGACGCGGTCCTCGACCGCCACCACGACGGTCTTGTCCATCTTGTCGCTGACCACCAGGCCCTCGCGGACCTTGCGGCGGTTGCGCTCCTCGGCGCTCTCCACGTTCGTTACCTCGTCGCTCATTCGGCACCGTCCGTGATACCGAGCTCCCGCTCGCGCTGGATCGTGTAGATCCGCGCGATGTCGGCCTTGACGGCCTTCATCCGGCCGTGGTTCTCCAGCTGGCCGGTGGCCTGCTGGAAGCGGAGGTTGAACAGCTCCTCCTTGGCCTCGCGCAGCTTGCCGGCGAGCGCCTCGTCGTTCAGCTCGCGCAGCTCGTGCGTCTTCGTCCCGATCGCCATCAGACCTCGCCTGCCTCGCGCTTGATGATGCGGCACTTCAGCGGCAGCTTGTGCGTGGCCCGCAGCAGCGCCTCACGGGCGACCTTCTCGTTCGGGAAGGACAGCTCGAACAGGACGCGGCCCGGCTTCACGTTGGCCACCCACCACTCCGGGGAGCCCTTGCCGGAACCCATCCGGGTCTCGGCGGGCTTCTTGGTCAGCGGGCGGTCCGGGTAGATGTTGATCCAGACCTTGCCGCCACGGCGGATGTGCCGGTTGATCGCGATACGCGCGGACTCGATCTGGCGGTTGGTCACGTACGCAGGCGTCAGGGCCTGGATGCCGTACTCGCCGAACGCCAGCTCGTTGCCGCCCTTGGACGCGCCGGAGCGGGACGGGTGGTGCTGCTTGCGGTGCTTGACCCTGCGAGGGATCAGCATGGGTCAGCCCTCCTTCGGAGCTTCAACTGCCGCTACCGCCTCGGCCGGAGCCTCGGTCGGCGCGGTGACAGGGGCCTCGGTCGGACGACGCTCGCCGCCGCGGGCCGGACGCTCGCCGCGGCCGCCGGGACGCCCGCCGCGGGGACGGTCGCCGCCACGCCGCTCGTCGCGGCCGCCGGCCGGACGACCCTGGCGCTGCGCGGCGGCCTCGGCCTCGCGAGCGGCACGCAGGTTGGCGACGTCGCCCTTGTAGATCCACACCTTCACGCCGATCCGGCCGAAGGTGGTGCGGGCCTCGTAGAAGCCGTAGTCGATGTTCGCGCGCAGCGTGTGCAGCGGAACGCGGCCCTCGCGGTACTGCTCGGACCGGCTCATCTCCGCGCCGCCGAGACGGCCGGAGACCTGCACCTTGATGCCCTTGGCGCCAGCCTTCATGGTCGACTGGATCGCCTTGCGCATGGCGCGACGGAACGCGACACGGCTGGAGAGCTGCTCGGCCACGCCCTGGGCGACCAGCTGCGCGTCGATCTCGGGGTTCTTGACCTCGAGGATGTTCAGCTGCACCTGCTTGCCGGTCAGCTTCTCCAGCTCGCCGCGGATCCGCTCGGCCTCCGCGCCGCGGCGGCCGATCACGATGCCCGGACGCGCGGTGTGGATGTCGACGCGCACGCGGTCACGGGTGCGCTCGATCTCCACCTTCGAGATGCCGGCGCGCTCCATGCCGGTGGTCATCAGCTTGCGGATCGCGACGTCTTCCTTGACGTACGCCTTGTACAGCTTGTCGGCGTACCAGCGCGACTTGAAGTCGGTGGTGATGCCGAGGCGGAACCCGTGCGGGTTGACTTTCTGGCCCATTACCGGGTCCTGCCCTTCTTGCCGCCGGCGTTCGCCGGGACGAACTCCTCGACCACGACCGTGATGTGGCTGCTGCGCTTGCGGATCCGGTAAGCCCGGCCCTGCGCGCGCGGCTGGAACCGCTTGAGGGTGGGGCCCTCGTCGACGTAGGCCGCGGCGATGTAGAGGTCGCCGAACAGGTTCTTGTTGTGGCGCGCGTTGGCGGCAGCCGACGCGACGCACTTGGCCACGGGACCGGCGGCGGCCCAGGGCGCGAACTTCAGGTAGTCCAGCGCCTTGTCCACCGGCAGCCCGCGCACCTCGTTGACCACGCGACGGACCTTCATCGGGGTCATCGGGACGTGCCGGGCCTGGGCCAGTGCCTGGTTCTCGGGCAGGTCCTTGGCCTTGTTCTCAGCCACGGCGGGACCTCCGATCTTCCTTCACGTGACCCTTGAAGGTGCGGGTCGGGGCGAACTCGCCGAGCTTGTGGCCGACCATCGACTCGGTGACGAACACCGGGACGTGCTTGCGGCCGTCGTGCACGGCGATCGTGTGGCCCAGCATGTCCGGGACGATCATGGAGCGCCGGGACCACGTCTTGATGACGTTGTGGGTGCCCTTCTCGTTCTGAACGTCCACCTTCTTCTGCAGGTGGTCGTCCACGAAGGGACCCTTCTTGAGACTGCGCGGCATCTAGACCTCCTCCTAGCGCTTCTTGTTCGTCTTGCGACGGCGGACGATGAGCTTGTCGCTGGGCTTGCCCGGCTGGCGGGTGCGCCCTTCCTTCTGGCCCCAGGGCGAGACCGGGTGGCGGCCACCGGAGGTCTTGCCCTCGCCACCGCCGTGCGGGTGGTCGATCGGGTTCATCGCCACACCGCGGACGGTCGGGCGCTTGCCCTTCCACCGCATGCGGCCGGCCTTGCCCCAGTTGATGTTGCTCTGCTCGGCGTTGCCGACCTCGCCGACGGTGGCGCGGCAGCGCGCGTCGACGTTGCGGATCTCGCCGGACGGCATGCGCAGCTGCGCGTAGGGGCCGTCCTTGGCCACCAGCTGCACGCTGGCTCCGGCCGAGCGGGCGATCTTCGCGCCGCCGCCGGGCCGCAGCTCGATGGCGTGGATGGTCGTACCGGTCGGGATGTTGCGCAGCGGCAGGTTGTTACCCGGCTTGATGTCGGCGTCGGGGCCGGCCTCGACCCGGTCGCCCTGCTTCAGCCGGGACGGCGCGATGATGTAGCGCTTCTCGCCGTCGGCGTAGTGCAGCAGCGCGATGCGCGCGGTGCGGTTCGGGTCGTACTCGATGTGCGCGACCTTCGCCGGCACGCCGTCCTTGTCGTCCCGACGGAAGTCGATGACGCGGTAAGCGCGCTTGTGGCCGCCACCCTGGTGACGGACCGTCACGCGCCCCTGCGCGTTACGGCCGCCCTTCGAGTGCAGCGGGCGCACCAGGGACTTCTCGGGGAAGTCCCGGGTGATCTCGGCGAAGTCGGCAACGCTGGCGCCGCGGCGACCGGGGGTCGTCGGCTTGTACTTGCGGATGCCCATGGCTTCTCAGATTCCTCTGCGTGTCCTCGGTGTCCGATCCCCTTAGGAGACCGGGCCTCCGAAGATGTCGATCCGGCTCTTCTTGCTCGCGTCCCTCGGATTCGGATCGACCGAGACGATGGCGCGACGGGTGTCGGGGCGCTTGCCCCAACCGGCGCGGGTGCGCTTGCGCTTGCCCTTGCGGTTGATCGTGTTGACGCCCGTGACCTCGACGTCGAAGAGCAGCTCGACGGCCTGGCGGATCTCCGTCTTGTTGGCGTCCTTCTGCACGATGAACGTGTACTTGTTCTCGTCGAGCAGCGCGTAGCTCTTCTCCGAGACAACCGGGCGGATCAGCAGGTCGCGCGCGGCGTTGTAGCGGTCGTACGCGGGCATCAGGCCTCGTCTCCTTCCGCGGCGTCGGTCTTCTTCGCCGGGCCGGCCACGAACGCGTCGTATCCGGCCTTGGTGAACACCACGTCGTCGCTGATCAGCACGTCGTACGTGTTGAGCTGGTCGGCGTGCAGCAGGTGCACCTCGGGCAGGTTGCGCAGCGACTTCCAGGCGTTGAGCTCCTCGCGGCCGAGCACGACGAGCACGTGCTTGCGGTCGGTCAGCTCCCGGATGGCGCCGAGCGCGGTCTTGGTGTGCGGCTTCTCGGCCACGTCGAACGCGTCGATCACGTGCAGCCGGCCGTTGCGCGCCCGGTCGGAGAGGGCACCGCGCAGGGCGGCGGCCTTCATCTTCTTCGGGGTGCGCTGCGAGTAGTCGCGCGGGACCGGACCGTGCACGACGCCACCGCCGGCGAACTGCGGCGCGCGGGTCGAGCCCTGGCGGGCGCGGCCGGTGCCCTTCTGCCGGTACGGCTTCTTGCCGCCGCCGGAGACCTCGCCACGGGTCTTGGTCTTGTGCGTGCCCTGACGCGCCGCGGCCAGCTGGGCCACCACGACCTGGTGGATCAGCGGCACGTTCGCCGGGACGTCGAAGATCTCCGCGGGGAGATCGACAGTCAGAGTAGTCGTCATCTCTTATCAGCCCTTAGCAGCCGTCTTCACGAGCACGACGCCGCCGTTGGGGCCCGGGATGGCGCCCTTGATCAGCAGCAGGCCCTTCTCGGCGTCGATGGCGTGCACGGTCAGGTTCTGCACGGTCACCCGCGCGTTGCCCATCCGGCCGGCCATCCGCACGCCCTTGAAAACGCGGCCCGGGGTGGCGCAGGCGCCGATCGAACCCGGGGAGCGGTGCTTGCGCTGGGTACCGTGCGAGGAACCCAGGCCACGGAAGTTGTGCCGCTTCATGACACCCGCGGTGCCCTTACCCTTCGAGGTGCCCACGACGTCGATGCGCTGACCGACCTCGAACACCTCGGTGGTGAGCTCCTGGCCGAGCGCGTAGTCGGCGGCGTCGTCCGTGCGCAGCTCGACCAGGTGGCGGCGCGGGGTGACGCCGGCCTTGTCGAAGTGGCCCTTGCGCGGCTTGTTCACCTTGCGCGGGTCGATCTCGCCGAAGGCGATCTGGACCGCGGCGTAGCCGTCCTTCTCGGTGTCGCGCACCTGGGTCACGACGCAGGGCCCGGCCTTGACGACGGTCACCGGGACCACCCGGTTGTCCGCGTCCCAGACCTGCGTCATGCCGAGCTTCTCGCCCAGGAGGCCCTTGATCTGCTTACTCATGATCGGCAGGTTCCTTAGAGCTTGATCTCGATGTCGACGCCGGCCGGCAGGTCGAGCCGCATGAGCGAGTCGACGGTCTTGGGGGTCGGGTCGAGGATGTCGATGAGCCGCTTGTGGGTGCGCATCTCGAAGTGCTCGCGCGAGTCCTTGTACTTGTGCGGCGAGCGGATGACGCAGTACACGTTCTTCTCGGTCGGCAGCGGCACCGGGCCCGCGACCTGCGCACCAGTGCGGCTCACCGTCTCGACGATCTTGCGCGCCGAGGAGTCGATGACCTCGTGGTCGTAGGCCTTGAGCCTGATGCGGATCTTCTGTCCCGCCATGGCTGCTTCGAATTCCTTCTCTTCGTAAACCGCTTCGACCTCCCCGCGGGGGCGGGGATGCCTCTGTTCGGAGCCGTCTGTCCGGTTTTCTCCGACCCACGCGGTCGGGCGTGTCGCGCTGCTACCGCACACGAGGGCGCGGCAGCAGGGCACAACCCTGCCGGCCACCATTGCTGATGAGCGCGGGCCCTGGAGGTCCACCGCGCAGCTGGCACGCCTTCTGGCGAGACTTCGCGAGTGGCTGGTACTTCACTCCGGGCGCCCGGCGAAAGGGCAACCCTCGCCGAGCAACTGAAACAGTATGCCGGAGTGCCCTGCCCGAGGCCAAATCGGCACTCGGCCACGCAGGCCGTCCCGCCGCGGCCGCGCCCGGCGTCTCGTCCGCGCGGAGACCGGCGCCGCACCGGTGCCCACCGCAACTAGGATGCCCGGGTACCTCCGTTTTCGCGGCAGGAAGCAGAGCCTTGAGCGCAATAACCCCGGATCTCGTGCCGCGGCCGGACGCCGCGCGCGCGAGACGCGCCGCTCCCCTCCCCCTGCGGGACCGTTTGCGCGAACGCGTCTGGCCGCCGATCGCAGTCTACGTGGCGGCGCACGCGGTGCTGCTCGCGGCCGTCTTCGCCATCCTGCTGCACGCGTCGGCGGACCCGGTCGCGGCCCTGGGCCGCTGGGACGGCATCGCCTACCGGCAGATCAGCCGGTACGGATACGAGACGCACCTGCTCTACTCGCCGAACGGCGTGCCGCAGGAGATGCGCATCGCCTTCTTCCCGCTCTTCCCGTACCTGGTCAAGCTGGTGGCGTTCCCGCTCGGCGGATCCACACTGGCTTCGGGGATTCTGGTCTCGACGGTCGCCGCACTCGTCGCCTCGGTCGGCATCTACCGCGTGCTGCGCGGCTACATCTCCGACCGCGCGGCTTTGCTCGTCGTGGCGCTGTGGGCCGCCGCCCCGACCGCGTACCTCGAGTCGATGGTGTACACGGAGTCCTTGTTCACCGCACTCAGCGTGTTCGCGCTGATCGCGTTGATCAGGCATCGCTGGCTGACTGCCTCCGCGCTGACGATCCTGGCGGGGCTTACCCGCTCGACCGTGGTGCTCGTCATCGCGGTCGTCGTCGCGGCGGCGCTGATCGCGATCATCCGGCGCCGGGACGGTTGGCGGCCCTACGCGGCGATCGTGCTTTCTCCGCTGGGCATCGTGGGCTACTGGGCGTTCCTCGGGTTGCGCCTGCACCACTTGAACGCCTGGTTCATCTCGCAGGAGGCGCCCGGCTGGCGCTCCTCCTTCGACTTCGGCCGCCAGACGGTCAAGGTGGTCGTCCAGCAGCTGACCTTCTCGCAGATCGGCAGCGCGTACCGGACCGTGCTGCTGATCTCGATCGCGATCCTGGCTCCGCTGCTGGTCTCCACGATCCTGCTGGTACGCGACCGCACCATCGCCTGGCAGCTCAGTGCCTGGTCGGCGGCGACTGTGGTGTTCACGCTGCTCAGTTCTGGCGCCTTCACCTCCAAGCCCCGCTTCCTGCTCCCCTGCTTCCCGCTGCTGATTCCGGCGGCGAAGCTGCTGGCCAAGACGAGGCTGTACGCGGCGATCCCGATCATCGCCGTGCTCGCCGTGCTCGGCGGCTGGGTCGGCGCCTACTTCGTGCACTGGGCCAACGCGGCGCCGTAACCCCGCTGAACGCGGCGCATAGCGGCGTGGTCCAGTCATATAGTCTGCCGCCATGCCCACACGAGCAGGCCGGCGATCACACTGGATCGTCGTCGCCACAAGCCTCGCCGTGGCGGCGACGGCGACCGTGGTCGCCGTCCATGCGGAACCGCCCGCGAAGAGCGCGGCCGCGGTCCACGCCGGCGGGGCGAGCGCCGCGCCGAAGAGTTCGCCGACCCCGACGAGTTCCGGGCCGCACCTGCTGAGCTTCGGGGTCGCCTACGGCGCCGCGCTGCTCAGCGAGTCTGACAAGGCGCTCGGCAAGAGCCTGGATGACGCGGTGGCGCTGGGCGCGAAGTGGGTCCGCACCGACCTGCCGTGGGACCTGGTCCAGCCGTCCGGCCCGAACCAGTACGACTGGCAGAGCGTCGACCGCGTGGTGACCGCGGCGAACAAGCGCGGCCTGAAGATCCTGCCCATCCTGGACGATCCGCCGTTCTGGGCGCGCACCAAGTCCTGCCAGACGCAGGTCAACTGCCCGCCGGCCAGCGACTCCGCCTACGCGCACTTCGCCGCCGTCGCCTCCGCCCGTTACGCACCGCGAGGCCTGCACACCTGGGAGATCTGGAACGAGCCCAACATCCCGGTCTGGCTGCCGAAGCCGGACCCGGCGGCCTACGAGAAGCTGCTCGCCGCGACCTCCACGGCGCTGCGCAAGGCGGATTCCCACGCCTTCATCGTGCTGGGCGGACTGGCCGCGGTCCCCACCCAGCCGAGCATTAACTACGTCTCGCCCTTCGACTTCCTCACCGCCGTGGCCGCGTTGGGCGGCACCAAGTACGTCAACGCCGTCGGATACCACCCGTACTCGCTGCCGACGCTCCCCAGCGTCGCCGCGAACTTCCAGTTGATCTCCAGCTCGCGGGACAACCTGGTGGCGGTACTGCAGAAGTACGGGACGCCCGACGTCTCGATCTGGCTGACGGAGAGCGGCGCGCAGGTCAGCGAGGCGCTCAACGCCCAGGTGACCGATCCGCTCGCGCTCCAGGCCGCATACGCGACGGACCTCGTGCAGACCGTCGCGCTGAACGGCCACGTGGGCGCGGATTTCTGGTTCTCCGACGAGGACTTCCCGAAGGCGGGGCTCCTCTACGGCCTGCGTGACGGGGGCGGCAAGCTGCGTCCGGCGTTCAACGCGCTCAAGACGGCGATCGCGTCCTGCGGGTGCAACAGCAAGCAGTAGGCGCACCCCGGGCGAGCCCTAGACCGTCAGCGTCCTGAACAAACCCGCATAACGGCGCGTCAGCGCCGGCCACGCGAACTGCTCTTCGACGCGACGCCGTCCGGACGCACCCATCCGATCGGCCAGCTCCGTGTCCTCAAGCAGGCTGCGGCACGCCTTCTCCAGCGCCGCGGGATCGCCCGGCGGCACGAGCAGCCCGGATTCTCCGTTCTCCAGCACGAACGCCGGGCCTCCGACGGACGAGGCCACTACCGGCGTCGCGCAGGCCATCGCCTCCAGCAGCACCATGCCGAAGGCCTCCGCGTCAGTCAGCGAGGGCAGCACGAGCACGGCCGCCGACTGCACTGCCTCGACGAGGTCCGCGCCGTCGAGCGAACCGAGGCTCTCGACGCGGTCGGCCACGCCGAGCGATGCGGCCAGTTCGAGGTGGTCGGGCAACGCGTCTCCGTCGCCCACCAGCTTGAGCCTGACGTCAGGCAAATCGCTCAGCCCTGCCAGCGCCCTGATGAGGACGTCGATGCCCTTCCACGCCGAGGTCCGGTCGATTCGGCCGACGTATATGAGGTCTCGGGGGCGTTGCGAGGCGGGCGGTCCTGGCGTGAACCGGTCCACGTCGACGCCCGGCGTGATTTGGATCGCACCGGAGCGTCCGGCGGCCAGCGCGACTGGTGAGACGGGCACCAGTACGTCGGCACGGTCGAAGACGCGCGGCAGGATGTGGCGTTCGTAGCGGCCGATGAGCCAGTCCGCGAGGCCGGTGTCCGCGCCGCCTTTGTGCATCGTTCCGGAGTGATAGGTCAGCACTGCGGGTCGTTTCCCTGACACCGCGACCGCGATATCGCCGAGGCCGGGCACCGGCGCATGCGCGTTCACGACATCCGCGCCCAGTTTGCGCAACCAGCGGCGCACCTGGAACGGCCACAGTGGGCTCAGTGGGGTGTTCGATAGCCGAAGCCAGCTGCCAAGCCGGACGATCTGCACGCCGTCCTGCACTGATACACGGGTGCGGAACTTGGTCTCACCGGTCGTGAGCACCACCGGCTTCAGGTCGGGTTCGTGCGTGAGCGCGCTCGCGATTTGGGCGGCGTATCGCTCCACGCCGCCGATCCTGGGCGGGTAGTGCGGCGCGACGATGGCCACGGTCCGGACAGCCATCATCAGTGCGACCCTGCCAAGATCGCGGCGTAGTGAGCCTCGTGTTCGTCGAGTACTGCGTCCATGGCGAAGCCCTTGGCGCGTCGCGCCGATTCCGCCCCTAGCCGTTCGAGCAGCGCGCGGTCGCCCAGCAGCTCCGAGAGCGCACGCTCCAGGCCGTCGACGTCTCCGGGCTCGACCAGTCGGCCGTTTCGCTCGTCCACCAGTTCCGGCAGCCCACCGGTGCGCGAGGCCACTACAGCCCGTCCGGTCTGCATGGCTTCGAGGGCGACTCGGCCGAACACCTCCGGCCACAGCGACGGTACGACCACCACCGCGCAGGAGCGCAGGCAGCGCGCGATCTCCGGCTGTCCGAGCCGGCCTCGGAACTCCACCCTGCCTGCGGCCACCAGATCGGCGGCGGCGGATTCGAGCATGGCACGCTCCGATCCGTCGCCGATGATCGTCAGGTGTGCTTCGGGGCGGTC
>NZ_DASRGV010000296.1:0-2605 GCF_035650855.1 Actinocrinis sp. | reverse complement strand
GCCGCCGTGCCCCCGCCAGTCCAGCGCGACGGAGGTGCGATGCCGGCCGGTCAGCGGAAGCAGATCCTGGTAGCAGGTGCGGTCGCCGCACCAGCCCGGCAGCATCAGCAGCGCCGGCCCACCATCGCCTACTCGGTCGTACGCGATCCGGACTTCGGTCGATGTCGTCATGACGTCCTCCTGGTTGGGGTTGCCTGGAGGACTCTTGTCGGGCGACGACGTCAGCACATGGGGGTGACCCGACAGTCAAGCGCCGGGTGCCCCCACTTATCCCCCGCCGGTGCGGGCGGCGAATGCGACAAGCTCCGTGCGCGTGCGCAGGTCGGTCTTCGCGGTCAGGTTGGCGATGTGCCGCTCGACGGTGCGCGGCGACAGGAACAGGCGACTAGCGATCTCCTTGTTGCTCAGCCCCTCGCCGAGCAGCGCGAGCACCTCGGCCTCGCGCCCGGTGACGCCGCGCTCCCGCAGAACCAGCGGGACGCCGGAGCTCGCGCGGCGCCGTGGCATCGGTGCACCGGCCTTACCCAGCAACGATCGGCAGGCTGCGACCAGCTTGTGCTGTCCGTGCTCCTCGAACTGGGCGAGCGCTGGCCCCAGCCAGGCAGCCGGCTCGCCCCAGCCGTCGGCGATGGCGGCCTCGGCGACCAGCCGGTGGGAGAAGTGGCGGTACCAGGTCAGGTTCTCCAGCGCCTCGTCACCGGCCACGAAGGACGTCCACGCAGCCTCGTGGCGGCCGGCCCGGCCGGCCGACACCGCCTCGGCGTAGTGCACGAACCCATGAGTCAACGATTGGGCCGCGGCCCCGGACGCCCGGACCTCGGCGCACGCGGCTTCGCCGTCGCGGTCCTCAACCGCGCAGACGAGCGCCCACAGGCCGCGCGGCGGCATCGGCGGGCTGGCGGGGTTCGTGCGGAGCAGGTCCATCATGGTGTCCAGTTCGCGCAGTGCGCGCCGACGGTTCTCGTCGATGAGCGAGAGCTCTGCCCGGCACAGTCCCCACATGAGCCCGGCGACGGCGACGTCGTCTCCGGCGACCGCCATCGCCTCGTCGACGAGCGGCTGCATGCGGTCGCGGCGGCCGAGGCGGCCGTGTGCGGCGGCCTCACCGATCAGGCTGATGCCGAGCAGTCCGTGCAGGTGCAGCCTTCGTCCGGTTTCGCTCGCTCGTCCACATGCGGCGATCGCCTGCTCGTTGTCGAAGTGATAGCAGAACCAGGCGCCCAGGTGCATGTCGATCTGAGCCACGGTCGCGAGCGCACCCGCCGACGCCGCCAGCTCCCGCGCCTGGTTCAGATGATCCGGTGGGCGCATCGTCATGAAATCGATCGTCCCCACCTCGAACAACGCCCGGACCCGCAGCAGCTCCAGCCCGTGGCGCGCAGCCACGCTGCCCGCCTTGAGGTAGGCCTGCTCGGCACGGGCGACGCCGGTCGTGCGGGCGCAATGACCGATCATCAGCAGGGCTTCACAGACCAGCTCGGGCAGACCGAGCCGCTCGGCGTCGGACAGCACAGATCGGGCCAGCGCGCCGGCTTGTTCGAGATCGCCGCGCCCGTACGCGATCTGCGCGGCGATCACATCCGCCTGTGCGGGCAGGTCCGGATCGCCCGCTTCTTCGGCAAGTGCGCTCGCGAGGGTGAGGTGCCGTTCGGCCACATCCCACCGGGTTGCCGCAGCGGCAACCCCGGCCAGGCGCGCGTGGACCGCGCCGACCCGCCGCGGTGGCGCGCTGAGGGCATGCAACGCGTTGATGAGTACCTCTCCGAGCTCGAGCGCCGGATCAACCTTGCCCGCCAGGGCGAGCCCTTCGCATAGCGCGTCCATCGCGTCCGCCTCGGACGCGGGATCGTCGGCCACCTGCCGGGCCTGTACGAAGGCGTCCTCCGCGCTGGTCAGCGCGCCACGGGCAAGAGACCTGCGGCCGGACTCGATGAGCAGCCCGGTTGCCCGGCGGTCGCCGGCGCGCTCAGCGAGCCGCGCAGCCAGGTCACACCACTCCCCGGGCAGATCCGGGTGTGCTCCCGCGATCGCGTCCAACGCCCGCTGGGCGAGTTCCGACAATTGCGCCGGCAACAGCCGCCGTAGCACGGCGTCGCGGGTCAGCGCGTGCCGGAACTGCACCGCCCCCAATCGGGTCGGATCGGCGACGAGCAGTTGCGCGTCGGTCCCGGCCCGCAGCGCGTCCAGGACGACTTCGGCCGACTCACCGGTCAGGTCGCACAGCAACGTCCAGTCGAAGCGCCTGCCGAGCACGGCGGCCGTGACCAGAATGCGCGCGGCGTCGCCCAGCGACGCGAGCCGGTGCGCGACGCTGTCGGCAACGGTGCGGGGCACCTGCGGCTCGAGGTGCCCGGATACCGACCAGCCCACACCGTCGTCCACCAGCGCGCCTGCCTGGACGGCTCCGGCAAGTAGCTCCTCGACGAAGAAGGGCACGCCGTCGGCGCTCTCCGCGAGCAACGCCTTCACCGACTCCGGAACGTCGGTCGCCGCCAGGCAGGCGCGCGCCATCTCGCCGGTGTCGGCAGGGGTCAACCGCCCCAGCCGCGCCACCGACACCGCTCGCCGCGCGGCGAGGACGTTGACCAGGTCGACGGCAGGGTTG
>NZ_DASRGV010000295.1:0-2196 GCF_035650855.1 Actinocrinis sp. | reverse complement strand
GCGACGTCGTCAACGATGTGCCGCCAAAGGATCGCGACATCGCGATGGTGTTCCAGAATTACGCGCTGTATCCACAGATGACGGTCGCCGAGAACCTCGGCTTCCGGCTGTCGCTGACCGGCGCGCCGCACTCGGCGGTCGCGCGAAGGGTGCGCCGGATGGCCGCCCAGCTCGACCTGACCCCGACGCTGGACCGGATGCCGCGCACGCTTTCCGGCGGTGAGCAGCAACGGGTCGCGATGGGCCGCGCCATGATGCGTGAACCCAAGGTCTTCCTGATGGACGAGCCGCTCGGCGCCCTCGACGCAAAGCTGCGCACGGACGTACGTACTCAGATCGTGAACATGCAGCGGCGGCTTGAGGCCACCACGATCTACGTGACGCACGATCAGATCGAAGCCATGACGATGGGCGACCGCATCGCGGTGATGAAGGACGGCGTGCTCCTGCAGTGCGATACGCCGCGCGCCCTGTACGAGAACCCGCTCAACGCGTACGTCGGTGCGTTCGTCGGTTCGCCGCCGATGAACCTGATCAAGGCGCGGGTCGAGTACGACTGGGCGGTGCTCGGCGATGTGAACGTGATCGAGTTGCCGCTGGACCGCAAGACCACGGCCGAGTTGCAGGTGCCTGAGGTGACCGTCGGGTTCCGCCCGGACACGGTCCAGATCACGTCACCGGGCAGCGGCCTGTACGCGCATGTCGAGGCCGTTGAGAACCTCGGCTACGTCGCGTACGCGCACTGCTCGACCGGTGTCGGCGAGGGCCGCAAGACGATCGTCGTGCGATGCGAGCCGCATGCCACGCCGCGCCCGGGCTCCGCGGTCGGCTTGGAACTTTCACTGGACTCGGTGCACTTCTTCGAGACACGCACCGGCCGCCGGCTGACGCCTCAGCGCTGAGCCCGGTTTCGGCTCAGGCCTGCTCGAAGAGCCTCCTGAGCGAGCCTTGCTCAGCGAGCCGCCTCGGCGATCGGACCGCCGAACCAGTGCTCGATCAGCGAGCGCGCGATAGAGATCTGGCCGGAGAGCACGATCTCACCGGACGCCGCGGCCTCGGCAAGCTCCTCGCGGGTGAACCAGCGCACTTCCAGCACTTCCTCGCCGTCCGCGCGCACCCGCTCCGGGTCGTCCACGGTCGCCGTGAAGCCGAGCATCAGGCTGCACGGGAACGGCCACGGCTGGCTGCCCAGGTAGGTCACCGAGGTCACGGTCAGCCCGGCCTCCTCGGCCACCTCGCGGGCGACCGCCTGCTCCAGCGACTCCCCCGGCTCGACGAAGCCGGCCAGCACCGAGAAGCGCCGCTGGTCCCAGGCCGAACCGCGGCCGAGCAGCAGCCGCTCGTCGGGGTCGGTGACCGCCATGATCACGGCCGGGTCCGTGCGCGGGTAATGCTCGGTGCCGCAGTTCGCGCAGCGGCGGATGTGCCCGGCCGCGGCGACCTCGGTCGGATGGCCGCAGCGCGAGCAGTAGCGGTGGCTGCGGTGCCAGTGCTCAAGCGCGATCGCGTGGGTGAGCAGGCCGGCGTCGCGATCCGAGAGCTGCACGCCGACCTCGCGCAGCGACGCTGGGCGCGCGTCGCCGTCCATGCGGCCGGGCAGCGTCTCGGCCGGAACGGCGAAGTAGGTGTAGCCGCTCTCGTCCCGGCCGAGCAGGTACCGGTCGCCTTCCGGCGCGTCGTACGAGGGCAGCGTCACCAGCCGCGGCCTGGTCGCGCCGGGCAGGACCGGGTCCGGCTCGTCGAGCACGAACGCCCGGCCCTCGCTGACCACCAGGACCCGGGTGTCCGGATTCGACCAGGCGGCGGCGAGGGCCAGCTCGTCGAGGCGAAGTTCAGCGGTGCGGTCCACGGCGCCGCGCGCCAGGGCCAGCCGTCCGAGCGGTCCGGTCGCCGCGTCGCGGTGGTCGGCCATCGCTCGTTTCCCTCCCTTGGGCGGGTACCAAGCGGTACCCCACGTCTGCAACGACGCTGCGTAATCACTTGTTCCCGGCGAGATCTTCCCATAGGTAAGCCGCGGCCTCAGCGCCCTTGAGCAGGTTCGCCACGTCCACACGCTCGTTCGGGGCGTGCCAACCGTCCTCAGGCAGCGAGACGCCGAGGAAGACCACCGGCGCGGCGAGCACGTCCTGCAAGTCAGCCTCGGGTCCGGATCCGCCTTCGCGGGTGTAGAGGATCTCGCGCCGCTCACCGTCCGGG
>NZ_DASRGV010000294.1:0-3008 GCF_035650855.1 Actinocrinis sp. | reverse complement strand
CAGCACCCTGGGCATCGCCGAGCCGAAGACGATGGAAGAGGTCTACCCGTTCCTACTCGCCCTCGGCGTAATCGAGGAGTACCGGCGGGGCGGTACCGCGTGGGTCAGGTCCCTGGCTACCGAACTGGATCCAATTGACGTCTTGCACCTGGACAAGCAATCTGCCGCCGAAGAACGCGCGTGCCGCGGAGAGATGCGCTTCCTGGCTGTCGCATCCACAATCGCCGAGCAGTTTCGGGCTGCGGGCGGCCGTGACGCGCGGGTGACGACGAGCCTGGTGCGCCTCACCCGCCGCACTCGCCGCCCCGTCGAGGAACTGCGTCTATGCCTGACTGGCGGGGTAGATGCCGGAATCTTGACGTGCAACCAGGATGTCGGCGCGCTGGAGGAACACCGCATCTTCGAACTGACGATCTCCACCGACGACGGCGAGGCCGTGCGGGATTTCACTAACCAGTACCGGCTTGCCGCTTAGACGCTTCATTCAGGAGGTGCCATATCAGGTAGTTCGCTCCTCGCCGGGGGCGGGCGAGGCTGATCGCCGTCGCTTCGGTCATGGTCCGATCGGAGCGAAGTGATGGCCTGACTGAGAGGGTCGGAGGTTGATCCGGCCGTGGTCCCGGTGGCATAGCTGGGGCGTACCGCAGCCGCGACCCGCACCCAGCGCGGCTCAGCCGCCCGAAGCCCCAATTCCGGGATGCGACACAGAGCGCTTATCCGTTGCGATCGCATCTTCGCTGCGCTCTGTGCGGATGCCGAATGTGGGGCAAGACCCTCCCGGCGAGCGGGTCTACTACCTGTGCGTCAAAGACCGTCGACAGCACGCCGATCGGCCTTGGTTCGAGCACCACGCGCGCCACCTACACCGGGCCATGATCCTTCTCAGCGCCAACCGTCGTGCCGCTGCTACAAGGGCGGTGCAGTTCAAGCCTGCGACACCGCGCATGCGGTGGAGCAACTCGACTGGATGCGGGCGGAGTTCTTTGCCAACCGCCCAGACGACCGCCCGGCGGCGCGTAGACCTTCGGGCCGTGTCTCCGCGGCGTCGAAGTGGGCCGACCGCTTCAGATGCCGGTGCAACGAGGCCGGCTGTGCCCTTCTCAGTGGTGGCGCGGGCGGGGCAGCAAGGCGAACGCGCTCTCCGCGATCGAGGTCAGGCGGGCGGGGCTGTGGCCGCACGCGCCTGCGACATCGATCCCGCGGATGATGGTCCACAGAAGGTGCGCAAGGTCGTCGGGATCGGCGTCGGGGTCGATGTCGCCGTTGCGCTGCGCCGCTCGCACGCACTCGGCCACCGCTGTCACGACCACGGAGGAGCAGTCGTTGGCCAGGCGTTTCACCTCGGGGTCGGAGGCGCCGACCTCCAGGGCCATCTTGGCGCCGAAGCAGGCCGCCGCCGCCCGGTCGGGGGCGGGGGGGACGTCGGCGGCGAGTGGCACCCCGTTGACGGCGGCGCGGAGCAAGTACGCGTGCAGTCGTTCCAGGGCGCCCTCGTCCGGTCCGGCGAGTACCTTCGGCAACTGCTCCAGCCGGGCGAAGTACTCGGTCATCGCCTGCAGCAGCACGCCGTGCTTGTCGTCGAAGGCGGCATAGAGGCTGCCGCGGCCCAAACCGGTGGCGGCGCTGATGTCGTCGACGCTCGTGCCGTTGTAGCCCGAGGTGCGGAACTGCCGCTCGGCGGCATGCAGGACGTGGTCGCGGTCGAAGCTTCGTGGTCTCGCCATACATAGAAGGTAAGGCTCGCTCGCCGTACTTGACAACTCAGTACAGAACTGCCTAGGTTTCCAACTGTTCAGTACACAACCGTCCTGAGCTCACCAGACAGGCGTGGTTTGGGCTTGCAGGAGCGGTGTGGACCGCGTCGACCTGAGCCCAGGCGACTCGGCACAGCGCACGACGAAGTCATGACCGCAACCGTAGGGTGGGGGACGTATGGCACAGGCCGCGGACGCTGCGCGGACCGTCATCATGACCGTGGACGACGATCCCGGGGTGTCCCGGGCCGTCGCCCGTGACCTGCGACGGCGCTACGGCGGGTCGTACCGGATCGTGCGCGCGGAGTCCGGCGAGTCCGCGCTGGAGGCGCTGCGGGAGCTGAAGCTGCGCGGTGATCTGGTCGCGGTGATCCTGGCCGACTACCGGATGCCGCAGATGAACGGCATCGAGTTCCTCGAACAGGCACTGGACCTCTATCCGGGCGCCCGGCGTGTGCTGCTGACCGCGTACGCGGACTCGAACGCGGCGATCGACGCGATCAACGTCGTCGACCTCGACCACTACCTCCTCAAGCCGTGGGACCCGCCGGAGGAGAAGCTCTACCCGGTGCTCGACGACCTGCTGGAGGCGTGGCGGCGCAGTGACTTCCGGCCGGTGCCGAGCACCAAGGTCGTCGGTCACCGGTGGTCGGCGCGCTCGTCGGACGTACGGGAGTTCCTGGCCCGCAACCAGGTGCCGTACCGCTGGTACTCCACCGAGGAGCCCGAGGGGCAGCGGCTGCTCGCGGCGGCCGGGCAGGACGGGCAGCGGCTGCCGGTGGTGATCACGGCGGACGGTACGGCGCTCGTCGAGCCGGAGGTGCCCGAACTGGCCGCGCACGTGGGGCTGGCGACGACACCCACGGCCGACTTCTACGACCTGGTCGTCATCGGCGGCGGGCCGGCCGGTCTTGGCGCGGCGGTGTACGGGGCCTCGGAGGGCCTGCGGACCGTCCTCGTGGAGCGGTCGGCGACCGGCGGGCAGGCCGGGCAGAGCTCGCGGATCGAGAACTACCTGGGCTTCCCGGACGGTGTCTCGGGCGCCCAGCTCACCGACCGGGCCCGTCGGCAGGCGGCGAAGTTCGGCGCCGAGATCCTCACCGCCCGTGAGGTGACCGGTCTGGAGAGCAGCGGGGCGGCCCGGCTCGTACGGTTCGCGGACGGGTCGCAGATCGCGGCGCACAGCGTGATCCTGGCGACCGGTGTGTCGTACCGGAAGCTGGAGGCGCCGGGCGCCGACGAGTTGTCGGGCCG
>NZ_DASRGV010000293.1:0-26568 GCF_035650855.1 Actinocrinis sp. | reverse complement strand
TCCTTGTCGGCCGCGAGCACCAGCGCCGGCACCCGGTCGAACACCGGCAGCACGTCTGCCTTGTCGTGCTCCCGCAGCACGGTGAAGAACCGGGCGATGACATCGATGGGTGTCGACTGGATCAGCTCCAGCACGAATCGCACTGCTGATTCGGGCGCGTCGGAGCCGAAGGCGTAACGCTTCGCCAGCACCAGCCCGAGGTCGCCGCCGGCCCGCCGGCCCCGCTCCACCAGCGCGCGCTGCCTGGTCAGCAGCTCGAACAGGCTCGGCGCCGCGGTGTGGAACAGCTTCGCGGCCGCCCGCGGCAGGCCGAACTCGAGGTCTTTGAACTCGCCGGCGGAGGTGGCCATCAGCGCCGCGCCGACGACCCGGTCGCCGAACAGCTCCGGATGCGACTCGGCCAGCGCCATCATCGTCATTCCACCCATCGAGTGACCGACGAGGATGATCGGACCGGTCGGACAGGTGGCCTCGATGACCGCGTACAGGTCCTCGCCGGTGACGTTGATGGACAGCTCCGAGCGAGGCTTGAGCGAGTCGGAGCGGCCGTGCCCGCGCTGGTCCCAGAACACCATCCGGTACTCGCCGGAGAACTCGGAGCGCTGGTAGTGCCAGCAGTCCTGGTGCAGGCAGAAACCGTGCGTGAACACCAGCGTCGGCCGCTCCTGCGCCCGAGCCTGGCGCTGCTGCCGGCTCGATGAGCGGCCGGCCCGCTGCCAGTCCACGCTGCGCGGCCAGCCGAACGGGTCGTCCACCTCGACGTACAGCTCGGTACCGTCCGCGGCCATCACCGTCTGCGGTACGCCACGCAACGTGCCGTACGCCTCGCCGGGGTCGTGGATATGCGCCATCCGCCGAACAGCACGGCCGATCGTGTACCGCTCGACCGCGATACCCACGGCCGTACCCGCCGCCGCGACGCCGAATACCGCGCCCACTATGCCCGCGCCGCGTGGGAAGCCGCGCTGGACTTTGCCCTGCGCACCACCTGACGCACCATCAGCCACCGGTCCCGTACCTCTCCGCTGTCCCTGCACCGCTCCTCTACTCAGTTGTTACCCTCCAGTAGGCGTTCATGCCTGGCTAGGAGCGTTTACAACACAGCTACAACACAGCAGAGGCGTTGAGATAGACGCGAGGAACGCGCGGACCGATGCGTGTGACGATTTCGTACGCAATTGTCCCGGTTCTCTCGGCCCAGTCCTGCGCGGTCGGTTCGCCGCGATCACCGGGGCCGAACAGCACGACCTCGTCGCCGACGCCGGCCTCCTGGTCGCCCAGGTCGACGACGAACTGGTCCATGGCGACGCGGCCGGCGATCGTGTGCCGCACTCCGTCGATCCACACCTGCCCGCAGCTGGACGCCGCCCGCGGAATGCCGTCCGCGTAACCGGCCGGCACCAGCCCCAGCCGGGTGCGCTGCGTCGTGTGGTAGGTGTGGCCGTACGAGACACCGTGGCCCGCTTCGACCTGCTTGACCAGGGCGAGCCGCCCCACCAGCGTCATCGCCGGGCGCAGCCCGAAGTCGGCGGCGCTGCCCTCGTCCGGGGCCGGGGAGACGCCGTAGGTGGCCAGGCCACTGCGTACCAGGTCGTAGTGGCTCTCCGGCAGCAGCAGCGCGGCCGGCGAGTTCGCGATGTGCCGCACCTCGGGGCGCAGTCCCGCGCGCTCGGCGATCTGCAGCGCTTCCCGATAGGCAGTCAGCTGGGCGGCGACGGAGGGATGCCTCGGTTCGTCGGCGCATGCGAAGTGCGACCAGAGCCCGGTGACGGTGACGAGGCCGTCCTCCTGCGCCTTGACCGCCTCCTCGACCAGCAGCGGCCAGTCGTGCGGCTGCGCGCCGTTGCGGCCGAGCCCGGTGTCCGCCTTGAGCTGGATCCGCGCGGGTCGGCTGCCCGCGCGCACCGCCTCGGTGACCTCGTCCAGCGCCCACAGCCCCGAGACCGAGACGTCGACGTCGGCCGCGATCAGCTCGCGGAAGGGGTCGCCGGGTGCGTGCAGCCATGTCAGGATCGGCACGCTCAGCCCGGCCGCGCGCAGCGCCAGCGCCTCCTCGGGCAATGCGGTGCCGAGCCACGTCGCCCCGGCCTCTACCGCGGCCCGTGCGCACGGCACCATACCGTGCCCATAGGCGTCGGCCTTCACCACGGCCATTACCTGCGCCGGACCGGCTACCTCACGCATCCGGCGGACGTTGGAGCGGACCGCGGCGAGATCGATCCTGGCTTCCAAACGCGCCTGCTCACCGGTGCTCATCACTGGAGATTGTGCCAGGCCCGCGGCAGGGCGGCGAGCAGGTCACCGGCGGCGATCGGCCCCTTGCCGTGCGCGATTCTTCCGGCGAGGCCGTGCAGGTACGCGCCGACGCTCGCGGCGTCCAGCGGCCGCAGCCCGGCCGCGAGCAGTCCGCCGATCAGCCCGGCCAGCACGTCCCCGCTGCCGGCCGTCGCCAGCGCCGCCGTGCCCGTCGGATTCGCCCGCACCGTCCCGCCGCCCGGCTCCGCGACCAGCGTCGTCGAGCCCTTCAGCAGCACTGTCGCGCCGCGCTCGTCGGCAAGTCGGCGCACGAAATCCAGCCGCCGCGCCTCCACGTCCGCGCGCTCCACACCGAGCAGTCGCGCCGCCTCACCAGCGTGCGGCGTGAGCACGATCCGCTCCCCCAGCTCCCCCTCGCCCAGATATCCGAGTGCCCCCGCGTCGAGCACCGCGGGCAGCCCACTCGCTACGACCTGCTTGGTCCGCTCCGCCGCGAAGTCGTCCCCGACCGGGAATCCGCTGCCACACACCCATGCCTGCACGCGGCCCGCATCTCCCGGCAGCTCCTTCTCAATCAGGAGCTCGGGCCAGCGCCGCAGCACCTCTTCCCCTACCGCACGCGGACCTGAGTACCGCACGGCTCCCACTCCGGCCCGCAACGCACCGCCGACCGCGAGCATCCCGGCCCCCGGATACTCGACCGACCCGCAGGCGACACCGACCACGCCACGCGCGTACTTGTCCGCGTCACGTCGCGGCCGCGGCAGCAGCTGCGCAACGTCCGCGGCCTGCAACGCTTCCACGGCCGCAGGCTCGGGCAAGGCGGTCAGCCCGATATCGACGAACTCCACCACTCCGGCCCGCGCGGCCGCCGGATCGATCAGCAATCCCGGCTTGTACGCGCCGAACGTCACCGTGACGTCCGCGTTCACGCACACGCCCGAGACCTGTCCACTGTCGGCATCGACTCCGCTCGGCAGGTCCACCGCGAGAACCGGCGCGCCCGAGGCTTGCGCCGCCTCGGCCAGCTCGGCGGCCCGTCCGCGCAGCCCGCCCTTCCCGCCGATCCCTAACATGCCGTCAATGATCAGATCGGCGTCTTCGAGCTTTTCCGCGTAATCGACGCGGCCCCCGGCCTCTCGCAGCGCCGCGAGTCCGCCCGCGTGTGCGCGCGTCTCGTCGGCCAACACCGCCGCGACCTTCGCGCCGCGACGCGCCAGCCTCGCCCCCGCGTACAGCGCGTCGCCGCCGTTGTCCCCAACGCCGACCAGCAGCGCGACCCGTGCGCCGTAGACGCCCCCGCCCTCGCGCAGAATCCGCACGGCCGCTGTCGCCAGGCCGGCCGCGGCGCGCTGCATCAACGCACCCTGCGGTAGCTGTGCCATGAGGTCGGCTTCGGCATGCCTGATCGCTTCAACGTGATACGCACGGCGCATGCACCGACTCTATGCGGTTCTGCGGCCCGTCAGCGCTCCGCGACGACCACCGCGGACGCGATTCCCGCATCGTGACTGAGCGACAGATGCAGGTTCACCACACCCAGTTCCGCCGCGCGAGCCGCCACCGTCCCGCGCACCACGAGCAGCGGCCTTCCGGTGGCCTCGCTGATGACCTCGGCGTCTTGCCAGTGCATGTTGCCCGGGGCGCCGAGCGCCTTCGCCAACGCCTCCTTCGCCGCGAACCTGGCAGCGAGGGAGGCGATCTTCAGGTGCCGCTCGCCTGCGGTGAACAGCCGCTCGGCCATGCCCGGGGTGCGCTCAAGCGTCGCCTCGAAGCGCGCGACGTCGACCACGTCGATGCCGATGCCGACGATCACGCCGCCGCCCCGGCGGTCACCGCGGCCGCCACTTCGGCCGTCACTCCACTGTCACCGACTTGGCCAGGTTGCGCGGCTGGTCCACGTCCAGGCCCTTGGCGTCGGCCAGCGCGCAGGCGAAGACCTGCAGCGGCACGGTGGCCACCAGCGGCTGCAGCAGCGTGGGCAGCTCCGGCACGCGGATCAGCGTGTCCGCGTACGGCTCCACCGCGTCATCGCCGTCCTGCGCGATCACGATCGTCTTCGCGCCGCGGGCCCGGATCTCCTGGATGTTCGAGACGATCTTGTCGTGCAGCAGCGGCCGGGAGGGCGGCGGCACCACGACCACGACCGGCAGGTCCTGCTCGATCAGCGCGATCGGCCCGTGCTTGAGCTCACCGGCGGCGAAACCCTCGGCGTGCACGTAGGCCAGCTCCTTGAGCTTCAGCGCGCCCTCCAGCGCCACCGGGAAGCCGACATGGCGGCCGAGGAACAGCACGCGGCCCTCGTCCTTCAGCGCCCGACCGAGCTCACGAACCGGCTCCATGCGCTCGAGCGTCTCGGCGACCTTCGCCGGGGCCGAAGCCAGCTGTGCGAGCAGCGCCTTGATCTCGTCCTCGTACTTCTCCCCGCGCACCTGCGCCAGGTAGAGACCCACCAGGTAACAGGCGATCAGCTGGGTGAGGAAAGCCTTCGTCGACGCGACCGCGATCTCCGGCCCGCCGTGCGTGTACACGACCGCGTCCGATTCGCGCGGAATGGTCGCGCCGTTCGTGTTGCAGATCGCGAGCACCCGCGCGTGCTGGTCGCGGGCGTGCCGCAGCGCCATCAACGTGTCCGCGGTCTCGCCGCTCTGCGAGATCGCGATCACCAGCGTGTCCCGGGTCAGGATCGGGTCCCGGTACCGGAACTCGGAGGCCAGCTCGACCTCGACCGGGATCCGGGTCCAGTGCTCGACCGCGTACTTGGCGATCAGCCCGGCGTGGAACGCGGTGCCCGCAGCGATCACCACGATCTTGTCGACGCTGCGCAGCTCTTCCTCGCTCATCCGCATCTCGTCGAGCACGAGCTTGCCGCTCGCTGAGACCCGGCCGAGCAGCGTGTCCGCCACCGCCTGGGGCTGCTCGTCGATCTCCTTGAGCATGAAGTACGGGTAGCCGCTCTTCTCCGCGGCCTTCACGTCCCAGTCCACGTGGAAGTGGCGCGCTTCCACTTCCGCGCCGTCGAAGTCGGTGACCCTCGCCCCGCTCCGGCGCACCTCCACCACCTGCGCCTGGCCGAGCTCGATCGCCTCGCGGGTGTGCCCGATGAAGCCGGCCACGTCGCTGCACAGGAACGCCTCGCCGTCCCCGACGCCCACGACCAGCGGCGAGTTCAGCCGCGCGCCGACCACCACGTCGGGCACGTCCGCGTGCACGGCCACGAGCGTGAACGCCCCGTGCAGCCTGCGGCACACACGGCGCATCGCCTCGGCCAGGTCACGACCGCTCGGCTCGAACTCCGCCGCGAGCAGATGCGCGACGACCTCTGTGTCGGTCTCGCTGCGCAGCTCCACGCCGGCCGCGGTCAGCTCGGCCCGCAGCACCGCGTAGTTCTCGATGATCCCGTTGTGCACGACCGCGACCCGGTTAGCCGTGTCGAAGTGCGGATGCGCGTTGCCGTCGGTGGGGCCGCCGTGCGTCGCCCAACGCGTGTGCCCTAGCCCCACGGTCGCCGCGGGCAGCGGCCGCTCGGACAGCTCCTTCTCCAAGTTGGCCAGCTTCCCGGCCTTCTTGCGCCCCTCCAGCGCGCCGCCGTGCAGCACGGCGACGCCCGCGGAGTCGTAGCCGCGGTACTCAAGCCGCCGCAGACCTTCCAAGACGACGTCGAGCGCCGGCTTCCCACCCACGTAACCCACGATTCCGCACATGCCAGCCACCCTACCGGGCCGCTCTCCGGAGAAACCCCTACTCCCGGTAAGGGACGGTCATCCCGCAGGCGGAGGCGGGGAACCAGTCCCGAAACTGACGCCGTCCGACCCGGCTACGCACTACGGTGTCCGCGTGTCAGTCATCGAGACGCGAGACCTCGGCAAACGCTACCCGGGCGGCGTGACCGCGCTGACCGGGCTCACGCTGGCCGTCGAACCCGGCATCACCGGCCTGGTCGGGGCGAACGGAGCCGGCAAGTCCACCCTCATCAAGATCCTGCTCGGCCTGCTGGCGCCGACCGACGGGACCGCGCGGGTGCTCGGCCACGACTCCCGCACCGACGGGGAGCTGATCCGCGCCCGGGTCGGCTACATGCCGGAGCACGACTGCCTGCCCCCGGACGTGACGGCGACCGAGTTCGTCACCCACCTGGGCCGGATGAGCGGGCTGCCGGCGACCGCCGCGAAGGAGCAGGCCGCGGAAGCACTGCGCCATGTCGGCCTGCACGAGGAGCGCTACCGGCAGATCGGCACCTTCTCCACCGGCATGAAGCAGCGCGTGAAGCTGGCCCAAGCCCTCGTCGGCGACCCCGGGCTGCTGCTTCTCGACGAGCCGACCAACGGGCTCGACCCGGCCGGCCGCGACGCGATGCTGGCGCTGATCCACCGCATCGGCACCGAGTTCGGCATCGCGGTCATGGTGGCCTCGCACCTGCTCAGCGAGATCGAGCGGATCTGCGACCAGCTGGTGGCGATCGAGGGCGGCAGGCTGCTGCGCGCCGCGACGCTCTCCTCGATGACGCAGAACGTGCCCTGGCTCGCCGTCGAGGTGGAGGAAGGCGCCGACGCGCTCGCCGCGCACCTGGCCTCCCTCGGCCTGACCGTGCGCACGGAGAACCGCGCCCTGCTCGTCCCGGTGCGCGACGACGCCGTCTTCGACCTCGTGCGCGACGCGATCGCCGATCTCGGCCTGCCGCTGAACCGGATGGAGCACCGGCGCCACCACGTCGAAGAGCTCTTCGCCACCCCGCCCGCGCCCGCCCTCGTCCCCGCAGCGGAGCCCCAGCCGTGACCACGCCAGCCATGACCACAGACAGCGTCATCCACGACATCGGCTACAAGCCGTACACCGGCCCGCGCCTCGGCCGCGGCCACATCCTGCGCTCGCTGTACTGGTTCAGCCTGCGCGCGGCGTTCGGGTTCGGCCGCGGCGCCCGCGCCCGGATCATTCCGCTGGGCGGCTTCGCCGCGATGCTGCTGCCGGCTGCGATCTCGATCTACAAGGTCGCCTCGGTCGGCGGCGATCCGGTGCTGACCTACTCGCACTACGCGTACAGCATGTCGCTGTTCCTGATCGTGTTCGTCGCGGTCGCCGCGCCGGAGCTGGTATCGCGCGACCTGCGCCACCACACTCTCCCGCTCTACTTCTCCCGACCGCTGCGCCGCTCGGACTATCCCCTGGCCAAGCTGCTCGCCCTCGCCACCGCGATCTTCCTCTTCGAGGCGCTGCCGCTGATCGTCATGTACCTGGGCACCGTCGCGTCGAGCACATCCGGAACCGGCGTCTGGGACCAAACCAAGGCGCTGGTGCCCGGCCTGCTGGTCGCCTTCGCCTACGGCGCCGCGTTCGCGCCGCTCACGCTGCTGATCGCCTCGTCGACCGGCCGCCGCGCGATCGCCACCGGCGCCATCGCGATCCTGTTCCTGGCCACCACCGCGATCTCGCACGTGTTCGAGTCCGTAGGTACCCACTCCGACGGTCCGCCGCCGCCCCCGCCGTCCTCGTCCTCCGCCCAGTCCGACCAGACCGGCCAGCTCCAGCAGTCAGACGACGGGCCGCCCTTCAAGGAGAACTTCACCTACGACTCGGTGGCGCGCTACGGCGGCCTGGTGGACCCGCTCCGACTCGTCGAGGGCACCCGGATCTGGGCACTGCACGCGACCGACGCCAACATGCCCGACCCCAAGGGCGCCGGCCCGCTCTACGGCGCCGAACTGCTCCTGCTGACCGGGCTGACCACCGGCGGCCTGTTCCTGCGGTACCGGAAGGTTGGCGTCGCATGAGCATCCCAGTCCCGGGCAACACGGCCCCGAGCAACACAGCCCCGACCAACACAGCCCTCGTCGAACTGCGCAACACCACCCGCTGGTACGGGAACGTGGTCGCGGTCAACGACATCACCATGACCCTCGGTCCCGGCGTGACCGGCCTGCTCGGCCCCAACGGCGCCGGAAAATCAACCCTGCTGCACATGATCTCCGGCTTCCTGGAGCCGTCGCGGGGCACGGTCACGATCGGCGCAGTCGCCCCCTGGCGCAACGCGGACATCTTCCGCACGGTGGGCCTGGTCCCGGAACGCGACTCGGTCTACGCGTTCCTCACCGCCCGCGAGTTCGTCATCGCCTCCGCGAAGCTCCACAAACTCCCGGACCCCGCCGCTGCAGCCGAGCGCGCCCTCACCATGGTTGAGCTGATGGAAGCCGCCGACCGCCCGATCGATACGTACTCCAAGGGCATGCGCCAGCGCGCCAAGGTCGCGGCGGCCCTCGTGCACGAACCGCAGGTCCTCCTGCTCGACGAGCCGTTCAACGGCATGGACCCGCGCCAGCGCCTGCACATGATGGATCTGCTGCGCGGCCTCGGCCGCTCCGGCAAGACGATTCTGTTCTCCTCACACATCCTCGAAGAGGTCGAACGGCTCGCCGACACGGTCCAGGTCGTGGTCGCCGGTCGCCTCGCGGCTTCGGGCGATTACCGCAGCATCAGGCGCCTGATGACCAACCGGCCGCACGTCTTCGTGGTGCGCACCACGGACGACCGCGCCCTCGCCAAGGCCCTCATCTCGTCCCAGGCCGTGCAGGGCGTGAACCTGACCACCACGGGCCTTGAGGTGCACGCGAGCGACCACGGCACGTTCACCCGTCAGCTCGCGGGGGTCAGCCGGGAGGCGGGGATCGGGCTGCGCGAGGTCATCCCGGCCGACGAATCGCTCGAATCAGTCTTCGCATACCTCGTGGGGGCCTAGGCATGTTCAACCCGACCATCGCCGGAATCACGCTGCGTGCGCTGCTCGGCCGCAAGCGGGTCTTCCTGCTGGCGATCCCCGGCGCCGTGCTGCTGATCATCACCATCGCGCTGAAGGCGGACCACAACGCCTCGACCAGCTGGCCCGCCGAGGTGCTCGGACGGGTCGGATTCAGCGCCCTGCTACCGCTCACCGCGCTGATCGTGGGCACGTCGGTCCTCGGCGCGGAGATCGACGACAGCTCCATCCTGCACCTGCTCGCCACGCCGGTCTCCCGCCGGTCGATCATCTTCACCAAGACGGTGATCGCCGCTCTGGTCACGCTGCTGTTCGCCGCGGTCCCCGAATTCGTCGCCGGCGTGATCGCCACCGGCAAGGCAGGCGCGTTCGCCACCGGCCTCGGCGTCGGCGCGGTCCTCGGCTCGATCGTCTACACCGCGGTGTTCGTCCTGATCTCGACGATCACCAGGCACCCCGTGGCATTCGCGCTCGCCTACGTGGCCGTGTGGGAAGGCCTGGTCACGAACCTGGTGTCCGGCGCGAAGTACCTGTCCGCCGAGCAGTACGCCCTGGGCGTGGCCAACTCGATCGCGAAGGACAGCGCACTGGACGCGCACCTGACCGCCACCACCGCCGTGATCCTGGCAGCCATCGCGACCGCCGCCGCCGTCTCCTACGCGGGCAACCGGCTGCGCTCCTTCCGCCTCACCGG
The DNA here is from genome assembly GCF_035650855.1 of Actinocrinis sp. Taxonomy (GTDB): domain Bacteria; phylum Actinomycetota; class Actinomycetes; order Streptomycetales; family Catenulisporaceae; genus Actinocrinis. The sequence goes on along the minus strand of NZ_DASRGV010000293.1, from coordinate 16,870 downwards.
CGACGCCTGATCGATCGAAGCGGACGCACGCGCCACTTACGCATCGGCCCGGCCACGGATCATCCCCGCGGCCGGGCCGACGCACGAGTCCCGTTTCCCGGCCCACCCTCCCGCCCCCGCTCCGCTTCGCACCCTCGCTGACGCTCGGCCGCTGCGCTGCCATCAGTCCCGCACGAGGCAGAACGGGTGCCCAGCCGGATCCGCGAAAATACGCCAACTCCGCTTTCCGCTGCCCTCGTCGAGCAGCGTGGCGCCCAGTTTGAGGGCAGCTTCCTGAGCACGATCCAAATCCTCGACGCCCAGGTCCAGGTGGAATTGCTGGGGACAAGCGGGGTCCGGCCACGACGGCGGCCGATGGTCTTCCACGCGCTGGAACGCCAGCACGAATCCGCCGTCGAGATGGAGCGTCGCCCAGCCGTCGCCGAGTGACCATCGCGGATCTGGCCGGTTCACCACGCCGCCCAGAAGCGACTGGTAGAACCCGGACAACTCGGCTACGTCGGCACAGTCCAGCACCACACACTGCAACTTCGCGATCATGCGCGCAGCATCTCACGACACTGGATCGACACAACGAGGCTGCCGCCCGGCTCAGCCGCCTATCCGGGATCGGGGCCGTGGCCTTCTGGGTGTACAGCTCCGGACGCCCTGTCCGTGATCGCGTACCGCGACGACCATCACGGGGCCATCGCCCAAGCCCTCCACCTGGATCCGGCCTGCCTGTGCGGAGAACTCGACTAGGCCTACGACAACACGTGGGCCAGCACGGCATCGGCGATTTCTGTTACGGGAACCGTCGTGACCACCTCAAGCGTGGCGGACGCGCGCAGCAACGGCTCCACTGTCTCAACGTACTCGAGCGTCTCAGCCAGCTCAGCGGGATCCTTGCCGTAAGGGTTCGTGGTGCGATTCGTGAGCCGATCGGTCAGCACCTCGAGTGGGGCGCTGAGCAGCACGATGTGGTCGAACCACGGGTAGAACGCACCTTGGTTGCGCGTGGTGCCTTGCACAAACAGCACGCCGCCATCGTCACCGCTCGAAGCCTCGCGTAAGAGTGCTTCGATCCGCTCCGGCCGCCACAGCCGCTCTCCATCGAGGATTTCGTAGTAGCCGCCGTAGTCGGTGTCCACCGTTCGATATCCCCGCGCGGCAAGCTCCTCGAGCAGTGTGGATTTTCCGGTCCCTGACATGCCCGTGACCAGCACACGCTTCATGGCGTCACGATGAGGACGAGCTTTCCGGTGGTGCGGTCGGTTTCGCCGTGGGCGTGGGCCTCGGCGGCCTCGGCGAGTGGGTACGCCGCGTCGATGTGCGCGCGGAGGCGGCCCTGTTCGGCGAGTTGGGCGATGGCTCGCATGCCCGCCTGGTCGGCCTCGACGAGCATTCCTTCGAGGCGGACACCGAGGGCGGCTGCCTTCTGCGCGGCGGCGTCGGTGGTCGGCAGGATCGCGACCAGGGTGCCGCCCTTGCGCAGGACGTCCAGCGAGCGGGTCGTGTTCTCGCCGGCGAGGGGGTCGAGGACGACGTCGATGTTGTCGACGGCTTGGGTGAAGTCCGTCGTTCGGTAGTCGATGAGCTCGTCGGCGCCCAGTTCGCGCAGCAGGTCGTGCTTGCCTGCGCTGGCCGTGCCGATGACGTATGCGCCGCGCGCCTTCGCGATCTGCACCGCCAGGTGGCCGACTCCGCCCGCTGCGGCGTGAATCAGCACTCGTTGTCCGGGCTGGACGTCTGCGGTGTCGACCAGTGCCTGGTACGCGGTGAGCGCCGCGAGAGGCAGGGCACCGGCCTGCACGAAGTCGATGTTGGCCGGCTTGCGGGTGAAGCAGCGAGCGGCGGCTTTGGCGTATTCGGCATAGGCGCCCGCGCCGTGCGGGTAGGGCAGCATGCCGAATACCTCGTCACCCGGCTTGAACAGCGTGACGCCGCGACTGACCTGCTCGACGACTCCGGCGACGTCCCAGCCGAGCACCGGGATGGGCTCGCGCAGCCACGGGAGGCCCGCGCGGTGTTTCCAGTCGGTCGGGTTGACGCCCGCCACGCGGACGCGGACGACGATTTCGCTCGTGTCGGGTTGCGGCCGCGGCCGTTCGACCTCCTTGAGCACCTCCGGACCGCCGAAGACGTCCTGGCTCATGGCGCGCATCGTCGCGCCGGTGTCAGTGTTTTCCGTCATGGCTCCAGCCTGCTTGCGGCTCGCGATTCACCGCAAGTGCGTCGCGCCTGCCTGCCGATAGCCGCGCGCTCACTCACGACGGCTGGCGGGCTGGTGGTTCAGGCCGTCTTGACCGCGATCAACGATTTCGCGAGCCCGCCGAGCCGCTCCGCGCGCACGGTGGAGTGCGGGAAGTAGTACGCCATCTCGGTGCGGCTCAGCAGCTCCACCCACATCGCGACGCGCAGCGCGGTAGCCCGGTCCTCCGGCGGCGTGTGCACCAGCGGCCAGCGGCGCACCAGGCGCACCCGCGCGGCGAGCGGCAGGAACTGGAAGCCGGGGAAGAGGAAGTGCGGCTCGACCGGGAAGTAGCGGTACGGGGTCTGGACCCAGTGGCGCGGCGCCAGTTCGTGCACCACGTCGGCGAACCGCTGGCGCCGCTCATGGCCGCCGACATGTTCGAGCACCGAGTTGGAGAACACCAGGTCGTACTCGCCCTTGCGCACGTGCTCGGGCAGCTCGCAGGCGTCGCCCTGCTCCTCGGTGATCCACTCCGGCGCGGTACCGGTCGGCTTCTCCAGGTTGACGACGCACACGTGCGCCGGGCGGACCGGAGCGCGCAGCCAGGACTCCGCCCTGCCGCCCAGGTCGATCACCGACATCGACGCTATGTCGGGGAAGGCCTGCTGAAACCACTCCCAGCGCCGCGCCCTGGCCTTCGCGCCGAGCGACGTCGGCGAGTCCACGAACCGTTCGCGCACACCGCGCATCCCCACCATGGTGACCCCCTCCGGGGAAACACTGCCACAAGAAGCAGCCGCGGAGATATGTTTCGGCGAACTTGGCGGCGGCGCGCGTTAGGAGAGCGCCTCGCGCACGACGCCGGCGAGCCGGTGCGCGATCGATTCGGCCAGGTCGTGCGACTCGGCCTCGACCATCACCCGGACCATCGGCTCGGTGCCGGAGGGGCGCAGGAGCACGCGGCCCGACTCGCCGAGTTCGGCCTCTGCCGCGCTGACGGCCGCGCTGATCTGCGTGGCGGAATGGACCCGGGACTTGTCCACGCCCTTCACGTTGACCAGGACCTGCGGCAGGCGGCGCATGACGGCCGCGAGCTCGCCGAGCGGCTTGCCGGTTTCCGCGACCCGGGCGAGCAGGTGCAGGCCGGTGAGCACGCCGTCACCGGTGTTCGCGTGGTCGAGCAGAATGACGTGCCCGGACTGCTCGCCGCCGATCGACAGGCCGGCCGAGCGCATCGCTTCGAGCACGTATCGGTCCCCGACGGCGGTCTCGACGACGTGCACGCCCTCGCGCTCCATGGCGATCTTGAAGCCGAGGTTGGCCATCACGGTCGCGACCACGGTGTCCTTGGCCAGATCGCCGTGCTCGCGCAGTGTGAGGGCGAGTATCGCAATGATCTGATCACCGTCGACGACCTCGCCCGACGCGTCCACGGCGAGGCAGCGGTCCGCGTCGCCGTCGTGCGCGATGCCGGCGTCCGCCTGGTGTTCGAGCACTGCCGCGCGCAGCAGGTCCAGGTGGGTGCTTCCGCAGCCGTCGTTGATGTTGAGGCCGTCGGGCTGCACGCCGATTTCGATGACCTCGGCACCGAGCCTGCGGAGCGCCTCGGGGGAAACGCGGAAGGCGGCGCCGTGTGCTTCGTCGACGACGACCTTGAGGCCGTCGAGGCGGTTGGGCACGGTGGAGAGCAGGTAGTCGACGTACCGCTGCTCGCCGTCCGGCAGGTCGGTGATCCGTCCCACTCCCGCGCCCACCGGCCGGTCCCACTGTTCGCCGATCCGCGCCTCGATGGCCTCCTCCACCTCGTCGGCCAGCTTCAGGCCGCCGCGGGAGAAGAACTTGATCCCGTTGTCCGGCGCCGGATTGTGGCTCGCGGAGAGCATCACGCCGAGGTCTACGCCGAGGGATTCGGTGAGATGGGCGACGGCGGGGGTGGGCAGGATCCCCACCCGGATCACGTCGACGCCGGCCGAGGCCAGGCCGGCGGATACCGCGGCCTCGAGGAATTCGCCGGAGGCCCGCGGGTCGCGCCCGACCACGGCGCGCGGCCGGTGCCCGGCGAAGGTGCCCAGTTCGGCCAGCACGTGCGCCGCGGCGATCGACAGGTCGAGCGCCAGCTCCGCGGTCAGCTCGCGATTGGCGAGGCCGCGCACGCCGTCGGTGCCGAAAAGTCGGGCCATGGTCCGAACCCCCAAGAGATGGACGTGTGGGAAATTCCAGTTACCGGCGGGAAAACGAACAACCCCACCGTACGCGAGACGCGCACGGCGGGGTCGCACGTGAAGCCGTCAGCAAAGCCGCGCCAGGGTGGCGACTAGCGCTTGCTGTACTGCGGGGCCTTGCGGGCCTTCTTGAGACCGGCCTTCTTGCGTTCCTTCACCCGGGCGTCCCGGGTCAGGAAGCCGGCCTTCTTCAGCACCGGGCGGTTGGTCTCGGTGTCGGCCTCGTTCAGGGCGCGGGCGATGCCCAGGCGCAGCGCACCGGCCTGGCCGGAGATGCCGCCGCCGTCGATGCGGGCGATCACGTCGTAGCGGCCGTCGAGCTCCAGCACGTGGAAGGGCTCGTTGACCTCCTGCTGGTGCACCTTGTTCGGGAAGTACGAGTCGAGCGAGCGACCGTTGATCTTCCACTGGCCGGAGCCGGGGATGATCCGGACGCGGGCCACGGCCTCCTTGCGGCGGCCGGTGCCGGCCGCGGCGACGGTGGCGGAGATCTGGCGGGCGGGGGCCGAGGCCGGGGCGGACTCGGTGGTGTAGCTCTCGGGGGCGTCGTCCTCGTCGAAGACCTCGGCCTCGACGTCGGCGGTCAGTTCAGACACAGCCGCGAACTCCTTTTTCGATCGGGAAGATTGTTAGCGGCAGTGGTTACTGCGCGACCTGGGACAGCGCGAACGGCTCGGGCTTCTGCGCCGCGTGCGGGTGCTCGGGACCGCCGTAGACCTTCAGCTTCTTGAGCATCTGACGGCCGAGGCTGTTCTTCGGCAGCATGCCGCGCACGGCCTTCTCGACGGCCTTGCGGGAGTCCTTGTCGATCAGGTCGCCGTACTTGACGGCGCGCAGACCGCCCGGGTATCCGGAGTGCCGGTAGGCCATCTTGTCCTCGCGCTTGTTCCCGGACAGGTAGACCTTGTCGGCGTTGACGATGATGACGAAGTCGCCGGTGTCCACGTGCGGCGCGAACTGCGGCTTGTGCTTTCCGCGCAGCAGGACCGCGGTCTGGCTGGCCAGCCGGCCGAGGACGACGTCAGCGGCGTCGATGACGTACCACTTCTGCTCGACCTCGCCGGGCTTGGGGGTGTACGTGGACACGGGATCGCCTTCGCTCGTGATGAATGCCTGGAATGAGGTCCCGTAGGGCGGCACGACCGACACCTACGGCATCAGGCACCGTGCCCTCCCGGTTTCTTCGGTGGCGCCGTCGCTGACGGCTTCCGAAGTCCGGGCGCGCGCCGCGAGAAGGCGGCGAAACGCGGAACACACAACGAGAATGGATTCTACCTGAGACTTGACGACCAGCCAAAACGGGCGACGGGTGCCCGTTGGCCCAGGTCAGCCGGTCGACCCGGATCGGCCTCGGGTCAGCACAGGCTGCGCATGCGGCGGGCTTCGAGCGCGCGGGCGGCGAGTTCGGAATCGGCGGGGTAGCGGACTTCCTCGAGGGACAGGCCGTGCGGGGGCACCACGTTCACGCCGGGGTGGCGGGCGAGGCTGCCCAGGACCTCGGCGGGGAATTCGGCAGGTCGGCGCCCGTCGCCGACCATGAGCAGGGCCGCGACGAGGGCCCGGACCATCGAGTGGCAGAAGGCGTCGGCCTCGACGGTGGCCTCGACCTCGTCGGGCCGGGTGCGTTCCCAGCGCAGGTTCAGCAGACGCCTGATGGTGGTCGCACCCTCACGCTTCTTGCAGTACGCGGCGAAGTCGTGCTCGCCGAGCATGAGGGCGGCGGCGGTGTTCATGGCGTCGACGTCCAACTGGTGCGCGTGCCAGAGGACGAAGCGGCGACGCACGGGCTCGACGCCGTACCGCGAGTCGCCGACGCGGTACACATACCGGCGAGAGAGGGCGGCGAAGCGTGCGTCGAAGTCCGTCGGTGCCTCAGTGACGCGCCAGACGCGGACGTCCATCGGCAGCTTGCCGGACAGGCGGTAGAGCAGTTTGTCCGCGTGAACCTTCCACGTGCCGGTCGGCAGGTCGACGTGAGCGACCTGGCCCGACGCGTGCACGCCGGCGTCGGTGCGGCCGGCGACGGTGAGCTGCGCGGGCTCGGCTAGGCGCAGAACCGCGGTAAGAGCCTCTTCCACGGTGCCCTGGACCGTGCGCACCCCGGAGCGCTGCCGGGCCCAGCCGGCGAACTCGGTGCCGTCGTAGGACAGGTCCAAGCGGATGCGGGTCGTGGCGGCGGTCACTGCTCGGTGCTCTCCGGAGGCGGTCGGCGGGGAGAAACAATGCGAAGCGGGCGAGAGCGTGATGCTCCCGCCCGCTCGGCCGGCTCCGGGTCGGTAGCGCCCCGGGACCGTTGCTGACTCGAAGTCAGTATTGCTGGTTACTCGGACTTCTCGGCGTCGGACTTCTCAGCGTCGGACTCCTCGGCGGCAGCCTCGGTCTCCTCGGCCTCGGTGTCGTCCGCGGAAGCCTCGAGCTCGGTGTCCTCGGTCGTCTCGTCCTCGACCTCGGCGTCCTCGATCTCGTCGGCGACCGGAGCCGCCGGCTTGGCCTGCGCCTCCTTGACCGCGCGACGGGTGGCCGCGGTGGCCTCGTCGGTCGCCTGCTGCGCGACCGTGCGGGCCTCGACCAGCTCGATCCGGGCCATCGGGGCGTTGTCGCCGCGACGCGGGCCGAGCTTGATGATCCGGGTGTAGCCGCCGGGGCGCTCCGCGTACTGCGGCCCGAGCTCCTCGAACAGCTTGGCGATCACGCCGCCGCCGTCGTAGAACGCGGAGTTGCGGATCTCCAGCGCGGCCATCACCTGGCGGCGGTTGTGCAGGCCGCCCTTGCGGGCCTTGGTGATCAGCGGCTCCACGAACGGACGCAGCTCGCGCGCCTTCGCCTGGGTCGTGGTGATCCCGCCGTGCTCGATCAGGGACTTGGCCAGGTTCGCCAGCATGTGCTTCTGGTGCGAGCCGGACCCGCCGAGGCGGGGTCCCTTCTTCGGGGTGGGCATTTCTCATTCTCCTTGTGGTTCCTGCGCCGGCCGACTGCGTTGCGCGTGCTCTTCACGAGCGGCGAACCGTGGTACCGACGCAGTCCCGGGGCCCTCGGATCGGGCCCCGGACGCGTATGCCTTCTAGTACTGCTCGGTCTCGGCGTAGCCGAGGTCGTCGTCCTCGCTGCCGTAGGCCTCGGCCAGGGCGAGCGACGGGTCGAATCCGGGCGGGGAGTCCTTCAGGGCCAGGCCCATGGTGTGCAGCTTGGCCTTGACCTCGTCGATGGACTTGGCACCGAAGTTGCGGATGTCCAGCAGGTCCGCCTCGGAGCGCGCGACCAGCTCGCCCACGGTGTGGATGCCCTCGCGCTTGAGGCAGTTGTAGGAGCGGACGGTCAGCTCCAGCTCCTCGATCGGCAGCGCCAGGTCGGCGGCCAGCGCGGCGTCCGTCGGGGACGGGCCCATGTCGATGCCCTCGGCCTCGACGTTGAGCTCGCGGGCCAGGCCGAACAGCTCGACCAGGGTCTTGCCGGCCGAGGCGACCGCGTCGCGCGGACGCAGGCACGGCTTGGTCTCGACGTCGACGACCAGCTTGTCGAAGTCGGTGCGCTGCTCGACGCGGGTGGCCTGCACCTCGTACTTGACGATCAGCACCGGGGAGTAGATCGAGTCGACCGGGATGCGGCCGATCTCCTGCCCGGCCTGCTTGTTCTGCACCGCCGAGACGTAGCCGCGGCCGCGCTCGACCGTCAGCTCCATCTCCAGCTTGCCCTTGCCGTTGAGCGTGGCCAGGACCAGCTCGGGGTTGTGCACCTCGACGCCGGCCGGCGGGGCGATGTCCGCGGCGGTGACGATGCCGGGGCCCTGCTTGCGCAGGTACATGACCACCGGCTCGTCGTGCTCGGAGGAGACGACCAGGCCCTTGATGTTCAGGATCAGGTCGGTGACGTCCTCCTTGACGCCCGGGATGGTCTGGAACTCGTGCAGCACGCCGTCGATGCGGATGCTGGTGACGGCCGCGCCCGGGATCGAGGAGAGCAGGGTGCGGCGCAGGGAGTTGCCGAGGGTGTAACCGAATCCGGGCTCCAGCGGTTCGATGGTGAACCGGGAGCGGAACTCGTCGACGACTTCCTCGGTCAGCGTGGGACGCTGAGCGATGAGCAATGGAACCTCCGTGATAGTGGGCGCCCGCTATTTGACGCCCTCCATGCACGCCCCTACGGAACGTGCCGTTGGGGTGCCACTCCAGAGTAACCCCTGGAGCGACACCCCGATGATGCAATCGTGCTCTACGGCTTACTTGGAGTAGAGCTCGACGATCAGCTGTTCCTGGACCTGCGTGTCGATCACCTGACGGGCCGGCAGCGAGTGCACCAGGATGCGCATGCGGGACGGGACGACCTCGAGCCACGCCGGGACGATGCGGTCGCCGGCCTCGGCGCGAGCGACCACGAACGGGGTCAGCTCCTGCGAGTCCTTGCGGACCTCGACGATGTCGTTCTCCTTGACCCGCATCGACGGGATGTCCGCCTTGTGGCCGTTGAGCAGGATGTGGCCGTGCCGCACCAGCTGGCGGGCGTGGTCGCGGGACTTGGCGAAGCCCGCGCGGTACACCACGTTGTCCAGCCGGGACTCGAGGATGCGCAGCAGGTTCTCGCCGGTCTTGCCCTGCTTGCGGTTGGCTTCCTCGTAGTAGCCGCGGAACTGCTTCTCCAGGACGCCGTAGATGCGCGCGCACTTCTGCTTCTCGCGCATCTGCAGCAGGTACTCGCTGTCCTTGGTCCGGCCGCGGCCGTGCTCACCCGGCGGGTAGGGACGGATCTCGATGGGGCACTTGGCCGACTCACACTTGGCGCCCTTGAGGAAGAGCTTGGTCTTCTCGCGGCGGCACCGCTTGCAGTCGGGTCCGATGTAACGGGCCATTTCCTTCTATCTCCTGGGTCTCAGACGCGGCGGCGCTTCGGCGGACGGCAGCCGTTGTGCGGGGACGGGGTCACATCGTTGATGGACCCGACCTCAAGGCCGGTCTGCTGCAGCGAACGGATCGCGGTCTCGCGGCCGGAGCCCGGACCCTTGACGAACACGTCGACCTTGCGCATGCCGTGCTCCATGGCGCGGCGGGCGGCGGCCTCTGCGGTCATCTGCGCGGCGAAGGGCGTCGACTTGCGCGAGCCCTTGAAGCCGACCTGGCCGGAGCTGGCCCAGGAGATCACGTTGCCCTGCGGGTCCGTGATCGAGACGATCGTGTTGTTGAACGTGCTCTTGATGTGCGCGTGCCCGTGGGCGACGTTCTTCTTCTCCTTGCGGCGCACCTTGTTCTTGGCGGCGCCCGCGGCCTGTCGGCTCTTGGGAGGCATCTAGCAGTACTCCAAGTGAGGTGATCGGTCCACGCTGTCTCGGGGGACCGCGGTGGACTACTTCTTGCCCGGCTTCTTCTTGCCGGCGATGGCGCGGCGCGGGCCCTTGCGGGTACGCGCGTTGGTGTGCGTGCGCTGGCCGCGCACCGGGAGTCCGCGGCGGTGGCGCAGACCCTGGTAGCAGCCGATCTCCATCTTCCGGCGGATGTCGGCGGCGACCTCGCGGCGGAGGTCACCCTCGATCTTGTAGTTGCCGTCGATCCAGTCGCGCAGCTTGATCAGGTCGTCTTCGGACAGGTCCTTCACCCGGACATCCGGGGAGACACCGGCTCCGGCGCAGGTGGCCTGCGCGCGGGTACGGCCGATGCCGTAGATGTAGGTCAGGGCGATCTCCAGCCGCTTCTCGCGGGGGAGGTCGACTCCGACGAGGCGTGCCATCTCGGCAAGCTCCTTCAGTTCAATCGCGGAGGTCTGGCGCGGCACCGTTCCTGTCCTGTGCCGATTGGTTCAGCACTGCACAGAAAGGTCCCCGGCCTCCGTGCCGGGGGTGGCGTCCGGGTTGACGGAGCCCTACGCGGGGTAGGACACCATCGCCCGGGGTCGGGATGCCGCGCTCTTACGGGTGCTGGACGTCATCGCAGACGACGAGCAAGCGCGCGTGGACTCACCAGAGTACTGCTACGCACAGCGCGCACCGGGCCGAGATCAGCCCTGGCGCTGCTTGTGCCGCAGGTTCTCGCAGATCACCATGACCCGGCCGTGACGGCGGATCACCTTGCACTTGTCGCAGATCGGCTTGACGCTCGGCTTGACCTTCATATCAGGCCCCTTCGAGCGATCGAGATCGCGGACGATATTGGTTACTTGTACCGGTACACGATCCGGCCGCGGGTCAGGTCGTACGGGCTGAGCTCGACGACGACCCGGTCGTCAGGGAGGATCCGGATGTAGTGCATCCGCATCTTCCCGCTGATGTGCGCGAGAACCTTGTGCCCGTTCTGCAGCTCAACCCGGAACATGGCGTTGGGCAGAGACTCGACGACGGTGCCCTCGATCTCGATGGCCCCTTCTTTCTTGGGCATGTCCTCGCTTCTTCAGTAGACGACTACGTGCGGCGGTCGCAGGACCGACGAGCCAGTTTACGCCGCGGCCCGCGCAAAACACCAATCGGCGGATCAGCAGATGAACGAGCGCACGCCGACGGGAACTCGGGCTCGCAACCGCAGGTGGAACGCGGCGACCGGCCGCCCTATTCCGGCGAGCTCATCAGGGCCCGGGGTTGAGGCGGCGCCGGGTCAGCGGCGGGTCAGGGTGCGGCGCAGGGTCGCGGTCTTGATCGCCTTGAGCACCGTGAGGAAGCCGAGGATCCCGATCGGCCAGATCGGCCAGAAGTCGCTGAAGCCGCTGCTGCTGGTCACCCCGGCCATGAACCAGATCCCGGTCAGCAGCGCGGACAGCACGGCCCAGCCGACGAAGCCGGAGGCGATCGGGGCGTTCGCCCGGCGCTCGAGGCGGGCCTGGTACCGCTGCTGGCGCAGCTGCTCGCGCGCCGCGATCTTCTGCGTCTTCCAGGTCATCGCGGCGCCGACCAGCGCGTCGACGATCTCGTTGCCGGAGCCCGGCCGATCACTGACGCCGGTCCGCGGCCACGAGCCGGACCAGGGCGGCGCGTCCTGCGGGGGCGGCGGGCCGAATCCGGCGCCGCGCGAGCGGGCGCCGAGGTCCACCGGCAGATCCCGGGTCAGCTGGGCGAGTTCCCCGTAGGTCTTGGCGGCGTAGGCCGCGCTCATCCGCTGCTCGAACTCGTCCATGGTGAGCCGGCCGTCGGCCGTGTGCTGCCTGAGCTGCTCCACGATCCGCTCGCGGTCGGCATCCGACGCCCGGAGGTTCGGGTCCGGCACCCCACCTTGCGACATATCGCGAGTGTAGCGCGGGAAATCGGACTGTGCGACGGGCGGGTGGCATCGTCTTGCCGGGGCGGTGCGCCCTGATTCGACAGGCGCAGCGCCACGGCAATCAGGCCTGCCGGGCCTTGATCGTGAGTGCCGAGCGCTACGGGTGGACCGGGACGCCGAGCTCGGTGAGCTTCGCCTTGCCGCCGTCGAAGGCGGTGGTCACCCACAGGCCCTGCGCGGTGATCGCCACCGTGTGCTCGAAGTGCGCCGCGCTCGAGCCGTCCCTGGTCACCACGGTCCAGCCGTCGGACAGCTCCATGGTCTGCTTCTGGCCGAGCGTCAGCATCGGCTCGATCGCCAGGGCCATGCCGACCTGCATGCGCGGGCCGCGGTCCATGGTGCGGTGGTTGAAGACCAGCGGGTCCATGTGCATCTGCGAGCCGATCCCGTGCCCGCCGTAGCCCTCCACGATGCCGTAGAGGCCCTGCTTGCGCACGTAGCCCTGAATCGCGCGACCGATGTTGTTGAGCCGCTCACCGGCCTTGATCGCGGCGATGCCCTGCCACATCGACTCCTCGGTGACCCGCATCAGCTCGGTCAGCGCCGGGTCGACCTCGCCGCAGGCCACGGTGATCGCCGAGTCGCCGTGCCAGCCCTCGTAGATGGCCCCGCAGTCGATGGAGACGATGTCGCCGTCGCGTACCACCTGGTCGCCGGGGATGCCGTGCACGATCTCGTGGTTGATCGAGGCGCAGATGACGCCGGGGAAGGCCGGGGCGCCGTGCCCGCCGCCGTAGCCCTTGAACGAGGGCACCGCGTCCTGCGAGCGGATCGACTCCTCGGCCAGCGCGTCCAGCTTGGCGGTGGTGACCCCGTCCTTGACCTCGCCGCGCAGCAGCTCGAGGGTGCGCGCCACCACCAGGCCGGCCTCGCGCATCAGCGCGAACTGCTCTTCGGTCTTCAGTTCAACCATGGTTCGGGTGCTCGGCGTTCGTTAGCGCGGCAGTGCTGCCGGGTTCGGGGAGGGTGGCCAGGTTCGGGGGCTCGGGCTCAGCGGTCGTTCAGGGCGGCCAGCGCGCGCTCGGTGACCTCGTCCAGAGACCCCATCGCGTCGATGGTGGACAGCAGGCCGTGCTCCGCGTAGAAGCCGACGATCGGCGCGGTCTCCCGCTCGTAGACGGCCAGCCGCTCGCGGACCGTCTCCTCCTTGTCGTCGTCGCGCTGGTACAGCTCGCCGCCGCACACGTCGCACACGCCCGGCACCTTCGGCTGCTGGAAGTCCACGTGGAAGATGTGCGTGGAGTCGTTGCGGCACAGCCGGCGCCCGGCGATCCGCTTGACCACCTCGTCGTTGTCCACGACCAGTTCCAGCACCACGTCGAGCTTCGTGCCGAGCCCGACCAGGATCGACTCGAGCTCCTCGGCCTGCGCCACGTTGCGCGGGAAGCCGTCGAGCAGGAAGCCGCCCGCCACGTCCGGGTCGGCCAGCCGGTCGCGCACCATGCCGATCGTGATGGAGTCCGGGACCAGCAGCCCCTTGTCCATGTACCCCTTCGCCTCGAGGCCGAGCGGCGTGCCGGCCCCGACGTTGGCGCGGAAAATGTCCCCGGTGGAGATCGCCGGGATGGCCAGCCTCCCGGCGATGATCTTGGCCTGGGTCCCCTTTCCCGCACCGGGGGGGCCGACCAGCACGATACGCATCTAGCGCAGGAACCCTTCGTAGTTGTGCTGCTGCAACTGGCTCTCGATCTGCTTGACCGTCTCCAGGCCCACGCCCACGATGATCAGGATCGAGGTACCGCCGAAGGGGAACTTGCTGCCTGTGTGGAACTCGGCCAGGGCGATCATCGGGATGATCGAGATCAGCGCCAGGTAGAGCGCGCCGGGCCAGGTGATCCGGGTCAGGATGTAGTTCAGGTATTCGGCGGTCGGCTTGCCCGCGCGGATGCCCGGAATGAAGCCGCCGTACTTCTTCATATTGTCCGCAACCTCGTCCGGGTTAAACGTGATCGCGACGTAGAAGAAGGCGAAGAACAGGATCAGCAGGAAGTAGGCGACCGAGTAGTACAGCGAGTAGCCGTTGTTCGTCAGCCCCAGCTCCTGGCGGACCCAGGTGGACCAGTGGTGCGTGCCGTTGGGGTCGGCGAACTGGGCGACCAGCACGGGCAGCTGCAGCAGCGAGGAGGCGAAGATGACCGGGATGACGCCGGCCTGGTTCACCTTGATCGGGATGTAGGTCGAGGAGCCGCCGTACATGCGCCGGCCGACCTGCTTCTTCGCGTACTGGACCGGGATGCGCCGCTGGCCCTGCTCGATGAAGACCACGAAGCCGACCAGGATGCAGCCCATCGCGATGATGCCGAGGAAGACCACCCAGCCGCCGCCGAGCTTGGAGGTCTCCTTGATGGCCCACAGCGAGCCGGGGAAGCCGGAGGCGATCGAGGTGAAGATCAGCAGCGACATGCCGTTGCCGATGCCCCGGTCGGTGATCAGCTCGCCCAGCCACATGATGATCGAGGTGCCCGCCACCATCACCATGACCATGAACACCATGGCCTTGGTGTCCACCGAGGGGTAGATGATCTGCTGGGTGCAGCCGGAGATCAGGTTGCTCGGCGAGTACTTCGCGGTGGCCAGCAGACCGGTGGACTGCAGGATCGCCAGCCCCACGGTCAGGTACCTGGTGTACTGGGTGATCTTCGTCTGGCCGGCCTGGCCCTCCTTCTTGAGGGTCTCGAGCCGGGGGATCACCACAGTCAGCAGCTGCAGGATGATCGACGCGGTGATGTACGGCATGATGCCGAGCGCGAAGACCGAAAGTTGCAGCAGCGCGCCGCCGGAGAACAGGTTGATCAGGCCGAGACCGCCGGTCGTTCCGGCGCCGGAGACGCAGGAGCGGATCGCGGCGGTGTCCACGCCCGGCGTCGGGATGTGCGATCCCAGCCGGAACAGGAACATGACCCCCAGTGTGAAGAGCAGCTTCTTGCGCAGGTCCGGAGTCCGGAAGGCCCGGGCAAAGGCAGTGAGCACAGTTCCTCCTGCGCTACCCCGTCGGGCCGTGCGGCGCCCGGCGGTTGCGTGACGGTTTGAGTCTGTTCAGGGACAAGGCTGAACAACCGGGCATCGCCTCGGCTCGCGACATCTTACGCACGAAGTGCGCGGCAAGGCGATACTCGTACGGGCGAAGGCCCGTTTCCGGGCGTCCGGAAACGGGCCTTCGAACCCTGCTACAGCTCCTCGGTGGAGCCGCCGGCGGCGGCGATCTTCGCCTTGGCGGAGGCCGAGTAGGCGTCCACCTTGACGTTCAGCGCCACCGCGATGTCGCCGGTGCCGAGCACCTTGACCAGCTCGTTCTTGCGCACCGCGCCCTTGGCGACCAGGTCGTCCTTGGTGACCTCGCCGCCCTGCGGGTACAGCTCGGCGAGCTTGGCCAGGTTGACCACCTGGTACTCGACGCGGAACCGGTTCTTGAAGCCCTTGAGCTTCGGAAGCCGCATGTGCAGCGGCATCTGGCCGCCCTCGAAGCGGTCCGGAACCTGGTAGCGCGCCTTGGTGCCCTTGGTACCGCGGCCCGCGGTCTTACCCTTCGAGCCCTCACCGCGGCCGACCCGGGTCTTGGCGGTCTTCGCGCCAGGGGCCGGCTTGAGGTGGTGGACCTTGAGGACGTGCGTCTTCTGCGTCTCTTCGGGCATCAGTCCTCAACCTCCTCGACCACGACGAGGTGGCGGACGGTGTGGACCATGCCGCGGATCTCCGGCCGGTCCTCCTTGATGACCGAGTGGTTGATCCGCTTGAGGCCCAGGGACCGCAGCGTCTCGCGGTGGTTCTGCTTGGTGCCGATCTTGGAGCGGACCTGCGTGACCTTCAGCTTCGCCATGTCACGCCCCCACTCCCGCGCGGGCGCGCAGCAGGGCGGCCGGGGCCACGTCCTCGAGCGGCAGGCCGCGGCGGGCGGCGATCTCCTCGGGCCGGACGAGGCCCTTGAGCGCCGCCACCGTGGCGTGCACGATGTTGATCGGGTTGTCCGAGCCGAGCGACTTGGACAGCACGTCGTGCACACCGGCGCACTCGAGCACCGCGCGCACCGGTCCGCCGGCGATGACGCCGGTACCGGCCGAGGCGGGCTTGAGCAGCACGACGCCCGCGGCGTCCTCGCCGGTGATCGGGTGCGGGATGGTGCCCTGGATCCGCGGCACCTTGAAGAAGTGCTTCTTGGCCTCCTCGACGCCCTTGGCGATCGCCGCGGGCACCTCCTTGGCCTTGCCGTAGCCGACACCGACCGTGCCGTCGCCGTCGCCGACGACGACCAGGGCGGTGAAGCTGAACCGCCGGCCGCCCTTGACGACCTTGGCGACCCGGTTGATGGTCACGACCCGCTCTACGTACGCGGTCTTCTCCGCGGCGGGCGCGGCGTCCTGGTTACGGCGGTCGCGGCGTTCCCGACGCTCGCCGCCCTCACCGCCGCGGCCGCCGCCGGCGCCGCCTCCGCGACGCTGCTGGGGAGGCATCAGGAATCCCTCTTTTCGCTGCTGTCGATTCGGTACATCAGAACTCCAGTCCGGCCTCGCGGGCGCCCTCGGCGACCGCGGCGACCCGGCCGTGGTACTTGTAGCCGGCCCGGTCGAAGACGACCGTGTCGACCCCGGCCGCCTTGGCCCGCTCGCCGACCAGCTTGCCGACCTCACGGGACAGGTCAGTCTTGCTGCCGTCGGCGGTGCGCAGCCCGGCCTCCAGGGTGGAGGCGGAGGCGAGGGTGTGGCCGAGCTTGTCGTTGACGACCTGCGCCACGATGTGCCGGTTGGACCGGGTGATGACGAGACGCGGACGCTCCGCGGTGCCGTTGACCCGCTTGCGCACACGGATGTGCCGACGCTTGCGCGCGACCGACTTCTTCGCGTCGCCCTTGGCGATCTTCACGCTGTACGGCATGGCTACTTACCGGCCTTTCCGACCTTGCGGCGGATGACCTCACCCTGGTACCGCACGCCCTTGGCCTTGTACGGGTCCGGCTTGCGCAGCTTGCGGATGTTGGCCGCGACCTCGCCGACCTTCTGCTTGTCGATGCCCGAGACCACGAAGCGGGTCGGGGCCTCCACCCGGAAGGAGATGCCCTCCGGGGCGGCGACCGTGATCGGGTGCGAGTAGCCGAGGGCGAACTCCAGGTTGCTGCCCTTGGCCTGAACCCGGTAGCCGACGCCGACGATCTCCAGCGTCTTGCTGTAGCCCTGCGTCACCCCGACGACCATGTTGTTGATCAGCGACCGGGTGAGGCCGTGCAGGGCCCGGATCGGGCCGTCGTCGGT
>NZ_DASRGV010000292.1:0-16403 GCF_035650855.1 Actinocrinis sp. | reverse complement strand
GATCGACCGGGCCTGGACGACTTCCGATCAACTCGCGATCCAGGGCGGCTCAAACGGTGGCCTGCTCGTCGGCGCCGCGCTTACGCAGCATCCCGAGCGTTACCGCGCCGTGGCCTGTTCAGCTCCGTTGCTGGACATGGTGCGGTACGAGCTGTTCGGCCTCGGCGAGTCCTGGAATGTCGAATACGGTTCGGCCGCCGACCCGGAGCAGCTCGCGGCCCTGTTCGCGTACTCACCAGTGCACAACGTGCATAAGGGCACCGAATACCCGGCAGTGCTGTTCACGGTCTTCGAAGGTGACACGCGCGTCGATCCGCTGCACGCCCGCAAGCTGTGTGCCGCATTGCAGTGGGCCACCAGCGGCGATCCGGCGCGACGGCCGATCCTGCTGCGGCGGGAGACCGGCGTCGGACACGGCGCCCGGGCCATCTCGCGCAGGATCGATCTGGCCGCGGACACCATGGCCTTCCTCGCGAATCACGCGGGGCTGGCACTGGGCTAACCTGGCGGGGTATCCGCGATACTCCGGGGTACATCACGATCGTCGGCCACCAGTCGAGGGTCGAACACGTCGAGTCGAGACGCCGCGTGCCACAAGCACCGGGTCACCGAACCGAACAGAAAGGCGGCGACGGTGCCGTCGACGACACCGCGGGCGCCCCTGCCCCCGAACGCGGACGCGCGCGCAGTCAACGCGGTCGCGGATGCGGGCGTTGCCAGCCCTGACCTGCGCGGCCTCACTGAGCAGCTGCGCGCGAACCTGGCCCGGGTGCGATTGGGCGGCGACGAGCGCGCCCGAGCGAAGCACACGGCTCGCGGCAAGCTGCTGCCGCGTGAACGCATCGACCGGTTGCTCGACCCCGGCTCCCCGTTCCTCGAACTCGCTCCACTGGCCGCGCACGGCCTGTACGCCGAGCACGGCGGCCCGGTCCCGGCGGCCGGCATCATCGCCGGCATCGGCCGCGTACACGGTCGGCTGTGCGTGATCGCCGCGAACGACGCGACGGTCAAGGGCGGCACGTACTATCCGATGACCGTCAAAAAGCACCTTCGCGCGCAGGACGTCGCCGCCGCGAACCGGCTGCCGTGCGTGTACCTCGTGGACTCCGGCGGCGCCTATCTCCCGCTGCAGGACGAGGTCTTCCCGGACCGGGACCACTTCGGCCGGATCTTCTTCAACCAGGCCCGGCTTTCGGCGGCCGGGATTCCGCAGCTCGCGGCGGTGATGGGCTCCTGCACGGCCGGCGGCGCGTACGTACCGGCGATGAGCGACGAAACGGTGATCGTGCGCAACCAGGGCACGATCTTCCTCGGCGGCCCGCCGCTGGTGAAGGCCGCGACCGGCGAGGTGGTCACCGCCGAGGAGCTGGGCGGCGCCGACGTGCACACCCGGCTGTCCGGCGTCGCCGACCACTTCGCCGAGGACGACGAGCACGCCCTCGAACTGCTGCGCGCCGCGATCGCCACCCTCCCGCCAGCCGAGCCGTGGCTCGTGCCCGAGGACCCGGCGCCTCCGGCCGAGGATCCCGCGCAGCTTTACGACCTGGTACCGGCAGATCCGCGCATCCCGTACGACGTGCGTGAGGTGATAAGGCGCATCGTCGACGGCTCGCAGATGCACGAGTTCAAGGCGCGGTACGGCGAGACGCTGGTGTGCGCGTTCGCGAAGATCCACGGGTATCCGGTCGGGATCCTGGCGAACAACGGCATCCTGTTCAGCGAGTCGTCGCTCAAGGGCGCGCACTTCATCGAGCTGTGCCAGCAGCGCCGCGTCCCGCTGGTCTTCCTGCAGAACATCTCCGGGTTCATGGTCGGCCGTGACTACGAGCACCGCGGCATCGCCAAGGATGGCGCGAAGCTGGTCACCGCGGTCTCCTGCGCGACGGTGCCGAAGTTCACCGTCGTGATCGGCGGCTCGTTCGGCGCGGGCAACTACGGCATGTGCGGCCGGGCGTATGACCCGCGCTTCTTGTGGATGTGGCCGAACGCGCGCATCTCGGTGATGGGCGGCGAGCAGGCCGCGACGGTGCTGGCGACCGTGCGCCGCGACCGGATCGAGGCCGAGGGCGGAGCGTGGTCGGCCGAGGAAGAGGAAGCCTTCAAGAAGCCGGTGCGCGACCAGTACGAGGCGCAGGGCTCGCCGTATTACTCGACCGCGCGGCTGTGGGACGACGGGATCATCGACCCCGCGGACACGCGCCGGGTCCTCGGGCTGGCCTTGGCCGCCGCCTCTTACGCGCCGCCGGCTCCCACCGGCTACGGCGTCTTCCGGATGTAGGGCGGGACGGAGACGATGACTGACATCACCAAGATCCTGATCGCCAACCGAGGCGAGATCGCGCTGCGGATCATCCGCACGGCGCGCGCCATGGGCATCAGGACGGTCGCCGTGTACTCAGACGCGGACCGCGAGGCGGCGCACGTTACCGCAGCCGATGAAGCGGTACGTATCGGCGTCGACGACTCGGATTCCAGCGCACCGACGGCTTCGTACCTCAACATCGACGCGTTACTCGACGCCGCGAAGGAGAGCGGCGCCGACGCGGTACACCCCGGCTACGGGTTCCTTTCCGAGCGGGCCGCATTCGCGCGGGCTTGCGGCGACGCAGGGCTCGTCTTCATTGGTCCGCCTCCGGACGTGATCGAGGCGATGGGCCGCAAGGACTACGCGCGGCGGATCGCCGAGCAGGCCGACGTACCGGTACTGCCGACGTATCAGGCCGATGATCCGAACATGCACTTCCCGGTTCTCGTCAAGGCCGCGGCGGGTGGTGGCGGTAAGGGCATGCGGATCGTGCGTAACGCAGCTGATCTTTCCGACGCACTCGCGGCGGCGCGCCGCGAGGCCGAGTCAGCGTTCGGGGACGGCACGCTGCTCGTCGAGCGGTACGTGGAGCATGGGCGTCACGTCGAGGTTCAGGTACTCGCGGATGCGTACGGCACCGTGCTGCACCTAGGCGAGCGTGATTGTTCGGTACAGCGGCGGCACCAGAAGGTCGTGGAGGAAAGCCCCGCCCCCACGATTTCCGGCGAGCTTCGCGAGCAGCTCCTCTCCGCAGCCGTCCGGCTGACCGCGCAGGTCAGCTACGTCAACGCTGGAACGGTCGAATTCCTCGTATCCGACGACGAATTCTTCCTGCTGGAGATGAACACCAGGCTTCAGGTCGAGCATCCGGTCACCGAGCTGGTCACGGGCCTGGACCTCGTGGAGTTGCAGATCCGCATCGCCGCCGGTGAGCGGATGCCGCTGCGCCAAGAGGACGTAGTGTCGCGCGGGCATGCGATCGAGGTCCGCGTGTACGCCGAAGACGCAGAGCACGGATTCCTTCCACAGGCCGGGCGGGCCGGCGTCGTGGTCTGGCCGCACGGCGAAGGCGTGCGCGTGGACGCGGCGCTGCGCTCCTTCGACGAGGTCCCGCCGTGGTACGACCCGATGATCGGCAAAGTCACCGGCTACGGCCCTGACCGAGAGTCCGCGCGGCGAGCGATCTTCGGCGCGCTCGCCGAGTCGCGCATCGACAGCCTGATCACGAACCTCGCCTTCCTGCGCACCCTGCTCGGCTCGTCGCAGTTCGCCGAGGCGACGATCGACACCGCGTGGCTGGACCGCCATCCCGACCTGCCCTTCCACCCGCGCCTCGAAGCCGACGGCCCCACGCCGTTCGATTTGCGCGACGGCTGGCGGCTTGCCGGTCCGCCGCTTCCGGCCCGCGCCCTCTCCACCCAGGCGCGCGCAGCCGCCGCGGCGTCGTCCGCGCCGCTCGACGGCGTGGTGCGCGCTCCGATGCCGGGGACCGTGATCGCCGTCAAGGTCGCGGCCGGGCAACGCGTGTCAGCCAGCGAACCGCTAGGCGCGTTGGAGGCGATGAAGATGGAGCACACGCTTACCGCACCGCACGATGGAGTAGTCGCGCGCGTCGGCGCCTCCGTCGGCGAGCAAGTGTCGATCGGCGCCGAGCTGTTCGTCATCGACGCTGAGCCGACCAACGCAGCGTCCGGAACCGAGGACCCGTCATGAGCGCGCGACTCCCCCAAGTCTTCCCGCACGCAGGGCTCCCCTCTCGCGTCACCGTGTACGAGGTCGGTGCCCGCGACGGCTTGCAGAACGAGCAGACCACAGTCCCGACTGAGGTCAAGGCCGAGTTCATCGAACGCCTCGCTGACGCCGGTTCCACGACCATCGAGGCGACGAGCTTCGTGCACCCGAAATGGGTACCGCAGCTCGCCGACGCCGAGACGCTCTTCAAGCTGCTGGAGCGGCGCCCAGGGCTGCGTTACCCGGTCCTGGTGCCGAACCTGCGCGGGTACGACCGGGCTCTCGCCTGCGGAGTGCGTGAGATCGCGGTATTCGCTTCAGCCACCGAGACATTCGCACAACGCAACCTCAACACCACGATCGACGGTGCCCTTACCGACATCGAGGCCGTGGTAACGCCCGCACTCGAAGCCGGGCTGTGGGTACGTGGCTATGTCTCCATGTGCTTCGGCGACCCATGGGAAGGACCCGTCGACCCCAGCGCTGTAGCGAGAGTCGTCGAACGGCTGCTTACCGCGGGCTGCAACGAGATCAGCCTCGGCGACACCATCGGTACCGCGACTCCCGGGCACGTCAGAACGCTCATTGACCTGCTCGGAACCCGGGGCGTGGACCCGGCGCGGCTGGCCGTGCACTTCCACGACACCTACGGCCAGGCGCTGGCGAACACCCTCGCCGCGCTCCAGGTCGGCATCACCACCGTCGACGCCTCCGCAGGAGGCCTCGGCGGCTGCCCTTACGCCGAGTCCGCCACCGGCAACCTCGCCACCGAAGACCTCGTGTGGATGCTGGACGGACTCGGGATCGACACCGGCATGGACCTGCCGGCCCTCGTCGCGACCTCCCGCTGGATGGCCGACCAACTCGGCCGACCGGCCCCTTCCAGAGCCGTCCAAGCCCTCACAAAGGACTGATCACAGTGCTCGATCCGGAACTGCCCGCGGAGTACGAAGAGCTCCGCAAGACCGTCGAGGAGTTCGCCCACACCGAGGTCGCCCCGGTGATCGGCGACTACTACGAGCGGCACGCCTTCCCTTACCCGCTGGTCGCCTCGATGGGGCGGATGGGCCTGTTCGGCCTGCCGTACCCGGAGGAGTACGGCGGCATGGGCGGTGACTATTTCGCGCTCTGCCTCGCCCTCGAGGAACTGGCGCGCGTGGACTCCTCGGTCGCCATCACGTTGGAGGCCGGCGTCTCGCTCGGCTCGATGCCCGTGTACCGGTTCGGCACCGAGGAGCAGAAGCAGCGCTGGCTGCCGGACCTGTGCGCGGGCGAACGGCTAGGCGCCTTCGGCCTTACCGAGCCGGGCGGCGGATCCGACGCCGGCGCGACGAAGACCCGCGCGGCGCTCACCGACGGCTCCTGGCTGGTCAACGGATCGAAGTCGTTCATCACCAACTCCGGCACCGACATCACCAGCCTGGTGACGGTGACCGCGGTGACCGGCCCGGAGCAGGACGGCCGCAAGGAGATCTCGTCGATCATCGTCCCGAGCGGCACGCCCGGGTTCACGGTCGAGCCGGGCTACTCGAAAGTCGGATGGTGTGCCTCGGACACGCACGGCCTGTCCTTCGAAGACTGCCGGGTGCCTGAGGAGAACCTGCTCGGCGAGCGCGGCCGCGGGTACGCACAGTTCCTGCGCATCCTCGACGAAGGTCGTATCGCCATCGCCGCCCTCGCTACCGGTCTCGCACAGGGCTGCGTGGACGAGTCGCTGCGGTACGCCCGCGAGCGCGCGGCATTCGGCCGGCAGATCGAGCAGTACCAGGCGATCCAGTTCAAGATCGCCGACATGGAGGCCCGCGCGCACACGGCCAGGCTCGCGTACCGGCACGCCGCGGCCTTGCTGATCACCGGTAAGCCGTTCAAGAAGCAGGCCGCGATCGCCAAGCTGGTGGCCAGCAACGCCGCGATGGACAACGCCCGCGAGGCCACCCAGATCTTCGGCGGCTACGGGTTCATGAACGAGTTCCCGGTCGGCCGGTTCTACCGCGACGCCAAGATCCTGGAGATCGGCGAGGGCACCAGCGAGGTCCAACGCCTGCTGATCGCACGCGACCTGGGCCTGCCCGCCTAACGGTCCTTCTGCGCGACTGACTGGCCGTCACACCGCACCCCGCCGGTTCCGCGTCCGCGAGTACATCGCGGCGCGGGCCCGGCGGGGGCGCGCATTCGCCTGCCCTCGCGCCGGACACGCACCGTTCACAGTCCCGCACGCCCCGAATTGCCGCCCGGCAATCAGTTCGAGTCTCGGAAATACGACTCTTCTCCTGAGTACGGTAACCTGTGCGGACCCTGAGTCGGACGGCGATGAACAACCCCGTCCGAGGTACGCACTCGGTCGCGCGCAGACAATCCGACACGCAGTTAGTCCGACGCAGCCACGCGGCCGCAACCCCAGCACGGCCCCAACCACCGAGGAGAAACACGCCATGGCAGCCACGCTTCAGGAGATCCTGCTCACGCCGGATAACCGCCCGAAGGTCGTCGCCGACTGCCAGACGCTGATCGACCAGGAGGTCTCCGACAAGTCGGGCATCTCCGGCACCGCGATCAAGCTGGCCTACAAGACCGTCACCGCCTTCGCCTCCGGCATCATCCACGACGCCGTGGACGCGCTGCTTCCGGACTTCGTGGCCAAGCTGGAGCCGTACTGGGCCGACTTCACCGCCTCGGGCGGCGCCGAGTTCGGCGACTACCTGGCCAAGCGCGGCGGCGAAGTCTCCGAGGCCCTGCTCTCGGTCACCGACGAGCGCGCCGAGAAGTCGGAGCGCGCGCCGCTGAAGAAGGCGTACAGCACCGTGCGCCCGAGCGGCGTGAAGAACGTCGAGGCCGCCCTTCCCCGCCTCGGCGCCCTGATCCAGAAGTACGCGGGCTGAGCGAACAAGCCCCGCCCAAAAGTTCCAATCCGCGTTTCCGCTGATCAAGCGTCAGATTCCGGCTCCCGTCGAGCCGGCCGTCTGACGCTTGATCAGTTTCTGTCGGTACCTCCTGTCATAGTCAGTGACTGGACGTCATAGTTCGTCCGCACTCGACTGAAGGAGGAGAAATGTCCGCACCGTCCACCGCCACCCCGCGCGCCGCCGCGTCCGTCATCGAGCTCGAAATCGCCGCCGAGGCCGGTCCCGGCTGGCTCGGCTCCGGAGCGGAGCCGGTCACCGTCAGCCTGATCGCCGAAACGGTCCGCTTCGAAGGCCCGCACCTGCACTTCGTCACCGGGAACACGGTGGTGCGCAGCGTGCCCAGAGCCGAGGTGACGGCGCTGACCTGGCGCGGCAGTCCACCGCGAGGGCGCGGCTCGGGGCCGCACCGCAACGCCGGGGTGGTCTGGACCGAGGAGGAGCGCGCCCGGCTGACCGCGGAGGTGCTCGGCGACCTGAGCTGGATCGAGATCAGCCACCGGCACGAGCGCAGCATCTCTGCGGTACGCCGCGAGGCGGTCCGCATGCGCTTGGTCGACGAACTCGGCCGCCGGCTCGACGAGCAGCCGGAACCCGGCGCCGCGCTCAGCCCGCGTTCCACCGCCACGAGCCAACTCCCCCGTCCGGCCCCCGCTCCCGCCGCAGCCGTCAACTCCGCAACCGTCAACACCGCAGCGAGCAACCTCTCCCCAGCACCTGCGTCTGCCTCCGAGCGAGCAATCTCCCGCGCGAGGTCAGCTCCCTGACAAGCCCTCATCCATAAAACAGCCGCTCGAACACGCCCCGGGCCCGACGCGCGCGGCGGCGATGCGCGTCAAGCAACGCCTCCTTGTCGGCCCGGTGGCGATCGAGCAGACCACCGAGCGCCAGCACCGCGCCCCCGCTTTCCCAGGGCGCGGTTCCGGCCCCGCCTCCAGCACCCGCACCCGCGCCGGCACCAGCCACGCCCCCGGCACTGGCCCCAGCTCCACCCCCGAGACCGGGGGCGTGCTCGGCCGCAGCCACTCCAGCGCGGTGCCAGCTGTCCAGGTAGCGCGCGATCACGGCCAGATCGCGCGCACCGGTCGGCACCTGATCAGAAGCGCGGCCACGCACGAGGGTGATGCCGTTGCGCATCCGGGTCGTCTGGTACCAGGCGTCATCGAGCAGCAGCCGGTCGTCCTCGCCGATCAACTCGGCCGCGGTGGCCGCCGCCAACGCGGCCCGAGTGCCCGTGACCCGAAGCGCGGGCACCTGAGCCCCATGCCTCAACTGAAGGAGCTGAACCACCCATTCGACATCTGACAAGCCACCCGGACCGAGCTTCGTGTGCAAGGCTCGGTCGGCGCCACGCGGCAACCGCTCGGCCTCCATCCGCGCCTTGAGCCGCCGGATCTCAAGCACGTCCGAGTCCGCCAATCCCTTGACGGGGTACCGGATCGGATCGATCAGCGAGACGAACCGCGCGCCGACGTCCTTCGCACCCGCCACCGGCGCGGCACGCAGCAGGGCCTGCGACTCCCAGACCCGCGACCACCGCCGGTAGTACTCGGCGTAAGACGCGAGGCTGCGCACGAGCGGCCCCTGCCGCCCTTCCGGCCGCAGGTCGGCGTCTATCGCCAGCGGCGGATCGGTCCCAGGTGCCTGCAAGAGCCGGCGCAACTCGTTGGCGAGCTCGAAGGCGACCGCCGTGGCCCGATGCTCGTCGGCGCCAGCCACCGGTTCGTGGACGAACATCACGTCGGCGTCCGAGCCGTAACCCAGCTCGCCGCCGCCGAACCGGCCCATCGCGATCACCGCGAGCCGGGTCGGCAGCTGCCAGCGAGCGTCGGCCCCCGCGTCCGACTCGCGCAACGCGTCCGCGACATCCAAGGCGGCGTCCGAGGCTACGTCCGAGCCGTCGTCGCCCGACACAGCCCTCGCCGCAGCATCCAAACCACCGTTGGAGGACCCGCTGCTCGACACACCACTCGACGCCCCAGCAACCCCGACGCCCGCCCCATCGTCCGGCGCACCACCGGACTCATCACCGGAGCCGCCGCTCACCAAGCCACTCGACGCCCCAGCACCACCGCCGTCCGAACCAGCGCCCGGCGCACCACCGGACCCGCCATCGTCGCTGTTGCCTGTCCCGTCGCCCGTCCCGCCACCCAATGCGGCGTCTGACGCTTCATCCGACCCGCCACCCGACAGAGCCCTCGCCCCAGCATCCAACGTTGCGGCTGAGCCTTGGGCCACCTCATCGCCGCTCGATGCTTCACGCTGCCTACTCGACGCGTCGCCCGCCACACGAAAGGCAATCACTGCCGCGAGCGCCGCCTCGATCGTCGCCGCGGTCACGTCCGTCAGCGCTCGTCCAAGCCGGTCGAGCGGATCCGTTGACGCCTCGGTCCCTGCCTGCCCCCGCATGTGCGCGCCGCCGAGACCGCCGCCATCCCCTACCAGCGCACCACCACGACTGACGACATCCCCCGCCTGCGCCCCTCCCAGGCCACCACCATCCCCCGCCGACGTCTCGGCCTCGCCGTCCAACAACCCCAGCAGATCCGCAGCGACGATCCGGAACAGCTCCCGCCGCCGGATCGCTCGCACCGCCGTCACCGCCTGCTCGGCACTCGGTGCGCGGTCGACCACGGCCATCATCTCCGCCTCGATGGCCGCCCGGTCACGCAGCACCAAGCCGCCGTTGCGCTCTCCCAGCAACGAGACCGCTGCCGGATCGCGGAGCAACAGGTCCGGGACGTATCCGCCGCACGAAAGGATCCGGGCCAGTCGCCACGCGGCTTCGCCCTCATCCCTCAATGTCCTGAGATACCAGGGCGTCGAGCCGAGCGCATCGGAAACCCGCCGAAACGCGAGCAGCCCGGCATCAGGATCCGGGGCATCCGCGAACCAGCCCAGCATCACGGGCAGCAGGGTGCGCTGGATCGCCGCACGTCGGCTTACCCCGGTCGCAAGCGCCTCGATGTTCGCCAGCGCTCCGGCCGGATCCGCGTATCCCAGCGCCTCCAGCCGCGCGCGGGCCGCCTCCGTTGACAGGCGCGGGCCCGGTTCCGTGCCACTCGGCACCGCCGCCGCGCTGCTCTCATCCAGCCGCGCGACTGCGACGAGCAGCGGCCGGTAGAACAACTTCTCGTGCAGTCGCCGAACCTCTCGGGCGTGCCCGCGCCACGCCTTGCCGAGTTCCCCCGCCGGATCGATCGCCCATCCCATGGAGCGACCGATGCGGCGCAGCGCCGCCGGGTCGTCGGGCATCGTGTGTGTGCGCTCAAGCCGGAATAGCTGAATACGATGCTCGAGCGTGCGCAGGAAGCGGTAGGCGTCCGCGAGATGCACGGCATCCTCCCGGCCCACGTACCCGCCATCGGCCAGCACCCGCAACGCCTCGAGCGTGCCTTGCACGCGCAGCGTCTCGTCGCGGCGTCCGTGCACGAGCTGCAGCAGCTGTACCGCGAACTCGACGTCGCGCAAACCGCCGGGTCCGAGCTTGAGCTCCCGGTCCACGGCGACTGAACCCGGAGCGCGCCGCAATGTGTCGGTCGCATGATCGACCACGCGACGCCGCATCGCCTGCACGTCATCCACGAAGTGGTCGCGCCCGGCTGCCGCCCACACCATCGGGCTGATCATCGCGATATATGCGGCGCCCAGAGCCGCATCACCCGCCACCGACCGCGCTTTCAGCAGCGCCTGGAACTCCCAGGTCTTCGCCCACCGCTGGTAGTACGCAGCGTGGCTCGCCAACGTGCGAACCAGCGGCCCCGACTTGCCTTCGGGCCGCAGCCCCGCATCGACCTGCCAGATGCTGCCTTCAGCGGTGCTGTCGGAGCACAGCCGCATCATCCGCGATGCGAGCCGCGTTGCCGCGCGCAGCGCCTCAGCGTCGTCGACCGTCACCGCTCCCGCCGCCGCGTCTGCCCCCTCCGGACGCACCGGCTCAGCGACGAAGATGACGTCGACATCGCTGACATAGTTCAGTTCACGCGCACCGCACTTGCCCATACCGATCACCGCGAGTCGGCACATCGCAGCGCTCGCCGGATCTTCCGCACGCGCCACAGCCAGCGCCGCCTCCAGCGTCGCCCCGGCCAATTCCGCCAGATCGGCGGCGACGGCCGACAAGTCTGCGGACGCGGCCACGTCCCGCGCGGTGATCGCCAGCAATGCTCTGCGATAGGCGACGCGCAGCGCGTCTTCGGCGGCAAGTCCGGTCAGGCTCGCTAATGGAGGGGAGGCGCCTTCTGTTCGGCGCCCGTCTGCTCGCGAGTCAATCCCGCCACCGACACTGGCGCTGGCGCCAAGACCGCTACCGGCGCCAATACCGCCACCGGCGCGGGTATCAAGATCGCCACCGGCACCGGCACCAGCGCCGCCGCCGGCACCGGCGCCCGCTCCGGATCCCGCCTCCGCAGCCCTCCCCCCGCTCCCGGCTTGCGCCCCAACTGGCTCGAACATCAGCGCGCGGAATCGGTCGGGCTGCGGCGTCAGGTCCTCGACCTCGAACTCCTCCAGCACGTGCCAGGATTCCGGATGCCGCACCACAAAATCACCAAGCGCCGCGCTGACTCCAAGCACGCCGAGCAGCCGGTCACGCAGCGGCTTCGACGAGGCCAGGGTCGCGCGCAAGGTCTGCGGCGCATCGCTCACCTCGAGCAGCCGGCCCAGCGCGGCCAGCGCCAGATCGGGATCCGCACATCGGCTCAGCGCGTCGAGCACCACCGGATCGCGGCCGAGCTCACCGAACGACTCCGAGCCGAGCAGCGCCGCCGCCGCAGCCGGATCGACGAAACCGCGCCGCGCCAGCAGGCTGAGCTGGGATTCCCGTTCCCGATCAACGACCACCAGATGACTTTAACCAGCCACACCCGACGAGTCACGCGATCGGCCGGACCGGCAACCGCCTTCAGCACCGGCAGTTCCCACTGCTCCCCACCGCTCCCCGCCACCGCTCTCCATCGCCGCACCACACCGTCCACCCGCCCAGCAGTGCGGTCCATGCCCACCCTGGGAAATCGACGCGCTGACTCCCTCAGATGGGTGAGCGCCGAGTATGACGCCAATTCGTACGCAGTTCGCTCAAAAGAGTCGCAGCCCACGCGGTTACCCTCCGCTGCGCTACGGTGACGCCATGCGTGAGAGCATCCTCGCCCCCACTTCCACCCCTCACCCCGGTTCCCCGTCGCCGGCCGCGCGGGCGGACCAGGACAGTGCTCGTCCCGCCGGGCACCCGGGCCCGATCCGGCCCCGGGAACGCAAGACCCTGACACGAACCGACTGGACCGCGGCCGCCCTCGACGCCCTGGCCCGCGACGGTCTGCGCGCGGTCGCCGTCGAGCCGCTGGCCGAGCGTCTCGGCGCCACCAAGGGCTCGTTCTACTGGCACTTCCGGGACCGCAACGCGCTGCTCGAGGCCGCGGTCAACCACTGGGAGCGCACCGCCACCGACGAGCTGATCACCCGCCTGGAGAGCATCGGTGACGCGGACGAGCGGCACCGCGCCGCCGTCGGCTGGGTCGCCGACTCCGACCGCGACATGCAGATCTTCATGGTGCTGCTGTGGAATGCCGATCATCCGGTGATCGGACCCGTCATCAACCGGATTCTGAACAAGCGCATGGCCTTCTCGTTGCGCCTGCGCGAGCAGTGCGGCGAGAACGCCGAGCAGGCCCGCACCTCGATGATGTACGCCTATTCGGTGCTGCTCGGCCTGCAACTGCTGCGGCGCGCCGCCCCCCACTTGGTTCCGGAGGGCAGCACGCCGCAGGGCCTTCGTGACTACGTCGCTTCGCTGATCAGGCAAGCGACCGGGATCCAGCTGCCGGCCGCCGCCTGACCTCGCTCAGTCCCGAGTCCTCAGTGCTCAGTGCTCAGTCGCAGAGCACCGCGCCCGTCTTCGGGTCGAGGATGACCCGGTCGGCGCTGCGCTTGCCGAAGTCGAACATCGAGTTCAGCGAGCCCGCGACGGCGTCGAAGGAGTTGTCGCCGATCGAACCGGTCTTCCAGTTGTCCTCGACGAACTTCAGGATCGAGGTCTGGTCGGTCACCGAGTGGTCGACGTAGTTCGCCTTCGAGTAGGGCGAGATCACCAGCAGCGGGGTGCGCGGGCCGTAGCCGCAACGGTCCTGGTACCCGCCGAGCGGCACCCGGGACTGGGTGTTGCATACGCCGGTGCCGTTGAGGAAGTCCCAGTTCGCGTCCTTGGAGGAGTTCACGTTCGGCGGGGCGACGTGGTCGTACCAGCCGTCCGAGTCGTCGTACGCGATGACGACCGCGGTGTTCTTCCAGTCCTTCGACTTCTCCAGCGCGTTGATCAGCGACACCACGCCCTGCTGCTCGTCGATCGGGTCGGAGTAACCGGCGTGCCCGTCCTGGTACTCGGCTTGCTTCACGTACGACACCGCGGGCAGGTTGTTCGCCGCGATGGCCTTGTAGAAGTAGGACAGGTCGTACTGGTGGTTCGCCGGGCCGTTGTGACCGATCTCGTTGACCGAGGCCGGCGCGGTGTGGTGCACGTTGGCCGTCGAGGCGTAGTACTCGAACGGGTTGTGGTGCGGGCTGTAGTCGGTGATCGTCGCGCCACCCACGTTGTTGTGCGACTGGCCGCAGACCGCCTTGCTCGTCGCGGTCGCCGGCGCGGTCGCGCCGAAGCCGCCCTGGAACCAGCCCCAGCTGACACCCTTGGCGTTGAGCAGGTCGCCGACGTTCTTGCCGGTCATCGCGAGGTGGTCGCTGGTGTTCGAGCAGTCGTCGAACGCCGGGTCGCTGTCACGCACGTCGGTGCCGATGCCGTTGGCGTCAGCGGACGCGACGACACTCGCGTCGGTCACCTTCTGGCCGGCTGCGTTGACCGCGTAGCCGCCGTGGGTCTGGCCCGAGATCAGGTTGATCGCGCCGGGCGTCGACGGGCCGTACACCGTGTCGTATGAGTTGTCGCTCATCGCGTAGTTCTGCGCGTAGTTCCACAGCGCGGTCACGGTGTTGCCGTCGTAGTAGTCCATCACCAGGCCGGGCACGCCGACGTCAGGCGACGAGCAGCTCTCCACGCCGGTGTTGGCCGGGAACTTGTCCGCCAGACCGTTGTCGTAGGCCTTCTGCTCGGCGTTGTAGCCGTGGCCCTGGTCGCAGGTGAGGGCTTGCGCGGGGGTGAGGCGCTTGGGGTTGACGCCGTTCGGGTTGTTCGTGAGCAGTGACGTGGTCAAGCCGTCGACCGCCGGGGTGTTCTTCTTGGCGGTGAACTTGGTTCCGTCCGCGTTGGTCGCGTTCGGGTAGGTGCCGAAGTAGTGGTCGAACGAGATGTTCTCATCGAAGATCACCACGAGGTGCTTGATCGGCGTCGCGGTCGAGGACCCCGAGTCCGCGGCGCCGAGAAGCACGCTGCCCCCGGATTTCGGCGCCGCGGGCGTCGCCGCGCCTCCGCTGCCCCAGCTCGGCTGGGCGAGCGCGAACGTCAGGCCGAGCGCCGCGGCCGCGGCGGTACCCGCGACGGCCACCGGGCGCCGGGCGGCCTGCTTGATAGTGCGTGGAAGTCTTGCCACGTCTTCCCCTCCGCATGGAGCCGAGCTGGGTCGGCTACTCAGGATGTGCGGAGTAAGAGCTTGCTCTGGTGTGCGGACCTGGCGTCCACGCCGAAGTTACTCGCGAGTGAACTTCAGGGAAGCGAGCGGCATAACCAGCCGTTACGGGCCCGTGATAAAAGAACACGAACACGCAGGTCGCCGCCGCCGGCGGCTCACAGGACCGGCAGATACCTCGTCAGCTCGAACGGCGTGACCTGACGCTGGTACTCCTCCCACTCCGCGCGCTTGTTGCGGAGGAAGAAGTCGAACACGTGCTCGCCGAGCGTCTCCGCGACCAGCTCGCTGTGCTCCATGACGGCGATCGCCTCGTGCAGCGACGCCGGCAGCGGCTCGATGCCCAGCGCGCGCCGCTCGGCCCGGGTGAGCGTCCACACGTCGTCGTCGGCGCCGGGGGGCAGCTCGTAGCCCTCCTCGATGCCCTTCATCCCGGCGGCAAGCAGCACCGCGTACGCGAGGTACGGGTTGCACGCGCTGTCCAGCGACCGCATCTCCACACGCGTCGATTGGCTCTTGCCGGGCTTGTACATCGGCACCCGCACAAGGGCAGAGCGGTTGTTGTGTCCCCAGCAGATGTAGGCGGGGGCCTCGCCGCCGCCGGAGAGCCGCTTGTAGGAGTTCACCCACTGATTCGTCACCGCGGTGATCTCGGCGGCGTGCCGCAGCAGGCCCGCGATGAACGAGCGTCCGACCTTTGACAGCTGGTACTCGGCGCCCGGCTCGTTGAACGCGTTGCGGTCGCCCTCGAAGAGGGAGAGGTGCGTGTGCATCCCGGAGCCGGGGTGGTTGTTCAGCGGCTTTGGCATGAAGGACGCGTACACGCCCTGCTCGAGTGCGACCTCCTTGACCACCAGCCGGAAGGTCATGATGTTGTCGGCGGTCGTCAGCGCGTCGGCGTACCGCAGGTCGATCTCCTGCTGGCCGGGCGCGGCTTCGTGGTGGCTGAACTCGACCGAGATGCCCATGGACTCCAGGTGGGTGATCGCCTGGCGACGGAAGTCGTGGCCGACCCCGTGCGGCGTCAGGTCGAAGTACCCGGAGGAGTCCACCGGCGTGGGTTCGAGACCGCGCTCCGGCTGGTCCTTGAACAGGAAGAACTCGATCTCGGGGTGGGTGTAGAAGGTGAAGCCCTTCTCCGCGGCCTTGGCGAGCGCACGCTTGAGCACGTAGCGGGGGTCTGCATAGGAGGGGGTGCCGTCGGGCGTCAGGATGTCGCAGTACATGCGGCCGGTCCCGGGTGCCTCAGCGCGCCAGGGCAGGATCTGGAACGTGGACGGGTCCGGCTTGACCAGCATGTCGGACTCGTGAACGCGCGCGAAGCCCTCGATCGCGGACCCGTCGAACCCGATGCCCTCGGCGAACGCCTGCTCCAGTTCGGCCGGGGCGACGGCGACAGACTTGAGGAAGCCGAGGACGTCCGTGAACCACAGACGGACGAACCGGATGTCTCGCTCCTCAAGGGTCCTGAGGACGAACTCCTGTTGCCGTTCCATGCTCCACGCTCCCGCTTCGGCCGTGCCGTGCACGGTGTGAGGATCTGATCCACAGCTCGGTCCCACAGTATCGCGTGGGTGCGTTACGCCCGCATGAACCGCCCGGAGTGTAGCCGTGTGCGCTGTGTGCGGAAAGGGTCGAAGGGCGGGGAAGAGCAGGCGACGGGAGGCCACCGCGTGCGTCAGCGCGCTAGCTCGTCGGCCGCGGTGTCTGGTCCGGAAGCATCGCTATAACGCAGTTAGGCCCCGCCCGATGACTTCGGGTGGGGCCTAACTTACGGGTTGTGCGGCGGTGTCCTGCTCTCCCGCCGGGTCTCCCCGGCAGTACCCTCGGCGCTGGCGGGCTTAGCTTCCGGGTTCGGAATGGGTCCGGGCGTTTCCCCGCCGCCATGGCCGCCGC
>NZ_DASRGV010000291.1:0-2205 GCF_035650855.1 Actinocrinis sp. | reverse complement strand
CCACGTCGGTCGGGTAGTGCACTCCGGTGACGACCCGGGACGCGGCGACCCCGGCGGCCAGCGCGGCGACCGGGAGCGCCAGATAAGGGCTCTCCAACGCCACACCGGTCGCGAATGCGGCGGCCGAGGCGGCGTGGCCGGAGGGGAAGGAGGAGCTTTCCGGCACTCGGCGCAGCTGGCGGATCAGCGGGATGTCCACAAGTCCCGGACGCTGCCGACGGACCATCGTCTTGCCCACCAGGTTCGCCGAGGCGCTGGCCAGGCTCACCGCCGCCATGCCGCGCAGCGCGGCCCTGCGGGGGCCGCGGCGCGGTGTCGCGGCCATCGTCGCGGCCAGCGCGATCCACAGTTTGCTGTGGTCCGCGGCGCGGCCGAGCTTGGGCAGCAGATGATCGAGAACCCGGGACTGCTCCGGCGATACGGCACTCATCAGACGTCTGTCGAAGCCGGAGAACGGAAGCGGGCGTACAGGCATGGCTACCTCCCCTGGGGACTGCCGCCGTTTACCCGCCTCGCGCGAGGGCACACGGGCGGCACCAGGTATCCGAGTGTTGATCATCTCGGCGGAAGGAGCGCAGGATGGCCGTCAGCTCGCACATGCGTGGATATTCCACACGGCGGATGGCGCGCGGTGACACGGTCCGGGCACTAGGGCGGGCCGGTTTCGTCGCACGTGGGGTCGTCTATCTGCTCATCGGCTGGATCACCTTGCTGATCGCCTTCCAGCACAAGTCGCTCGAGGCGGACCGGACCGGGGCGCTGGAGCTGATCGCGGGCAAGCCGCTCGGCTCGGTGCTGCTGTGGTTCCTGGTCGTCGGCTTCGGCGGGATGGCGCTGTGGCGACTGTCGCAGGCTGCTTACCCGTTGCCCGGCAAGCGCGGAGCGGGATCGCGCGCGGCTTCCCTCTTCCGCGCTGCGCTGTACGCGATCGCCTGCGTCAGCACCCTGAGCTTCGTGCTGACGCACCACACGAGCGGCTCGACGAATCAGGCCTCGCAGGACTTCACCGCCCGCGCGATGACGCACCCCGGCGGCCAGGTCCTGGTGGCGCTGGTCGGCGTCGCGCTCATCATCGGCGGGCTCGCCTTGGCCTGGCGCGGCGTGACCCGCAAGTTCGCCGAGAACCTCAAGCTGAGCACCATGACGGCGGCCAAGCGGCGCTGGGTGCTGCGCTTCGGCACGATCGGCAACATCGCGCGCGGCGTGGTGTTCGCCGCGATCGGCGGGTTCATGCTCGACGCGGCGGTCACCTTCGACCCGGCGCGGGCCAAGGGCGTCGACGCGACGCTGCGTTCGTTCGCGGCCGCGTCGTACGGCCCGGTCCTGCTGGTGCTGATGGCGTTCGGGCTGGCCGCGTTCGGCCTCTACTCCTGGGGCGAAGCGCGCTGGCGCCGGCTCTGAGCGGCGCGTAGCTCTCGCCGTCACGAACAACTCGTCGTCGGAGCGCTAAGCCCCGACGACGAGTTCGTTGAGGGCCTCCGCGACGGTCGGGTATACCGCGAACGTGCCGCGCAGGCACATGTGCTCGAGGAGCCGGCGGACCCACGGCCGCGGAGCGGCGAGGCACAGCCAGCCCCCGGAGGAGGTGAGCGCGTCGCGCCAGTGGGTCAGCTCGCCGATCGCGTCGCCGTCCAGGTCGTAGAGGCGGGAGAGGTCGAGTACGACCCGGGTGCGCCCGCTGCGCACCAGTCCGTCCAGCAGCCGGGTCAGCTCGCCGACCCTGCTCGTGTACAGCTCGCCCCACACGTGCACGACCGTGTAGTCGTCGGCGGATTGGACGCGCAGTTCGAGCCGGTGCGCGGGCGTTCCGGTGAGCCGGGCGGCGCGGCGCCGGACCGCGGCGGCAAACGGAGGTCTTTCGGGGGTGGACTCGGCGATCACAGACATGGTTCTCCTCCTCGCTACCCGGCTCCGGATTCGCGGGCGCCACGCACTAGCCGTGGCGGGGCACGGTCCGTCATTCGGGGGGAGCCGCCTGTACCCGCCGCGCGGAAAAGCATGCGCCTCTGTTGATCAGCGTCCGGCAGCGGCGCCGTGGCGGCTTCGGGCCGCGCCGCGCGCCGCGAGACCCGCCGGCCTGACCCACCGCATGATCGCCCAGTTCACGGGTATCGGTGGATGCCTAGCCGGGTGACTTCGCGCGCGATGGCGCACGGCCCGGCAGAGCAGAACCTGGGTCACAGATGGGAGGCAGGTCATGCTCGT
>NZ_DASRGV010000290.1:0-42183 GCF_035650855.1 Actinocrinis sp. | reverse complement strand
CGCCACTACGAAGCGGTGCAGCAGTTCCTGCAGGTCGTGTACGACAACGGCTACATCGAGCTCGGCACGTACGAAGGCCTCTACTGCGTCGCCTGCGAGGCGTACTACACCGAAGAGGAGCTCGTCGACGGCTGCTGCCCGATCCACGGCCGGCCGGTCGAGCGCGTCACCGAGGAGAACTACTTCTTCAAGCTGTCGGCGTTCGAGGACCGGCTGCTCGAGCACTACGCCGCACACCCGCGCGCGGTGCAGCCCGAGTCGCGGCGCAACGAGGTGCTCGGCTTCATCCGCGGCGGCCTGCGCGACTTCTCGATGAGCCGCACGTCGATCACCTGGGGCATCCCGCTGCCGTGGGACCCGAAGCACGTCACCTACGTGTGGTTCGACGCGCTGTTCAACTACTGCACCGCAGTCGGCTACGGCGCCGATCCCGCGCGCTTCGATCGCTTCTGGCCCGTCGACTACCACCTGGTGGGCAAGGACATCCTGCGGTTCCACGCGGTGATCTGGCCGGCCATGCTGCTGGCCGCGGGGCTGCCGCTGCCCAAGCAGGTGTTCGGGCACGGCTGGCTGCTGGTCGGCGGCGAGAAGATGTCGAAGTCGAAGCTGACCGGCATCGCCCCGCACCAGATCACCGACCACTTCGGCTCGGACGCGTTCCGGTACTACTTCATGCGCGCCATTCCGTTCGGCCAGGACGGCTCGTTCTCCTGGGAGGACATGTCCGCGCGGTACACCTCGGAGCTGGCCAACGACTACGGCAACCTGGCCTCGCGGGTGGCCGCGATGGTCGGCAAGTACTTCGGCGGAGTGCTGCCGGAGGCGACCGACCACGGCCCGGCCGAGCAGGCGATCGTGGACGCGCTGGCGGCGACCGTGGCGAGCGCGGACGAGAAGGTCTGCGCGCTGGACTTCCAGGGCGGCATCGCAGCGGTGTTCGACTTCATCAAGCTGGTCAACGGCTACCTCACCGAGCAGGAGCCGTGGAAGGTGGCCAAGGGCGAAGACGCGGCGTCGAAGGCACGGCTGGCCACGATCCTGTACACGGCGGCCGAGTCGCTGCGGGCGGTGGCGGTGCTGCTGAACCCGGTGATGCCGAAGTCCTCGGCCGCGCTGTGGGATTCGCTGGGCGCGCAGGCCTCGCTGGGCGCGCTGGCCGAGCAGGTCGTACAGGACGCGGGCCGCTGGGGTCTGCTGCCGGCCGGTTCCACGATCACCAAGGGCGCCGTGCTGTTCCCGCGGCTGGAGGAGCCGGCGGCGGCGTGAGTGCCAACGGAGGTAAGGGCGCGCAGGGACAGGACGTTCCTCCTCCCGCGCCCGAGGCGTTGCCGTTGCCGGTGGCTGACAGCCACACGCATCTCGACATGCAGGAGCGCAGCGTCGAGGAGTCGCTGCGGATGTCCGTGTCGGTCAATGTGACGACGCTGATTCAGGTCGGTTGCGACGTGCCGTCCTCCGAATGGGCGGTGCAGACGGCGCAGCAGCACCCGGAGATTCACCCGACCGTGGCGCTACACCCGAACGAGGGACCACGTCTGGTCCTGGGGGACGTCGACGGCTGGAGCCGGCAGCACCGGGCACCCGGCGGCTCGGCGGCACTGGAGGCGGCGCTGGCCCGCATCGACGAACTCGCGGCGCTGCCGCACGTGGTCGGGGTCGGCGAGACCGGCCTCGACTACTTCCGGACCGGACCGGAGGGCGTGGCCGCGCAGCAGGAGTCCTTCCGCCGGCACATCGAGATCGCCAAGCGGCACGGCAAGGCCCTGGTGATCCACGACCGCGACGCGCACGAGGACGTGCTGCGGATCCTGGAGGAGGAAGGCGCGCCGGAGCGAGTCGTCTTCCACTGCTACTCCGGCGACGCGGCGATGGCGAAGATCTGCGCCGAGCGCGGCTACGTCATGTCGTTCGCCGGGCCGGTCACCTTCAAGGCGAACGAGGCGCTGCGCGAGGCCCTGCGGGTCGCGCCGCCGGATCTGATCCTGGTCGAGACGGACGCACCGTTTCTCACGCCCGTGCCGTACCGCGGACGCCCGAACGCACCGTATCTGATCCCGCACACAGTGCGATCGATGGCTGAGACGCGCGGGATGGACGTCGCGGAGCTCTGCGCGGCGATCGACGCCAATACGCGCCGGGTGTTCGGGCTGCGCTGACGGGTTTTCCTGACGCTGCGTCGATCGGCGCGGACGGTGCGTGCCCCCACCCGGCCATTTTTCGCAGAGCACTGCCACGCTTCGGTAACCATTTGCCGTAGCCATTTCGCACTACGCCAATCGAGCGCTTCGGTGACGAAGACCACAAATCCTGCGCTGCAATCCAGGTCAAATCACCATAAAGCTCGGTCCGCAAATAGGACTAACTGGACATCAGATTTGGCCAGGGGACCGAAAGGGGCTATGGCGACCATGAACGGGAGTGGAATAGAGTCCCTTGCTCGGTAGCCGGATCGGTTCACTCCCCCGCCGCTTTCCCGGGCGTCGCGGAGTCCGTGGCCGGAACCTGCGAGGTCTGGAGTGTAGTGAGCGGATCACGCTCGACCCGGGGCACGGGTGGCGGCGGCCCGATCCAAGGCGCCTCCGCTTGGCCGTCCTCCTTCACCGGTCCCGCGCGGTATTCGCCCCCGTTCAACACCGACGCGGCCGACGACCAACCGACTGCACACGGCGAGCCTTACGCCCCGTACGCGGACGGCGCCGCCGAGTATGCGGACCCGTATGCCGCGGAGGGTTACAACGCGGCTGACTACGGCTCAGTCGACTACGAGGCGGAGTACCGCAGCGAGTCCTACAACGCGGACGTGTACGAGGCGGACTCGTACGCTGCCGCGTCCTACGCGGGCGAGCCCTACGGCTACGGCGGCGACTACCCGGCCGACTACGCCGCGCCCGACTTTCCCGCCCCCGCATACGTGGGCGATGACTACCCGGCGCACGCGTATGACACGCAGCGCTTCAGCGACGACGCCGGATACGCGGGCCACGCCGGCGGCTACGAAGGCGACGGAGGCTATGGCGAGCCGGAGCCCGAACGCGGACGCACGCGCCTGCTGACCAAGCCGCGCCTGCCGGAACTCGACGGTCCCGAGTCGGACCTCGACACCGAAGCGGGGCTCGGGGCGGCGGCCTTCACGCCCGCCACCGATCTCGACCTTCCCGGCCAGCGGCAGCCGGAGAGCCTGCGCACCCGCGGCGGCGCGCAGCGGCAGCCGCTGTCCGGGCGCCGGAAGATCGGCTGGGCCGGGCGCGCGGTGCAGGGCCTGGTGCTCGCGGCGCTGCTCGGCGGCGTGACCGCGTACGTGGCCTTCGAGAAGACGGTCACCGTCTCGGTGGACGGCTCGACGCGCCAGATCCACTCCTTCGCCGCCACCGTGGGCGCCGCGCTGAGCTCGGACAGCATCACCACCGGCAGCCACGACCTGGTCACCCCCGCGCCGTCCGCCGCGCTGGCGGACAACTCCACGATCACGGTCAAGTACGGTCGTCCGATAAACGTGACGGTCAACGGCACCCCCGAGCACGTGTGGGTACACGCGCCCACCGTCGGCGGCGCGATGCAGGAGCTGGGCATCCGGATCCAGGGCGCCCGCTTCGTGTCGGTCGACCCGGGCACGCCGATCAGCCGCTCCGGCCGCGACTTCGCGGTCTTCACGATGCGGCACGTGACCTTCCTGGTGGACGGCAAGACCGACCAGATCGACACGACCGCGGCCACCGTGCAGGCGGCGATGGGCGACGCCGGGATAACGCTGGGCAACCAGGACACCGCCTCGGTCCCGATGGGCTCGCTGCCGACCGACGGCGAGACCATCTCGATCCTGCGGATCACCGGCACGACCGAGGTCAAGGAAGTCTCGCTGCCCTACACCGTCACCAAGCAGGACGACCCGAGCAGCTACGTCGGCACGACCACGGTCGTGACGCCCGGCCAGAACGGCGTCGCGAAGGTGACCTACGCGCTGCAGATCATCAACGGGGTCAAGCAGGCCCCGAAGGAGGTCTCCAGGGTGGTCACCAAGCAGCCGGTGGCCGAGGTGGAGAAGGTCGGCACCAAGGCGCTGCCGAGCAGCGCCTCCGGGCTGAACTGGGCGGCGCTGGCCAACTGCGAGTCGGGCGGCAACCCGCACGCGGTGGACCCGAGCGGCACGTACTACGGGCTCTACCAGTTCTCTGTCTCGACCTGGGACTCGCTGGGCGGCTCCGGACTGCCGTCGAACGCCTCGGCGTCGGAGCAGACCACCCGGGCCGAATTGCTCTACCAGCGGTCCGGTGCTGGACAATGGCCGGTGTGCGGCCACTTCCTGTTCAGCTGAGCGATGGCGGGGGCGAGCGCCCGGCGGCGAGTGCGCCCGGGCTGCTCGGCCCCGCCGACGTACGCGCGCTGGCCGAGCGGCTCGGCGTGCGGCCGACCAAGCAACTCGGCCAGAACTTCGTCATCGACCCGAACACCATCCGCCGCATCGTGCGGGCCGCGGACGTGCGGCCTGACGACGTGGTCGTGGAGGTGGGCCCCGGGCTCGGCTCGCTGACGCTCGGGCTGCTCGGCGCGGCCCGCCGCGTGGTCGCGGTGGAGATCGACCCGGTGCTCGCCGGCGCCTTGCCGCAGACGGTTGCCGAGCGCTTTCCCGAGGCGCTTTCCGGCCCCGGCGGCGCGGCGGATTCCGCGACGGGCCCTGACGACTCTTCAGCAGCCGCCTCCGACGACCCGGCGCTCCCGCGCTTCACGCTCGTCCAAGCCGACGCGATGCGCATCACGGAACTGCCCGGCCCTCCCCCGACCGCGCTGGTCGCGAACCTGCCGTACAACGTGGCCGTGCCGGTGCTGCTGCACATGCTCGAACGGTTCCCGTCACTCGAACGGGTGCTCGTCATGGTGCAGGCGGAAGTCGCCGACCGGCTGGCGGCCGAGCCCGGCGGCCGGGTATACGGGGTACCGAGTGTCAAGGCCCGCTGGTACGCCTCTGTACGCCGGGCCGGTTCTATCGGTAAGAACGTGTTCTGGCCGGCCCCGCATGTCGAGTCCGGTCTGGTAGCGCTGGAACGCAGGCAACCGCCGACGACGCGGGCGAGTCGCAAGGAGGTGTTCGCGGTGGTGGACGCGGCCTTCGCGCAGCGCCGCAAGACCCTGCGCGCCGCGCTGGCCGGCTGGGCCGGATCGGCCCCGCGGGCGGAGGAGATCCTGCGCCGCGCGGGGGTCGACCCGACGGCGCGCGGCGAAGCGCTCACCGTGGACCAGTACGCTGCGATTGCCGAGGCCGCGAACGCCGACGCGGCGGACCCCGGGCGCGAGCCGGGGCTGGATGGGAGCTGACTGGAGTGACCGCGCTGGAAGACTGGGATGACGGGCCCTTCCGTCCCGAAGCGGTCACCGTCCGGGTCCCCGCGAAGATCAACCTCTCGCTCTCGGTGGGACCACTGCGCCCCGACGGCTACCACGAGCTGGTGACCGTCTTTCACGCGGTCTCGCTCTACGACGAGATCGTGGCGCGCGCCTCGCGCGGCCTTTCGCTGACCGTCGAGCCGCTGCGCCGCGACTCGGACGTGAGCGGGGTGCCCGACGACGAGCGCAACCTGGCCTGGCAGGCGGCGCTGCTGCTGGCCGAGCACGCGCGGGTGGAGCCGGACGTGCGGCTGACGATCCGCAAGGACATCCCGGTGGCCGGCGGCATGGCGGGCGGCTCCGCGGACGCGGCGGCCGCGCTGGTGGCCTGCGACCGGCTCTGGGGCACCGGGCTGCGCCGCGACGAGCTGCACGACCTGGCCGCGAGCCTGGGCAGCGACGTGCCCTTCGCGCTGCACGGCGGCACGGCGATCGGCACCGGGCGCGGCGAGCACATCTCCCCGGTGCTCGCGGCGGCCGGCCTGGAGTGGGTGATCGCGGTCTACGACGGCGGCCTGTCCACGCCCAAGGTGTTCGAGACCTGCGACCTGCAGCGCCGCCGGGACCGGCGCGAGATCCCGGAGCCTGGCGTGCACCCGGACCTGATGGCCACGCTGCGCTCCGGCGACGCCGACCGGATCGGCGCGGCGCTCTACAACGACCTGCAGCCGGCCGCGATCGAGCTGCTGCCCGAGATCGGCGAGCTGCTCGACATCGGGCGCGCCGCGGGCGCCGCGGGCGCGCTGGTGTCGGGTTCCGGGCCGACCACGGTCTTCCTGGTGGACGGGCCGGTCAGCGCGGCCGAGGTCGAGGAGCAGCTGCGCTCGAGCGGCCTGTGCCGCGCGGTCCGCCGGGCCCGGGGCCCGGTCTCCGGGGCGTTGGTCTCGAACGTGCGTTAGGAGTCCGGCTACTTCCTGGCCCGCACCTGGCTGAACCGCAACGCGTTGCCCGCCGGGTCGCGGAACGCGCAGTCCCGCACGCCGTAGGGCTGGTCCATCGGTTCTTGCAGCACGTCGGCGCCGGAGGCGGCGACCCGCTCGAACAGCGCGTCGACGTCGTCGGTGGCGAAGTTCACGCCGCGCAGCAGGCCCTTGGCCTGGAGCTCGATCAGCGCCTGCCGGTCGGCCGCGGTCGCGTTCGGGTCCACGCCCGGCGGCTCGAGCACGATGTTCACCTCGGGCTGCGCGGCTGACCCGACCGAGATCCAGCGCATCCCCTCGTACTTGACGTCGTTGCGCACCTCGAGGCCGAGCACGTCCTGGTAGAAGGCGAGCGCCTTGTCGTGATCGTCCACCGAGATGAAGCAGTGCGAGAGCTTGAGGTCCATGGCTACACGCTACGACCGCGGGAGGTCCTTCGCCCGCGCATCGCGCAGCGGGCGGGTCACGATCTTGGCGTAGCAGGGCGGGAT
Source organism: Actinocrinis sp. (assembly GCF_035650855.1). Classification (GTDB taxonomy): domain Bacteria; phylum Actinomycetota; class Actinomycetes; order Streptomycetales; family Catenulisporaceae; genus Actinocrinis. The sequence goes on along the minus strand of NZ_DASRGV010000290.1, from coordinate 35,393 downwards.
GACCGCGCTCTCCTCATGCGAGCGGCTGCGGTACGACGTCGGACTCTCGCCGACCAGTTCGGTGAAGCGGCTGCTGAACGAGCCCAGCGAGGTGCAGCCGACCTCGAAGCACACCTCGGTGACGGACAGGTCCCCGCGCCGCAGCAGCGCCTTCGCGCGTTCGATCCGCCGGGTCATCAGATAGCTGTACGGCGTCTCGCCGAACGCCGCGCGGAAGCTGCGGGAGAAGTGCCCGGCCGACATGTACGCGGTGCGGGCCAGCGCGGCCACGTCGAGGGGCTGCGCGTAGTCGCGGTCCATCTGGTCGCGGGCCTTGCGCAGCCGGACGAGTTCCTCCACAGTCACCTGACCAGGATCGCATCGGCCGGGTCGATACTCCAGTGATTGGTGTGCAGGACCCGGCCGGCGAAGGTCACGTCGCGCTTTCCGTCCAAAGTGAAACCGAGCGAGCGGCAGATCCCGTTGGACGGGCCGTTGGTCGCGCCGGGGAAGGCGTGGATGCGGCCCCAGCGGCCGTCCTCGTGGGCGAGGCGCAGCAGTTCCCGCACCGCCAGCTTCGCCAGGCCGCGCCCCTGGAACTCGGGCAGCACCATCCAGCCGATCTCGCAGAACACGGCAGGCGCCGGGTCGGCGCAGTCGGGTTCCTCGTCTTCGTGCGACCAGAGCACGACATTGCCGGCCACCACGTGCGGCGCGGCCTCGTCCGGGATGATCATCTTGATCCAGCCCCGGCCTGACGCCACGGTCTCCACATCCCGCCGGACCTTCTCCGCCATGCCCTCGGGCGGTAGCGGACCGCCGAGTTCGGCCATCATCACCGGATCGCAGCGCATCCGGATGTAGGCGTCAACGTCGGAGAGTTCCACATCGCGCAGGTGCATACGTCCATGGTTGCGGGAGGGTCTGACAGCCGCGCACCGGCTGCCGGCTGGCGACCGCTTGCTGCTGATCTCTGCTAGAGGTCGCGGATCTCGACGGACTCGTCCTCGTGGTTGAGCAGGAAGACCTTGTCGCCGCGGCGAATCGCCTCGACGCGCGGCGGAAGACCGGCGAGTACCGGCTCGGCACCGGCCGCCGCGCAGGCCGAGGCGAGGATGCGGGCCAGGGCGGCGGGCTCGGGAAGGGTGGCGACGTACCAGGCCGTGCCCTCGCCGTAGGCGTTGCGCAGGACAGCTGGGATGCCGGAGAGCGGGCCGCTGGTGAAGGTGGCGACCGCGGTCGCGCCCTCGGCGGTCAGCCACTCGGCCCAGGTCGCGGCCGTGAAGTCGCCGAGTTCGGCCGATTCCAGAGTGAGCGGTTCGTCGGGCAGCGGCCAGTACTCCTCGATACGCAGACCCAGCAGCTCGCGGAACGGGACCGGATGCCCGCCCAGCCTGATGCGCTCGTCGGGGTCTGACACTCCGGAGAAGGGGCCCATGACGAGGTGCCCGCCGCGCTCGACGTAGCGCACCAGGTTGGCCGCCGCGACGTCAGTGACCTGATAGAGGTTGGGCACGACGACGAGCTTGTAAGTACTCAGATCCGCCTCGGGATGCGCGAAGTCGGCGGTGATATTCGCGCGCCACAGCGGCGTGTAGTACTCCCGCATCCGGTCGAGGTAGCGGAATCCGCTGTGCGGTTGATGGTCCAGTTCGACCGCACGCCAGGCGTCCCAGTCGTGCAGGACCGCCACCTCCGCGGTCACCCGCGTGCCGATCACGTCACCGAGCCGCGCGAGTTGCTCGCCGAGTTGGCAGACCTCGCGGAAGACGCGCGAATCAGGACCCGCATGCGGCACCATCGCGCCGTGCGTGCGCTCCGCTCCCTGCATCGAGGCGCGCCACTGGAAGTGCAGCACGCCGTCGGCGCCGCGGGCGACCGCCTGCATGGACCACAGCCGGTTGAGGCCGGGCCGCTTGGGCGTCGCGACGTGACGCCACCCGGCGCCGGCCGGCGACTGCTCCATCAGCAGCCACGGCTTGCCGCCGCCGAGGCTGCGCGTCAGATCGTGGGCCATGGCACCGTCGCGGGCCGCGTCAGGGTCGTTCGGATCGGGATAGATGTCGACCGAGACAAGGTCCTCCTCGCGCGCCCACCGCCAGGAGTCGGTGCCCTTGAAGAAGCCCATGAAATTGGTGGTCACCGGGATCGCCGGATTGTGCGCGCGCACGATGTCGCGTTCCGCGACGAAGCCGCCGAGCAGCAGGTCCGAGACGAAACGCTGGTAGTCAAGGTCCTGGGTCGGGTTGATCACGTACTGCACCTGGCGGGGCGGGATCACCTCGGCCCATTCGCTGTAGCGCTGCGACCAGAACGCGGTCCCCCAGGCCTCGTTGAGGCCGTCGAGGTCGCCGTAGCGGACCTGGAGCCAGGTGCGAAAACGCGCGGCGCAGCGGTCGCAGTGGCAGACCGTGCCGAACTCGTTGCCGATATGCCACATCCGCAGCGCCGGGTGATGCGCGTACCGCGCGGCCAGCGCCTCGCTGATCTTGTCGGCGAACTCGCGGTAGACCGGGGAGGATGGGCAGTAGGCGTTGCGCGAGCCGTAGGTGCGGATCGTGCCGTCAGGGTTCTGCGGCAGCGTCTCGGGCCACCGGTGATTCATCCACGGCGGCGTGGAGGCGGTCGGCGTGGCGAGTGCGACACCGATCCCGTTGGCGTGCAACAGGTCCAGCACCTCGTCGAGCCATCCGAACTCGTATACGCCCGGCGTCGGTTCGAGCATCGCCCAGGAGAACACCCCGACCGTGGCCAGGTTCACCCCGGCTTGCCGCATCAGGGCCATGTCCTCCTCCCAGACCTTGCGCGGCCACTGCTCGGGGTTGTAGTCGCCGCCGAACAGGATGCGGTCGGTGAAGGAGGAGGACATGAGCGGTTCCCGGTCTGAGATGCGGGCGGGCGGGTTAGAAGGAGAGGCCGAACGGGGCGACGTCGACGGTCTGAATCCCACGGCCGTTGGTGGCCAGGTAGACGCGGCCGAAGTCGTTCGGGTCGCCGGTGATCGCCTGACCGGTCCAGCCCCAGTTCTGCGCGTCGCTGTTGATCCGGTGCCAGGACGCCGCGTCGTCGGTGGACATGAAGACTCCGGTGACCCCGCCGACCACGCCGACCTGGTAGAGCGTCAGGTACTTCGACCAGGGCGCGGCCTTGCCGAAGCCCAGCGTGTACGACGAGCTCGCGGAGCTGACCTTGGTCCAGGTCGCGCCGCCGTCGGCCGAGTGGAACAGTCCGTCGTCGAGTCCTGACAGCCACAGCTCGCCGGCCTTGCCCGGCGTCGCCTTCACCTGCGTGTTGTTGCCGCCGGAGAAGGAGGTCACGGTACTGGTGAAGGTGTGGCCGCCGTCGGTGGACTTGTAGAACGTGCCGTTGGTGCCGTCGATCGCGTAGAAGACGGCGGAGTCGACTGCGTCGGCCACCGGGGTCAGCCCGGCGGGCAGGCCGCTCACGGCGGTCCAGGTCTGCCCGTCGTCGGTCGAGTACGAGGTGCCGGAGCCGGCATTGGACGTGTCACCAGCTGACCATACGATCGTCTTTCCGTCGGCCGAGACGGCGACCTTCCCGCCGCCGCTGGTGGTGGTCGCCGGCTTGGTGAACGGGGTCCACGTGCTGCCGCCGTCGGTGGAGTACGCGCCGAACTGGTTGTTGCTGCCGTACCCGACGCGGGCGATCAGCGAGCCGTCCGCGGACTGGGCCAGGCCGGTGCCGGAGCTGAGGATCGGGTTGGCGGACATGCCGGTCGCGGGGGACTTGGTCAGCGAGGTGTGGCAGAACCCGCCGAGGTCGCCGACCGCGCTGATCAGCTTGCAGGAGCTGGTCCCGCGCGGCACCAGCAGATCGTTGATCGCGGTCTCCTCGATGCCGCGCGCGGCTTTGGAGGAGAAGGTGACTGTGCCGCCGCTGTCCATCGCGCCGAGGTTGTAGGTGCCGTAGAGGGTCGCGCCGGTGCCGTAGACGACGTGGTTGGAGTCGAAGGGGTCGATCGCCACGGCGCCGATCCACCAGCCGAACTTCGGCGTCGCTCCCCAGGCCAGATAAGGCGAATCGGAGATGTCGAGCGACGTCGACGCGGACACGTCCTGCCAGGTGGCGCCGCCGTCGGTGGACCGGTAGAGGGTGTCGATCGGATTCCACCGGTCGTTGGTGGAAACGATGACAGTATTCGGATTCTCCGGGTCGACCGCGAGGCCGTCGTAGCCGTACCAGTTGTACGAGGGCGGCGGAGAGACATCGGTCGGGGAGGTGACCGCTGCTGCCGTGGCCCCCTTCGCGAACTTGTACAGCTTGCCGGTGCCCATCCAATACGGGCCGGTGATCTGGTCGTAGACCACGTACAGCGACCCGTTCGCGGCGAACTGCGCCTTGATCGGGATCGTGCCGGGTCCTCCGGCGACCGCGGACCAGGTCTGCCCGCCGTCGGTGGTCTCATACAGCGCGCTCTTGTCCGCGTCCCCGACCACGATGTGCCGGGTCGGGGTGCCGCGCCGGTGCTTCTCGGTCTGGTCGAAGGTCACGAACTGCAGGCCGCTGGTGGAGTTCGAGCCTAGGTCGGGGAACGCGGTGTCCTGCGCCCAGGTCGCCCCGCCGTCGGTGGACTTCCACAGCCCGTCGTTGCGCGAGGCGAAGTACAGGATGTCGTCGTCGTTCGGGTCCACGGCCAGCCGCTCGCCGGAGTCGCGGCCCTGATCGTTGGCGCCGAGCAGGATCGGCAGCTGTGTGGTCTTCCAGTGCGCGCCGTAGTCGTCGGAGCGCAGGATCGCGCCCTTGTTCGCCGAGTTCCAGCTGTCCGCGTACTCACCGACCGCGGCCCACACCCGGTTCGGGTGCAGCGGAGAGGTGGCCACGGACTCGACGCCGAGCTGGTTCCAGTCGTTGAAGCCGGTCCAGTCCAGCAGCGGTATCCAGTTCCGGCTGAACGCGTCCCAGCGGTACAGCCCGCCGATGTCGGTGCGCAGATAAGCCAGTCCCGGCTGGGTCGGGTTGTAGACGACGCCGGTGATGAAGCCGCCGGCGCCGATCTTGACGTTGCTCCAGTGCGGTGCCGGGCCGAAGCCCAGCCCGGAAGGCGAGCCGGCGGCCAGCGCCGCGGGGGCGGCGGCCAGCGAACCGGCCAGCAGCGCCGAGCAGGCGGCCGCGGACAGCAGTGTCCTCTTCGTTGCGTGACGCATGGGAGTGTCCTCGCGGGATGAGCTCCGCCGGGCGGGCGAGTGCGGCGCCCGCCTGGCGGAAGACTGGGAAAAGGTGGGAAGCGGCCGGCTAGCCCTTGATCGCGCCGGTGAGCATGCCCTTGGCGAAATGCTTCTGTACGAAGGGGTACACGATCACGATCGGCAGCACGGTGAGCACGACGACCGCCATGGACAGCGAGAGCGGGGAGCTCTGCTGGTGGATTCCGCCGTAGCCGCTGTTCGCGACGCCGGGCATGGTCATGCCGAGGTTTACGTACTGGTAGAGAACGTACTGGATCGGCCACTTCTGCTGGTCGGCGGGCATGTAGAGCATCGCGCCGAAGAAGGTGTTCCAGTAGCCGACCGCGTAGAACAGGGTGATCACCGCGGTCACCGCGCGCGAGGTGGGCAGCACCACCGACCAGAGGATGCGCCACTCGCCCGCGCCGTCGAGGCGCGCCGCGTCGATCAGGTCGACCGCGGTGCCGGCGAAGAACGAGCGCAGCACCAGGATGTTGAACACGCTGACCGCGTTGGGCAGGATCAGCGCCCAGTACTGGTCGTAGCCGCCGAGCTCGCTGACCACGATGAAGGTCGGGATCAGGCCGCCGCTGACGAACATCGTGATGATCAGCGTCATCAGGATCGTGCGATGCCCGAAGGAGCGGTAGCGGGACAGGCCGTAGGCGCACAGGACCGAGACCAGCATCGAGATGGCGGTGCCGACGATGGTGATGCCGAAGGTGACTTCCAGCGCACGGGTGACCGTGCTGTTCTCGAAGACCTGCCGGTACGCGTCGAAGGTCAGCCCGTGCGGCACCAGCACCAGGCCGCCGGCCCGGTTGATCGCCCCCTGGGTGGAGAGGCTGGTGAGCACGACGCAGTACAGCGGGACCAGGACCACCGCCAGCACGACGGCGATGACGGTGCCCTTGCCGAACTGCCCGGCCTTGGTGGGCGGCTCCTCCCAGACCGGACGGCCCTTGGCCCGCTTGCGTGGCGGCGTGTTGACCAGCGCCCTGGGAGCGAGCGCGCCTTCGATACCCAACTCGGTCATTTGCGGTACAACCCATCCTCACCGAAGGCGTGCGCGAGCCGGTTCGCGCCGTAGATGAGCAGCAGCGAGATCACGCTCTTGAACAGGCCGGCCGCTGCGCCGTAGCCGTAGTTGTTGGTGCCGATGCCGTAGTAGAAGGCGAAGGTGTCCAGCACGTCCGCGGACTCGTGGCCGACCGCGTCGCGCTGGATCAGCATCTGCTCGAAGCCGACGGTCAGCGCGTTGCCGAGGCGCAGCACCAGCATCAGGATGATGACGCCCTTCATGCCGGGCAGCGTGATGTGCCACATCCGCCGCCAGCGCCCGGCGCCGTCGGCCGCGGCCGCCTCGTAGAGCGTGGGGTCGATCGCGGCCAGCGCGGCCAGGAACACGATCAGTCCCCAGCCGGCCTCCTTCCACACCGCCTGGGAGGTCACCAGCAGCTTGAAGGTGCCCGGGTCGGTCATCACGTTCCACGGCGTGATGTGGTGGTGGATCAGGAAGGTGTTGAGCAGGCCGGCGCCGCCGAGCATCTGCAGGAAGATCGAGACCACCAGCACCCAGGAGAAGAAGTGCGGCAGGTAGACCACGGCGGAGACGAAGGCCCGCACCTTGTTGCTGATCACCGTGTTCAGCAGCAGCGCCAGCACGATCGGCACCGGGAAGTAGAGGATCAGCTGCACGGCGCTGATCGCCAGGGTGTTCTCCACCGCCTTCCAGAACAGCGGGTCGCCGAACAGCTGGCGGAAGTTGTCCAGGCCGATGAACTGGCTGTGCACGACGCCGACCAGCGGATCGTAGAACTCGAAGGAGGTGATCACGCCGAACATCGGCAGGTAGTTGAAGACGATCACGAGGGCGATCGCCGGCAGCGTCATCAGCAGCAGCGTCTTGTCCCTGCGCAGCCGGGAGCGCCAGGTCATCCGGCGGCGTGGGGCCGGCCGGAACCCGCTGTCCTCGGGTACGCCGAGATCAAGGTCGGGACCGGCCGCGAGCGCGCCGGTCCGGGCGGCATCGGCCGCGAGCGCGCTCGCGCGCTCCGGTCCCCCGCCGCCTGTCGTGATCGCCGCCACCGGCTGACTCCTCACTCGTGCCGTCTGCTACCTGGTGCTCGTCCGGCGTGACCGCTGGAGCCGGTTCCGCGCCGCGTGCGCCGTACGCGACACGGAACCGGAGTCTGTGAGCTGGACCAACCGTGAATCCGACCGATCGTGGAACCGAACCAACAATGCATTCGGCCCGGCGCCGGGCGACGCCGCGGCGCGCCCGGCGAACTCGCGCGGCGCGCGAGTTACTGCATCGAGCCGTATTTGTCGTACACGTTGGTCTGGTACCAGTTGATCAATTCGGTGCCGCCGTTCTTCTTCCAGGTGGTGACGGCGTCCTGGAACGCGGAGACCGGCTTGAGGCCGTGGTAGACCTCCTTGACCGTGTCCTCGACCGCCTGGGCGGTGTCGGCCGCCGCCAGCCGGGCCGGAACCTGGATGTTGGCGTTGTCGAACACCGGCTTGTAGGCGTGCTTGACCGCGTCGGCCTGCCAGGCGCAGAAGTCCTTGGTCACCTGGTCCATGCCGGGATTCGACACGACGCTCGGCGGAGCGGCGAGGAACTGGTAGGTGTCCTGGTTCGCCTCGGTCTTGCCCTTGTCGGTGTACGTGGGCCCGGCGGAGGTCATCGTGAAGTCCACGCCCTCGGCGCCGAAGTTGATCAGCGTGTACTCCTTGGAGCCGTACGGCGCCGCGAGGAAGTTCGCGATCGAGAGGCATTCCTTGATCTGCGCCGGGGTCAGGCTCTTGTTCAGGTAGCTCATGATGCTCGCGCCGGAGCCGACGAAGATGCTCGGCGTCGTGGTGCCGTCGGCCGAGAAGACCTTGAAGGCCTGCCGGTTGTACTTGGGGTTGGCGGCGATGCCGGACTGGGCGTCCATCAGGTTCCAGGCGCCGGTGCCGCCGGAGCCGAGGATGGTCTTGCCCGAGTAGAACCGGGTGTTGGCGTTGCTGGTGTCGCCCGCGAGCGCGTCGGGGTGGATATAGCCGGCCTTGGCGACCTTGTAGTTCCAGTTCAGCGCCTCAAGGTACTGCGGCGTGTCGTACATGTGCACCAGCTTGCCGCTCTGTACCTCGAACTTCGAGTGGACGCCGAAGGGCTGGTACGTGTACGGCCACAGGTCGTCGCAGGCGCCGATGCCGCCGTTGGCCTGCTTGCACTCCTTCATCAGCGCCTCGAAGTCGGCGATCGACTTCACGTCGCCGCTCAGGCCCATCTTGTCGACGAGGATGTCCTTGCGGTAGAAGAACGCGCCCGCGAAGGCCGCGCCACTGGCGAAGGACGGGATGCCGTAGAGCTTGTTGTTCCACACTCCGGCGGTCCAGGCCGCGGTGGGGATGGCGGCCAGGTTCGGGTACTGCAGGATCTTGTCCCCGGCCAGGTACGGGGTCAGGTCGGCCAGCTGGGTCGCGGTCAGTTCGCCGACGGTGAAGGCCGAGTTCCACCAGGTCGGCATCTGGATCCAGTCCGGCAGCTTCTTGCCGGCGATCAGCGCGGTGACCGAGGTGTTGTAGGTGTTGCCGTTGGCCGGGTGCATGTTGATCGTCGCGCCGAGAGCCTTGTTCACGGCCGCGTAGTACGGGTTGTTCGCGGCGGGGATCGAGCCCCACAGCGGCGTGATCGCGTTGTAGGTGCCGCCGGAGCCGGGGGTGCCGCTCACGGTCGCGACCGGGTTCGCCGGATAGGTCAGGTAGCCCGCGTCGGTCACCGCCCCGCCGGAGCCCTGGACGATGGGGATGTCCGGGGCGACCGCGGAGTTGGCCTTGTACGTCGGCAGCGCGGCCGCCAGGCCGGTCTTGGTGTTGGTGCTCCCCTTCGCGGTGGAGGAGCCATTGCCACACGCGGCAAGCAGCGGGGAGAGGGCTAACGCGCCTGCGGCGCCCGCGGTGGCGGTGACGAAGCCGCGGCGGGTAAAGGCGTTGGAGCTCGGCATTGAACTCTCCATTGACGAAAAGTGGCTCCGCCTCGTCCTGGGGATCCGATCTTAAGGACCGGATCCGCGCCGGGCCTCGGCGGGTGGGTATCGAGTTGTCGTGGTGCGGGACTGCGTCTGCCAGTCGGCGGCTCCGGATCGTCACCGCACCGAGGGAGAGCACCGCCCTGTGGCGAGACTGTCGAAGCGCTTCAATATTGCGTTGAGGTTAGGTCAGCCCCACCGCCCACGCAAGGGTGTTCGGTCACGTTTCGATATCGGGAGTGATGTCCTTCGAGGCCGCGGGCGGCCTCCCCGCCGCCCTGGACCAGCCCGATCGATACCGCTTGTGATCTGCGCGAAGTTGTCTGGACCAGCGCAGAGACCAGCCGCGTTCGGCCGTGCCGGGGTTGACACCGGGACTGATGGGATGGGACTTTCGAAGCGCTTCGATCGTGGAACCGTGGGGAAGGTCTTTTCCGTGAGTGCTGTGCCTGCTGCTTCCGCGCCCGCTGCGACTGTCGCCGATCCGGCCGCGAAGGTTGCCGTGCTCTTGGCGCAGCTGACCCTCGCGGAGAAGATCGCCTTCCTGCACCAGCACCAGCCCGCGGTCGAACGGCTCGGCCTCGACCGGTTCCACACCGGCTGCGAGGCGCTGCACGGGGTCGCCTGGATCGGGCGGGCCACCGTGTTCCCGCAGGCGGTCGGGCTCGGCGCGACCTGGGACCGGGAACTGCTGCGGCGGATCGGCCAGGCGGTGTCGACCGAGGTGCGCGCCTTCCGGCAGGACGCGCGCGCCGTGCAGGGCAGCGACGTGTACGAAAAGCACACGATGGTCTCGCTCAATGTCTGGTCGCCGGTGGTCAACCTGCTGCGCGATCCGCGCTGGGGTCGCAACGAGGAGGGCTACAGCGAGGACCCGTACGCGACCGCGGAAATGGCGACGGCGTACTGCCGCGGGCTGCGCGGCGACCACCCGACGATCTGGCGCACAGCGCCGGTCCTCAAGCACTTCCTGGCGTACAACGTGGAGACCGATCGGGCCGCGATCGACGTGCGGGTGCCGGCGCGTGTGCTGCACGAGTACGAGCTGCCGGCCTTCCGCGGCCCGATCGAGGCAGGCGTGGTGGCCGGGGTGATGCCGGGCTACAACCTGACCAACGGCGTCCCGAACCACGTGCACCCGCTGCTCGCCGAAGCGCTGCGGGCCTGGAACCCGGAGCTGGTGATCTGCTCCGACGCGCAGGCTCCGTCGAACCTCGTGGAGATCGAGAAGTACTTCCCCTCGCATGTCGAGTCGCACGCCGCGGCGCTCAAGGCCGGGCTGGACAGCTACACCGACAACGACGCGAACGCGCAGCCGACGATCGAACGGTTCACCGCGGCGCTGGAGCAGGGGCTGATCAGCGAGGCGGACATCGACGCGGCGGTCGGCCGGGTGCTGGCGATGCGGGCGCGCACCGGCGAATTCGACCCCGAACTCGACCCGTACGCGGACATCCGGGCCGACGTGGTGGTCTGCGAGCCGCACGCGGCGCTGGCGCTGGAGGCCGCGAAGGCGTCGATCGTGCTGCTGAAGAACGAGAATCGTGCGCTGCCGCTCAACCCGCGCCCCGAGTCGGTCGCGGTGATCGGGCACTTGGGCACGCGCGTGCTGGCCGACTGGTACAGCGGCACGCTCCCTTACGCGGTCAGCATCGCGGACGGGCTGCGCACCCGGTTCGGCGCGGACTCGGTGGTGGCCGTGGACGGGGCCGACGTGGTCAAGCTGCGCGCCGGGGAGCGGGAGTTCGGCCCCTTCGTCCACAACGACTGGGGCACGAGCGTGCAGTGCCCAGTGCCGGTGCACACGTTCCAGTCCACCGAGAATGGCAAGTACCTGACGCTGACCGGCGAGCACGACCGCCAGGTCGAGGCGGCGGCGCAGACTCCGGACGGCTGGTTCGTCAAGGAGCTGTGGGAGCTGCACACAGTCGGCGAAGCCTCGGCGGCCGGCCAGTTCCTGCTGCGCTCCAACGCCGAGCACAGCCGCAAGTACGTGCGCGTAGACGAGGCCGGAAGCCTTGTCGCGGATGCCGATTCGCCGCAGGACGCGACTCGCTTCAGCGTCGAACTGCTGACCTCGGGCACGCACGAGGCGGTGGCCGCCGCGTCGTCGGCCGAGCGCGTGATCGTGGCGGTGGGCAACGACCCGCACATCAACGGCCGCGAAACGGTCGACCGCGACGGCCTGGCGCTGCCGGCGGCTCAGGAAACCCTGCTGCGCGCCGTGGCCGAGGCGAATCCGAACACTGTGGTGGTCGTCGTCTCCAGCTACCCGTACGCGATCGACTGGGCCGTCGAACACGTGCCCGCGATCCTGTGGACCTCACACGGCGGCCAGGAGCTGGGCAACGCGGTGGCCGAGGTGTTGACCGGTGCCTACAGCCCGGCCGGACGGGTGCCGCAGACCTGGTACTCGGCCGACGCCGAACTTCCCGAGCCCGGCGACTACGACGTCATCGGCGCGCAGTGGACGTATCAGTACTCGCAGCGCAAGCACCTGTTCCCGTTCGGGCACGGCCTGTCCTACACGACCTTCGAGTACGGCGATCCGATCGGGACGGTCGCGCTGTCACACGAGGGCGCGCCTACGGTGACCGTCGAGGTGACGGTGACGAACGCGGGCGACATGGCCGGTGACGAAGTGGTCCAGCTGTACTCGCACGCGATCGACGCCTCCGTGCCCACGCCGCTGCGCAAGCTGCAGGGCTTCGAGCGGATCCGGCTGGAGCCGGGCGAATCCAGGACGCTCGCCTTCGAGGTACCGGGAATCCGCCTGGCGCACTGGTCGGAGCAGGAGGGCGGCTTCGTCGGCGAGCCGGGCGAGTTCGAGTTCGCGGTCGGGCGTTCCTCCGCCGACCTGCCGGCCAGCGTGACAGTGTTCTGCGGCTAGGAGGCGGTCCACCCGCGCCGTCGCGCCGCTGGACCGCCCGCCGCCGCTTCGAAACTCCGGCAGAGCCGAATCACTAGAGATAGAACCGGGAAACGGTCTCCGCGACCGCCGCCGGCTTCTGCGCGCCCTGAATCTCCACGACCGCCTTCGCCGTCACCTGGACATAGTCAGCCTGCTGATCCACCTCGGCGACGGTCATCACCGCGCGCACCGAGGAGCCGACCCGGACCGGGTTGATGAACCGCACCCGGTTCAGGCCGTAGTTGATGCCCATCCGTACGCCCTCGACCCGGTATACCTCGGCGAGCAGCGCGGGCAGCAGCGAAAGCGTCAGGAATCCGTGCGCGATCGTCGAGCCGAACGGCCCCTCCTTCGCGCGCGCCTCATCGACGTGGATCCACTGGTGGTCGCCGGTCGCCTCGGCGAACTGGCTGATCCGGTCCTGCTCGATGACCAGCCACGCGCTGGCGCCTACCTCCTGGCCGACCGCCTGCGCGAGCTCGGCCGGGCTCGCGAACACCTTCACCGGTCGGCCCCGCCGTTGACCTGGATGGTCTGGCCGGAGATGAACGAGGACTCGTCGGCGGCCAGGAACGCGACCGCCGCGGCGATGTCCTCCGGGGTGCCGACCCGGCGCACCGGCGTCATCTGCGCGGCGGCCTCGCGGAACTTCTCCGGCTCGAAGCCGACCCGGCGCGCGGTGGCGTCGGTCATGTCGGTGGCGATGTAGCCGGGCGCGACCGCGTTGACGTTGACGCCGAACGGCCCGAGCTCGATCGCCAGCGTGGAAGTCAGGCCCATGATCCCGGCCTTGGAGGCGGAGTAGTTGGCCTGGCCGCGGTTGCCCAGCGCGGAGCGGGAGGAGAGCGAGACGATCTTGCCGTACTTCTGCGCCACGAAGTGCTTCTGGCACTCGCGGGACATGAGGAAGGCGCTGCGCAGGTTGACCGCGATGACCGAGTCCCAGTCCTCGTCGCTCATCTTGAACAGCAGGTTGTCGCGGGTGATCCCGGCGTTGTTGACCAGGATGTCGATGCGCCCGAACTCCTCGACCACGGCGGCGACCGCGGCCTGCACGTCAGCGGTCTTCGACACGTCCGCGCCGACCGCGAAGGCCTCGCCGCCGTCCTTGACGATCTGATCGACGGTGCCCTGCGCCCGGTCGGCGGTCAGGTCCACGACGCCGACCTTCGCGCCCTCATTCGCCAGCCGGCGCGCGATCGCCGCGCCGATGCCTTGCGCCGCACCGGTCACGATCGCGACCTTGCCCTCGAAGCGACTCATCCTGCTACTCCTCATCCGCTCTTCTGTGTTCCGACCGAAAGACGTTCGCCGATCACGGCGCTTCCAGCAGTACCGCCGTCCCCTGCCCGACCCCGACGCACATCGTGGCCAGGCCGCGCCGGTGCCCTTCGCGCCGCATCCGGTGCACCAGCGTGGTCACGATGCGCGCGCCCGAGCAGCCGAGCGGGTGCCCGAGCGCGATCGCGCCGCCGTCCGGGTTGACGATCTCGGGCTCGATGCCGATCCCGTCGATGACCGCGAGCGACTGCGCGGCGAAGGCCTCGTTCAGCTCGGCGGTATCGAGGTCTGCGACGCTCCAGCCGCTGCGTCCGAGCACCTTCTGCGTCGCCGGAATCGGGCCGACGCCCATGACATCCGGGTGCACGCCGGCCGAGGCGCCCGCGACGTATCGGGCCAGCGGCTCGACGCCCAGCTCGGCGAGGCCCTGTTCGGAGACCAGGACCAAGCCCGCCGCCCCGTCGTTGAGCGGCGACGAGTTCCCCGCCGTGACGCTGCCGCCCTTGCGGAACACCGGCTTGAGCCCCGCGAGCTTCTCCAGGCTGGTGTCCGACCTGATGCCCTCGTCGGTGTCGACCACGGCGCCCTGCGGTAGGTGCACCTCGACCAGTTCGTCCTTGAAGCGGCCGGCGTCACGGGCCGCGGCGGCCTTCTGGTGGCTGCGCAGCGCGAACTCGTCCTGCCGCTCGCGGCCGATGCCGTGGCGGGCGGCGACCTCCTCGGCCGTCTCGCCCATCGCCAGCAGGCCGTGCAGCTCGCTCATCAGCGGGTTGACGAGCCGCCAGCCGAGCCGGGTGTCGGCCAGCTCCATCTTGTGCGGCAGCGCGTCATCCGGCCGGGGAAGCACGAACGGGGCGCGTGTCATCGACTCCGAGCCGCCGGCGAGTACGATGTCTGCTTCACCCGCGGCGATGGTCCGGGCCGCGACGGTGAACGCCTCAAGGCCGGAGGCGCACAGCCGGTTGAGCGTCGCGCCGGGCACCGACTCCGGCAGCCCGGCCAGCAGCACCGCCATCCGCGCGACGTTCCGGTTGTCCTCGCCCGCCTGGTTCGCCGCGCCCCAGTAGACGTCGTCAATGCGCGCGGGGTCCAGGCCCGGCAGCCCCGAGATCAGGTCTTTGATGACGGTCGCGGCCAAGTCGTCCGGCCGCACCGAAGCGAGGGCGCCGCGCAGCCTGCCGATCGGCGTGCGCCTCGCGGCGGCCACGTACACGGTTCTCATAGCTCTTACTCCACGCTCCTCGTCCGACGTGCTTCCCGACCCTGCCGCCGCGCTGTCTTGATGCACCGCGCTGTCTTGTTCACCGCACCGTCATGCCGTCACGCGATCGCGTTGACGCCGGTGTGCGCCCGCGCGATCAGCAGCTTCTGCAACTCGCTGGTGCCCTCGTACAGGGTCATCACGCGGGCGTCGCGCACGAGCTTGCCGACCGGGTACTCGTCGATGTAGCCGTAGCCGCCGAAGACCTGAAGGGCATTGTTCGCAGCCCGCACCGCAGCCTCGCTCGCGAACAGCTTGGCCATCGAGGACTCGCGGGCGAACTCCTGGCCGCGGTCGATGAGGTCCGCGACCCGCCAGACCAGCAGCCGCGACGCGTCCACATCCGTGGCGATGGCTGCGATCAGCTCCTGCACCAGTTGCCGGTGCGCGATCGGCTTTCCGAACTGCACCCGTTCGGTCGCGTGGCGCACCGCGTGCCGCAGCGCCGCCTCCGCGATGCCGACGCAGCCGGCCGCGACCGACATGCGCCCCTTGGCCAGCGCGGACATGGCGACCGTGAATCCCTTGCCCTCCGCGCCGAGCCGCGCGGCGTCCGGCACTCGCACGCCGTCGAAGGTGAGCTGGGCCGTAGCCTGGCCGCGCAGCCCGAGCTTGCCGTGGATCTCCCGGCGCTCGACGCCCTCGGCGTCCAGCGGCACCAGGTACGCGGTGATGCCGCGATGCCCCGGCTCCCCCGACCGCGCGAAGACGAGGCCGACATCGGCCCACGTCCCGTTGGTGATGAACATCTTCGAGCCGGTCAGCAGCCAGTCCGAGCCGTCGCGTACCGCGCGCATCGTCAGGTTCGCGGCGTCCGAACCCGTGTCCGGTTCGGTCAGCGCGAAGCAGGCGAGCGCGTCGCCGGAGCACACTCGCGGCAGCCAGGCGCGCTTTTGCTCCTCGGTGCCGTGCGCGTTGATCGACTTGGCCACCAGGCCGAGCGAGACCGAGACGATGCCGCGCACCGCGGAGTCGCCGCGGCCGAGTTCCTCCAGCGCCAGTACGTAGGCGAAGTGGTCGCCGCCGGAGCCGCCGTACTCCTCGGGGATGGTCAGGCCGAGCAGCCCGAGCGCGCCCAGCCGCTTGATGATGCCGCGGTCCACGGACTCGGCCCGGTCCCACTCGGCGGCGTGCGGGACGATCTCCCGGTCGGTGAAGTCCGCGGCCAGCCGCCGCAGCGCCGCGTGCTCCTCGTCGAGCGAGAGATCCATGGGCCGCACCGCCTTGCCTTCTCGTCGCCACAAAAAACTTACAGTGCTAGTTTTGGTTGACTGTAACCCACCGCACGCCCGTCCCGGAAGAGCGAGGTGCGTCACCATGGCCAGGCCCAGGTCGCCGCTGCTCAGCCGCGACCGCATCGTGGCCGCGGCGATCGCGCTGGTCGACGCGGAGGGCCTGGCCGCGCTCTCCACCCGCAGGCTGGCGCTGGAGCTCGGCGTGAGCGGGCCGTCCCTGTACAACCACTTCGCGACGAAAGACGACCTGCTCGAAGCCGTGGCCGACGCGGTGACCGCACAGGTGGACATCTCGCCGCTGGGCGCCCGGCCGTGGCCGGAGGCGCTGCGGGCCTGGGCGGTCTCCTACCGGCAGACCCTGGCCGAGCACCCGAACCTGGTCCCGGTCGTCGCGCACGGCCCGGGACGCCGGCCGCACGCGCTCAAACTCGCCGACGCGGTGTACGGCGCGCTGGTTCAAGCGGGCTGGCCGCCGCGCGAGGCGACCCGTATCGGTGCCCTGATGCGCTACTTCGTGGTCGGCGCGGCGACCGGTTCCTTCGCGGCCGGTTTCGTCGACGATCCGGCGCTGTACGGCGCGGACTACCCGCACCTGTCCGACGCGCACCGGCTCCAGTCGCGCCGCAGGGAGATCGACGAGGGCGCCTTCGAGACCGGGCTCGACGCGCTCATCGCAGGGCTGGAACTGCGCTTCGCCGCGCTGCCCGCCACCCGCCCGGCGTGACCGCGACCGCCCTCGGGCAGCCTGCCGCCTTACTAGGTCTAGACCAATACCCCGCTGACCAGGGATTACTGGTCTAGACCTTGACAGGCCCGTGCGGCCACGGTTTAGTCCCTGCGACACCAGTAATCGGCCGACCGAGCCGTACGGCGCCCGGTCGGTGGGCCGTGCACGAAGTGCAGCGCACGCTGCACGAAGGAGAGAGCACGTGTCCAGAAAGCGATTTCTGATCTGGCTGAGCGCCGCAGCCGCCACCGCGACGGTCGCCGTCGGCGTTCCGGTCCTCAACAGCACCGCGGCCTCCGCCTCGACCCCTTGCGCGGCCGCCTGGAGCAGCGGCGCGGTCTACACCGGCGGAATGCAGGCCTCTTACAACGGCGACAACTGGACCGCCAAGTGGTGGACGCAGGGCGATACGCCCGGCGGCGCCGCGGGCGTGTGGTCCGACCAGGGCCCGTGCGGCGGCAGCGGCGGAGGCGGGACCGGTGGCGGCGGTGGCGGAACCGGGGGCTGCACCTACACGGTGTGGACCGCGGGTACCAACTACACGACCGGCGCGATCGTCCTCTATCCGCCGAACGGCCAGTACTATCAGGCCACGCACGACAACCCGGGCTACGACCCGACCATCAGCACCTGGTTCTGGAGCCCGTACAGCTGCTCCGGCTCCAGCGGCGGAGGCGGTGGCGGAACCGGCGGCGGTGGCGGTTCGTCAGGCTTCGTCGTCAGCGAGGCCCAGTTCGACCAGATGTTCCCGAACCGGAACTCCTTCTACACCTACAGCGGCCTGGTCGCGGCGCTCAGCGCGTACCCCGCGTTCGCCACCACCGGCAGCAGCACGGTGCAGAGGCAGGAGGCCGCGGCCTTCCTGGCCAATGTGGACCACGAGACCGGCGGCCTGGTCTACATCAACGAGATCGACCAGTCGGGCGACTACTGCGCGAGTGAGCCCTACGGCTGCCCGGCCGGCACCTACGCCTACTACGGCCGCGGTCCGATCCAGCTGAGCTGGAACTTCAACTACAAGGCCGCCGGCGACGCGCTCGGCATCGACCTGCTGGACAACCCGAGCCTGGTGGCGACGGACGCGGCCACCTCGTGGAAGACAGGGCTCTGGTACTGGAACACCCAGACCGGCTCCGGCTCGATGACGTCGCACGACGCGATGGTCAACGGTGCGGGCTTCGGCCAGACCATCCGCGCGATCAACGGCGGCATCGAGTGCAACGGCGGCAACACCGCCGAGATGCAGGACCGGGTCAACGACTACGAGCAGTTCGTCCAGATCCTGGGCGTGCCGGCCGGATCCAACCTGACCTGCTGACCGCCTGAGGGCGAGCGCCCGCGAAACACCCAGAACGGCGCGATCGCGTGGCCCGGATCACCCTTCCGGTCCACGCGATCGCGCCGTTCCTGCCGCAGAGCCGGTCGGCCCGACTCAGTCAATACCCTGGCTCAGCCGAGCTGCCGACGCACGTCCATCAGATGGTGTCGCGCCTCGTGCACGGTGTGCACCGCGACCCATGCGAGCGTGCGCGGCGTCGGCGCAGGGAACGGATAAAGCGCCTCGCGCTCCCAGTCGGCGGGACTCAGGTGGCTGAGCACGCCGACGAACATCAATCCGGCGTCCAGCAGCTGCCGGGCGACGTCCTCAGGCTGCTGCGACGCGTAGCCGTCGTGCTCCACCCGCTCGTCCCGGCCCATCGACGTGAACTCGGGCCGGTCGGCGCGCCGCGCCAGCAGCACCCGCTCCCGCTGGACCAGGAGCACGTCACGCAGATGGCATCCGTACTCCAGCGGCGACCAGACCTCCGGCTGCCGCCGGCCGCGCAGGTCGGCCCCTTCGCTGCGCAGCAGCTGCGCCATCTCCCCGGCGAGCTCGGGAAGGATCCGGATCGCCGCGCCGGCGTGGTCGAGGTGATAGACGAAGCCGCACTCCTCGCAGCGTTCTTCTTCCTGCTCCGTTGCTTGCTGCTGCATGGCGGATTGCCCTTTCGCTGTGCGGCCGGCGGCCGGCTCGGGTGCGGGAATCAACCGGCCGTCACGGTGAACGTGAGCGGCCCGCCGGGGACCGGCGCCGAACCGGGCTCGCCGTACTTCGTGCTCAACCCGGCCTCGTCGGTGATGGTGAAGCCGACGGTGTAGGTGCCTACGGCGAGCCCGTACGGCACGTCGAGCCCGAGCATCAGCGCGCCGTCCGGTCCCGCCGACACGCCGCCGAACTCCTGGCCCACGACGTTGCCGGTGCTGTCGTAGAGGTAGCTGCTGAAACTGCTGACCGGCGCGGTCGGATCGCTCGACTGCACGTTGATCACGTAGCTGAAGTTCCCGATCTGGCTCTGCGCGATGGTGGTGTGGTTCAGCGAAGCCGAGCTGGCCGTCGGCGGGGTGGTGTCAGGCATCGTGGTCACCTTGACGCCGGTCGCAGCCGCGCCGAACTGAGTGCCGTAGAGCGAGACGTTCCCGGCGCCGTCGGTGATCACGACACCGTCCAGGGTGCAGGTGCTCAGCGCCTGGTACGTCCGATACATGACGACGGGAATCGTGTAGACGCCGCCGGAGCCGACCGTCGGAGTCGTCGACTGCTGCGCGCACACGTTCAGGAAGGGTCCCCAGAACAGCTGGATGGAGGCGACGCCGCTTTGCGCTCCCGCGATCCTCATGGAGAGCTGGAACGGAGCGTTCGAGGTCCAGTTGTTCAGCTGGGTCGCGCTCGGGCTGAAGTTGCTCGCGCTGATCACACCGTCCGAGGTGACGCTGATCGGCAGCGCGCTGATACCGGTGTAGGTCTTCGTCTGGCCGGCGTTGTTCGTCAGGCTGATCGAAGACACCGTCCACGTTCCGGCGGGAGCGCTGGCCGGAATGTCGACGTACACGTAGCAGTGGGCATCAGTGCTCTGGTTCGCGGTCGAGCCGTACCCCTGGCACATGCCGGAGGAGACGCCGTAGTCGTTCTGGTAGTAGAACGACCCCGACAGCTGCTTGCCGCCGGGCCCGCTGATTGTCAGCGTGCCCTGCCAGAACCCGGATTGCCCGTCCTGGACCTCGAGCTGGTACGGGACCTCCGAGTTGCCGGCGTTGTAGTAGTACGGCGGGTTGCCGTTGTTCGCCAGCTGGAGCAGGTCGTACGACGGAGCGACCGCCGAGACCTGCTGCGTGGCGGTCACCGCGTTCCCGGCCCCGGCGAGCTCCGAGCCGGACAGCAGCTGGCCCTGCTGGGTCGCGTTCTCGAAGACCGTCACCAGCGCGACGACCCACTTCGCCGTGGCCGCGCCCGCGTACTGCGGCACGGCGAAGTCATAGGAGAAGGTCGCTTTCGCGGCGTCCCCGGAAACCACGGTCGCGCCCTGATACAGGCTCTGCGTCGAGAGGAAGTCGACGACGTACCACTGGCCGACGAATGTGTTCGGAGTGCTGCCCTGCTGGCGCAGCACCAGCTCGCCGCCGGTCTGGGTAGCCGCCGGGTTCGAGTCGGTGACCGTCCACGTCACCGTGTCCGCCACCGCGCCGCTCGTGGTGTCGACGGTCGGGGAGGCGAACTTCGGCGTGCTGACCGAGAGGTCGCCGCCGGCCAGGAAGTAGCCGAAGACGTCGGCGATGACGTTGGTGGTGCCGTACTTGTTGAAGAAGTCGACCTTGCCGTCCGCGCCCACCGGCGCCACCACCAGGTTCGGCACGGTCTCGCCGGCGGCGAAGTCGATGTTCGACGCCGTCGGGACGCTCTCGCCGTCCGGGTAGACCGTCAGGTAGCCGCCGACGCTCGGCGTCGTCTCGGTGACGTTGAGGATCACCGCGGTGACGTTCTTCTGCGCGATCCCGGCGGCGCCGTCCACCTGGAGGCTGATGCTCGCGCCCGCGCCGACCGGCGCCTTCACCCCGCCGGTGCCGAGACCCGACCGCGTGTCCAGCAGCCGCGTCGGCGTGTCGAGGTTCTGCAGGATCCCGCCGGACCGCGGCGCGTTCGCCAGGTAGTAGCCGGCCAGGTCCGCGATGACGTCGACGGTGCCGGACTTGTTGAAGAAGTCGATCTTCCCGTCCGCGCCGACCGGGACCGTGACCAGGTTGGCCACCGTCTTGCCGGCCGGGAAGTCCAGGTTCGAGGTCGTCGGCACGCTGCCGCCGTCCGGATAAGCCGTCAGGTATCCGCCGGTCGAGGAGTTCGTCTCGGTGACGTTGAGCACGACCGCGGAGACGTTCGCCGCCGGAATGCCGGCTACGCCGTCCACTTGAAGGCGGATGCTCTTGCCCGCGCCGACCGGGGCCTTCACCCCGCCCGTCCCGATGCCCGAACGCGTGTCGAGGATCCGGCTCGGGCCGTCCGGCACGTACGTGGACGCGGCCGTGTCGATCGTGTAGTAGCCGAAGAGGTCGGCGATCACGTCGGCGTGGCCGCCGGAGACGTAGAACTGGACCTTGCCGTCGTAGCCGACCGGAACCGTGACCATGTTCGCCACGGTCTGCCCGGCGGCGTAGTCCAGGTTCGACGAGGCCGGCCGCGACGAGCTGCCGGGATAGACCACGACGTAGCCGCCGGAGGTCTGGTTCGTCACCGTCACGTTCAGCACGACGGAGGTCGGGGTCGCCGAGCCGCCCGCCACCTGCGAGACGTCGAGCAGGAGCGGCACCTGGCCGACCGGCGCCACGACGCCGCCGGTGCCGATCCCCTTGCGGGTGTCCAGCAGCCGAGTCGGTCCGGCGGCGACGAACTTGCCGGCCAGTCCGGGCTGCTCGGGCAGCGAGAACGCGTGCGGCCGCACCTTCGGTGCCGCTGTCTTCTGCGGCGCTGCCTTCTGCGTCGCTGTCTTCGCCGCCGGAGTCGCAGCGCGCTTGGCGCTTGAACCGGCGACCGGCTTCGCCGCCGTCGATCCCGTGCTCGTCGCCGCAGCGGCGGCGCTCACGCCCGACGCTCCCAGCGCCGCCACCGTGAAGGCGACCACCGCCAACCGGCGGATCCGCCCCTGTGCTCTCAGACCCGTCATCAGACTGAAATTCCCGCCCCTCAATACCGCCCCGGCCGCGCCATGCTGCGCGGCCCCCGAAATCAGCGATTGACATTGAACCAGAACGCAGATTTCCGGGACACCGGATTGCCGCGCCGCCGCACCGGCCGATGGTCCTGGCCTTTTTCCTCCGGTCGACCAGAGGCGAGCACCGGCCCGCGCGTCATAAGGTGGCCCTGTGACGGCGAGCGGGAGCGGCGGCGGCCTGCGGATCCAGGCCTTGGTGGTCGAGGACGATCCCGGGATCGCGAACTCGATGGCCCGCGGGCTCACCGGGGCCGGATACCAGGTCGAGGTCGTCGGGACCGGTGCGCAGGCCCTGGCCGCCGCGGCGGCCGACGTGGTGCTGCTCGACCTCGGGCTGCCGGACATGGACGGCCTCGAGGTGTGCCGCGGCCTGCGCCGGCGCTGCGACGCGGCGATCATCGTGGTGACCGCACGCGGAGAGGAAGGGGACCGGGTCGTCGCCCTTGACGAGGGCGCGGACGATTACCTGGTCAAACCCTTCGGGCTCGCGGAGCTGCTGGCACGCATCCGGGCGGTGCTGCGCCGCATCCGGCCGAGCGGCCCGGCGGTGTACATTCACGGCCCGATGACGGTGGATCCGCGCACCCGCCGGGTGACCGTGGACGGGACCGAGGTGTCGCTGACGCCGAAGGAGTTCGACATCCTGGAGTGCCTGGCCGCCGACCCCGGCCGCGTCGTCTCCCGCCAGGAGCTGCTGGAGCGGGTCTGGGACGCCAACTGGTATGGGCCGACGAAGGTGCTGGACGTGCATGTGGCGGCACTGCGGCGCAAGCTCGGTGTGACAGGGCTGGTGGAAACCGTGTACGGGCGGGGATTCCGGCTCGGCGAACTCGAATGAGTCCCTGCACCCCTGCGCGCCCGGCCCGCTGCCCGGCGACTGTCGGCACCGTCGCACACGGCGCCGTGACGGCGGGTTGACCGGCCGTGTCCCGACGCATCGCGCTCACATTCGTGGCACTGATCGCGGCGCTGCTGGTGGTGGCGGTAGTGCCGGTTGGCGTGGCGGTCGACGCCAAGGAACGCGAGTCGTTCCGTTTCGACGCGATCTCGGCCGGGCGCCAGGTGTCCTCCGCCGCCGAGGAGTACCTGACCGACCACCACCCGCCCACCGCGATGAACGCGGCCCTCGCCGAGGCGGCGAAGCACCACGACTGCGCCGCCGTCTACCTGCCGGATGACCGCCTGCTCACTTCCGCGGGTTGCTCGGCGACGACGGACGCTCGTGCCCGTGCTTTGGTCGTGACGGCACGCACCGCACGCGATCACGAGCAGACCGCGCAGGATGGAGCGTGGTTCCTGGCCGCGGTGCCGGTCTCCGATGACGACAAGTATTCGGGCACCGTGGTGTTCGGGCGCTCGACCGGTGAGCTCGACGAGCACATGACGGTGCTCTGGGTCTGGCTCGGATTGACCGGACTGGCCGGCCTGATCCTGGGCGTGGCGCTCTCGCTTCGGCTGGCCCGCTGGGTCTCCCGGCCGCTGAGCGGGCTTGGCGCCGCGGCGGCGCGGCTCGGTGATGGAGAGCTGACCGTCCGCGCCGAGACCAGCCACGGGCCGGCCGAGGTGCGCGCACTCGCGGCGACGTTCAACCGGATGGCAGAGCGGACACAGACCCTCGTGCACGGCCATCGGGCGTGGGTCGCAGACGTCTCACACCAGCTGCGCACGCCGCTGACCGCGCTACGGCTGCGGTTGGACGTGCTGGCTGCGGAGACCGAGGGCGGAACCGCCGCCGAGCTGGCCGGGGCGCTGGAGGAGATCGGCCGGCTCTCCCGGCTCGTGGACGGTCTGCTCGCGGTCGCCAGGGCGGAGGGGCGGGTGCCGCGCCGCGAGCCGGTCGACGTCGGTGCGGTCGCGGCGGAACGCGTCGCGGCCTGGGAGCCGGTGGCCAGGGAGCGGCGGATCGAGCTGGAACCGCCCGAGACCGTCGGCGCGATCGGGCCCGAGGCGGTGGCGCGCCTCGGAGCCGGGGATCTGGAGCAGATGCTCGACAACGTGCTGGCCAACGCCCTGGAGGCGGTCCCCGACGCGGGCCGCGTGCAGATGCGGGTGAGGCGCGTCGACGGCCGGGTGCTGCTGCAGGTGATCGACAACGGTCCGGGCATGGACGAGCCGGCCAAGCAGGCCGCCTTTCACCGCTTCGGCAATCCGGACGCGCGCGGAAACGGGCTGGGCCTGGCGATCGTGCACCGGCTGATCACGGCGAACGGCGGCGCGGTGCGGCTGACGGACACCCCCGGCGGCGGGCTGACCGTGGAACTCGATCTTCCGTCAGCGTCCTGATCGAACGACCGAAACGCCCGCGGCGCGCCGGTTCGCGAGGCCCGATCAGCGATCTTTACCGGTTCTGAGCGAGTTCTGAACCGGATTCACGAAGCCCGGAATCGATCCTGGAGGGGAGGTCTGCAGAAGGGACGCACCGGGCCGTGGTACGTGACAGCGCCGCGTGGAACAACGCAGTGACAGAGAACGCCGCATCGAACGAGGCCGCGCGCTCCCCCGGCATGACCTCCCATCGCAGGACTCCGCCGGCCGGATCGCACTCCGGACCCGAGGGCAACGAGCGGCTGACCGCGATCACCGGAGCCGTACTGCTCGTGCTGTTCGCCGCGGAGGGCGTAACGATCCTCTCCCTACGCAGCCTGCTGTATTGGCACTACTTCATCGGGCTGCTTCTCATCGGCCCGGTCTGCGTGAAGATCGGCTCGACGTTCTACCGCTTCATCCGTTATTACACCGGCGATCGCGAATACGCGCGTAAAGGACCGCCTGCGCCGCTGCTGCGTGTGCTCGGGCCGTTCGTGATCCTCACGAGCGTGGGCGTACTCAGCACCGGCGTCGCGCTCGGCTTCGAGAAGGGCACGTCCTACCACGGCATCCCGCTGCTGTTCATGCACAAAGCGAGCTTCGTGCTCTGGCTGGGAGTCATGACCATCCACGTGCTCGCCTACATCTGGCGGCTACCCGGGCTCATCGGCGCGGACCTGCGCAGTTCACGGGCCTACGGCGCGGCGGTCGCGGTCGGCGGTCGCGGCCTGCGCTGGTCGATCACGGCGGTCGGCCTGGCCGCAGGTATCGCGATCGCAATGGCCGCCGCGCACCTGTCGGCATCGTGGCAGCGGTGATCCTGCCGCGCCCACCGCGAACCTACTGCGCGACTGTGGGCGGCTCGTCGTGACCACTCCCGCGTTCGACATCGCACGGGCCGAGTTCCCCGCGTTCGGCGGGACGGCTGTCGTTTTGTCCGCCGTGCCGGAGCGGCTGGATTCGGCCTGTGCGGCCGCGCGCGCGGAGATCGAGGCGATGAACTCGGCGTGCAGCCGTTTCCGCGGCGACTCGGAACTCGCGCGGGTGAACGCGAGCGCGGGTCGGCCCGTGGCCGTCAGCGACCTGTTCGCCGAGGCCGTGGAGGTGGCCCTGCGGGCGGCCCGGCTCACCGAGGGCGCGGTGGACCCGACTCGCGCGGCGGTCGTCGGCACGGGGTACGACCGCGACTTCGAACAGGCGCGCGCTGGCGGCGCAAGCATCAGCATGACCCGACCTGCTCCGGCTCCCGGCTGGCGATCGATCGACTGGGATCCGCGTCGGCAGTCGATCCGCATCCGACCAGGCTCACTGCTCGACTTCGGCGCTACCGCAAAGGCCTTGGCGGCGGACCGCGCCGCGTATGCCGCACACCGAGCAGCCGGCTGCGGTGTACTGGTGAGCCTCGGTGACGACCTCGCCGTCCAGGGTCAGGCCCCTGATGGCGGCTGGCGGGTGCGCGTGGCCGACGACCCTCGCGACGGTGCCTGCGACGGTGCGTCGGAGCAGGCGGCAATCGGCCACGCCGCCGCTCCCGGCCGCTCCGTCAGCATCGCAGAGGGCGGACTCGCCACGTCGAGCGCGGCGGTACACCGCTGGATCGGGGCGGGCACGGAACTGCACCGCCATGTCGATTCGCGGCTCGTCGATTCGCGGCTCGTCGATTCCCGGCTCGGCGATTCCCGGCTCGGCGAGCCCGCGCAATCCTGCTGGAGCGCGGTAAGCGTCGCCGCGATCACGTGCGTGGATGCCAGCATCGCGGCCACCGCTGCTATGGCTCGCGGTGAATCCGCCGCGCGCTGGCTCACCGACCTCGGATTGCCCGCGCGCCTGGTACACGACGACGGCAGCGTCCTGATCCTCGCCGACTGGCCGGCACTGTAACAGCCCCCGCATAACGCGTTCGGCTCCGAACCCGTCACCGGGTTCGGAGCCGAACAGCTACTGCTCAGTGTGCTTATCAGGACACTTCGACGGTCAACGCGTTCCGCTCGAAGCTCCGTGCGGAGCGTGCAGCGCGCTCTCCTGCCCGGCCAAGCCGCTCAGGTGCATGGCGGACGAGCTGATCGTGCTCTGCGAGATCGTCGGCGCGAAGACCCCGAACAGGTCGACGATCACGTCGACGTTGCCTCCCGAGCCGTTGTAGATGTTCGTTCCGCCGTCCAGCAGCGGGGACAGCACGGCGTTCGCGATGGTCTGTCCGGCGGCGAAGTCCAGGTTCGAGGCCTTGGGCATCGCCGTCAGGCCGTCCGGGAAGACGGTGAGATAGCCACCCGTCTGCGGCCGCGTCACGGTGATGTTGTAGAGCGCCGCACTGAGCAGGTTCGACGGCACCTGAAGCGCGTTCGACAGTTCCAGCGTGCCGTACGTGCCCGCAGGCAGCGGCCCGATCTGGCGGGTGTCCAGCAGACGCGTCGGGACGATGGGCAGCAACACGCTCGTGGACGACGGGCTGTAGTACCCGGCCACGTCAGCCACCAGGTCCGCGCTGCCCGCGCTGCCGAGGTAGAAGTCGACCTTGCCGTTCGTGATCGGCACGACGACGAGGTTCGGCACGGTGTCGTTCGCGGGGAAGTCGAGGACTGAGGTGGTCGGCCGGGAGCCGCCGTCCGGGTAGACGGTGAGGTAGCCGCCGCCGGACGGGTGGACCACGGTCACGTTCATCAGGACTGCCGTGGCGCTCGCCGGAACGACGCTCGTCGGGAGGGTCAGCTTCAGTGTGCCGCCGCCGGCCACCCGGCCGCCCGCGCCGCCGAGCCCGGTCCGGGTGTCGAGCACCCGGGTCGGACCGACCCCGGTGTATCCCGTTCCGGAGCCGAGGGAGTAGACGCCCTCCGCGTCGGCGATCAGCTGGGCGCTCGCGCCGCTGCCGAGGTAGAAGTCCACGGTGCCGTCAGGGCCGACCGGGACGGTGACCTGGTTCGGCACGGTCTCGCCGGCGTTGAAGTCCAGGCTCGAGCTGGTGGGCCGGGTCATGCCGTCGGGGTAGACGGTCAGGTAGCCGCCGGAGGCCGGCGCGGTCACCGTGACGTTCAGCACGACCGCGATCGTCGGGCTGTCCGCGGTGCCGAGCAGCGCCTGCGGCAGCTTGAGCTTGACCGTGCCGAGCGCGGGCACGGCGCCCGCGGCCACGCCGATGCCCTTGCGGGTGTCCATGATCCGCGCCGGGCCGTAGGGCTGGAACCCGCCGCCCACCGCGACCGTCTTCGACACGCTCTGCGAGCGGCCGAACGCGTCGGTGACGGTGAGCTTGACCATATACAAGCCCTGCGGCAGCGGGCGCGTCACCGGAGCGGAGGTCGCGGCGTTCACGACCACCGGAGCGGACCCGTGGCCGAAGTCGAAGGAGTACGAGGAGATCGGCGCGCCGTCCGTGGTGCCCTTCGGATCCATGGTCACCGGCACCAGGCCGTTGACCGGCGCTCCCTCGGTGACGGTCAGCGCGGCGGCTTCCACGGCGTCGGTCGCGACCACGAGCTGCTGCGTGGTCGTCGCGGTGTTCCCGAGCACGTCGACGACCGTCAGCTTCACGGTGTACTTGCCGATCGCCATCGGGTGCGTGGCCGAAGTCCCGTCCGCCGCGGACACGACCATCGGCGTCGAACCGTCGCCGAAGTCGAAGGTGTACGAGGAGATCGGCGCGCCGTCCGTGCTCCCCGCTCCGTCGGCGGTGACGGAGATCGGCGCGGCCGGCACGCTCGGGTACGACAGATTGAGCGAGGCGACGAGCGGGGCGCTGCCGGGGTTGACGGTGATGGTGTCGGAGTCGTGCGCCGAGGTCGTGGCGCCGTACAGCGTCTCGCGAACGTCGATCCCGGCGGTGTTGGCCCCGAGCTTCGTGTAGGTGTGCTGAATCTTGTTCGACGTCGAGGGGGTCGTCCACCCGGTTCCGTCGTTGAAGTTGAACGAGTAGGTGCTGGCCCAGGCCCAGGCGCTCGGGGGCGTCGCCGTCGCGGTGACCACCAGCGGGTACGTCCCGGTCAGCGGGGTCGCGGTGACGCTCGCCGGGCTGCCGGCCGCCGGCACGAACTCGTAGGCGCCGCGATCGACGTAGCCTGATCCGCCGCCGGTGTTCGGCACGTACGGGTCGTCCGTGCGCGGGTTACCGAGAATGTCGGTGGCCAGCAATCCCGGCGCGTTCGCGTCGCCCGAGTCGATCGCCGGGGAACCCTCGGTGAGCGGCAGATCCGCGGTCGCATACGGGTTCGCCTGCTGCTGGGCCGGCCATGGCAGCGAAGCGAGGTCGTGCGCTCCCTGCCCCGTGGCCGTCTTGAACGCCGCGAGGTTCGGGTAGGTAGCGCCGTTCCAGCCGTACATGGCCGTGTTGTTGGTGGGCCAGGTGTAGAGGTCGTTGTAGTCGCTCGTCGCGTGCGCCGCGGACCCCGCGGAGACGGTCACCTCGGGCTGGGCCGGCGTCGTGCCGGCAACCACGCCGGCACAGTCCCGGTAGCCGCCCGAGATGCCCGGCCCCCAGCCCCAGTCGTCGATGACGATGTTGTTCTCGATCGACACCTGCTGGGACGCGCCCTCGACGTCGATGCCCGACGGGCAGGCGCGCTCGACGGTGTTGCTGGTCACGTTCAGGCCGTTGACGCCGGTCGCGAGGATCGGCGTCTGCCCGATGTTGCCGGAGACACGGTTCGTCGTCACCGTGACGTTCGCGGCGCCCGAGCTCACGGTGATACCGCTCAGCGCGCTCCGGCTGATCGTGACGGCGCTGGACGCTCCGTCGACGGTCACCGCCGCCGACCCGCCGTCGCCGGAGGAAGCGGCGCCGTCGATCCCGTCGACCGTGACGTCGGTGGAGTTCTGGACCTGGACCAGCGGAGCCGACGCGTAGTTGAGGATCGCGAAGCCCCGGATCGCGATGTGGCTGGCGCCGTTGAGCACGAAGGCGGACGAGCCCGACGTCGTCCAGATCAGCGGGTTGCCACTGCTCGAGTAGTGCTGCGCGGCGTTGGATTCGATGGTGATCGGCGACCCGTCAGAACCGGACTTGGAGATCACGGCGCCGGCCCGGTACATCACGTTCAGCGAGCTCGACACCACGACCGTGTCGCCTGCCGATGCCGCGTTCACGCCTGCCTGGATGCTGCAGAACGGCGCGGCCGCGGTACCGCTTCCGCTGTCCGAGCAAGCTTGGTTGGAGATGTCGACGTAGTAGGTAGTCCCGGCCGCCTGCGCGGGCCAGGCCGTCAGCCCCGCTGCGACAGTGACGGCGCTCAAGGTCAGCGCGACGCGCACTCTAGTTCTCATGTATCCCACCCGAACCACGGCCGGGCGGCCTGCCCGCCCCCACCGGATCGCTGACAGTACCAGCCGCGGGCGACGATCCGGCCTCGGTGAAAGCCGCTGGCGTCACGAATTTGCTACAACGTCGGCTGACATCCCTCAGCCGCACTGCGCGCTTCGATGGCTCTAATAACCGAGGCCATGTCCAGCCGGCCATGGCCGAGTTCCACCGCTTCGCCGTACAACTCACTACTCACATCGAGCAGGGGGATGCGACGTGCGCGGCGCGCGCTTCGGCGGCGATCAGCCGGGTGTTGTGGTGCGCGTCTGCGGCGGCGGCCTGGACGGAGAAGTCCTTCGCGATCAGCTTGGGCATCTTGACTCGGGTCAGATCTCTGGCCATCGCCCCGCAGCTGACGGCGGCCTGGAAGGATCTCCGGCTCGCCGCCGAGCAGTGCGACGAGTTGTCCCGTCTCAGCCGGCGTGCGCGAACCCGAGACCGGTGCCTACTCCCCGAACATCTCCCGCTCCAGGTCCTCCAACTCGGCCTGCGTGAGGTCGCGGACAGCCCACTTAGTCCGTGTTCCATCCGCGATGAACTCGGCGGGCAGCACGATGTGATAGTTGGCTACGTAATACGCGAGATCATCGGGCCAGATCCACACGCCGTCGGTGCGCACCGCGTTGCGGCCGGCGACCGGATGCTGCGAATCGATGACGTCGTACACGGCACTGCCGGAGATGGCCAGCACAGGGCTCTCCGCGAGGTAACGCACGATCGCCGCCTCGTCGTCCCGCGTCTGGCGTCCGGCTTCGAGCAGCGAGGGACCTTCCGGGTCGCCGTGTGGAAGCTCTCGAAAGAAACCGAGTTGCTTCATCTGACAGCCATCCTGTTCAGCGTTGCTACGGTTTGGCCAGCCACTGGGTCAGCGAGGTCGAACTATTGCCCGGTTCGAAGACGTTCCACAAATCGGTGGAGCCGCTGCTGCGCAGTGCCGTCGAACCGACGGTGAGTCGTCCTGACGGATAGGCCCACAGCGTATCGGTCGGCGCGACGACCGTGACACCGAGCTTGTTCGCGAGGTTCTGCGCGGCGCCGTCCGGAAGCTTGCCGGTACTGCAGGACAGCAGCCTGATCGGGCCGCCGGCATAGCTCGGATCGTGTTCCAGCAGGTTGGCAAGCGTCCGGTGGTCGAAATTCGTGCCGTTCTTCCACGATGTGGGCTGTGGCCCGAAGTCTGTCGGGCTGCCGTGAATGATGACGTCGTGGAAGCCGGGCATCGGTTTGGCGTTGGCCGCGTTGATCGCGAATTTGTCCGTCGCGTCCATGTAGTTGGTCTGAGCGCCGGCGGCCGGGGAGAGCCCGAGTTCGTCGGTGCCGATGACCGGGTTCGGGACGTACGCGTGCTGGTTCGGCGCCGGGGCCAGGCCCAGCGGATCCGGCGTGACATACCGACCGGTTCCAGAGTCGTAGTACCGGTATACGTTGTGGCTAAGCCCGGATTCGGCATCGAGGTACTGGCCGGGGAACCGCAGAGGACAGTCGATTCCGTCCGCCGAGACCGCCACGACGGAGCCCCAAAGCGTCGAGGTGCTGTGCCAGGCCACGCGGCCGTCAGCTGCGATCAGCTCGGACGGGGTCCCGACCAGGTCCGTGACGATTGCGTAGAAGGCGGCGTCGATCTCCTCCTGTGGAGCGTCATCTGCCCAGGAGCGATGGACCTGCGTGGCCGCGCGGCCAGTACCGGGCTCCCATTCCCACGTCACGGCGGTGGAACGGCCGTCCGGGCCATGAGACAGCTGTTCGGCAAGCCGAATGTCGTCCCAGGTGAACAAGGTCTCCTCGGCGACGGCGCCGTCCGAAGCCAGGCGGCGCTTGGCTATGCGGCGACCGAGTGGATCGTACGCGTATTCCCAGCTGGTCAAGTCCGGGGTCGTCACGCGAGTCAGGCGGTCTTCGCCATCCCAGGTATACGACCACTGTCTTGTCTGACCGGACAGTGTCCGACGGCTGACACGGACGACGCGGCCCTGCTCATCATGCTCGTAATCGACGCGCCCGGCTCGGCGCAGCATGGTGCCTTCAAAGTGCCGCTCGCCCTGCAGGTCGTCACCCCACGGGCCGGTCGCCTGGACGATGTTGCCGAACTGGTCGTACGCGTACGACTCGGTCCATGTCGCCGTGTTCACCGCCGTGACCCGGCCGGCCCGGTCAAGGTCGAAAGTACGCGTGCCGCGCAACGCATCGGCGACGGATGTCGGGATGCCGTCCTGCCGGTACGTGTACGACCGCTGCTGCAACAGGCGCGGCACGGGCGTCGCTGTGGCCTCGGCTTCCGGCCGATCGTAGGCCCACACGCCCTGTACAGTCAGGCGGCCCAGGGCGTCGAATTCCTGCGAGAGAGCCGCGGTGGTGCCGAAATAGCGTGTGATCTCGCGGCCGGCGGCATCGTGCTGGAACGTCAGGCCGCCGCCTGCCGTAGCGAGGGAGATGGGTCGCCCGGCCGCGTCATAGGCCCATTCGGATACCGCGCCGCTCGGCGTCGTGCGGCGTATCCGCCGGCCTGCAGCGTCGTACTCGCTCGCGAGCACGTGCCCGTTCACCGTCTCGGTAAGCACTCGACCGAGGCTGTCGCGGCCGTATTCGAGCACGCTGTCGGGACCTAGAGCCCGCGATATCCGTCCCGCGGCGTCGTATTCGAAACGGGTGACCGCTTCGCCTACTCGGCGCTCGGTAACCGCGCCAAGGCTGTCCCGCTCAAGGTGCACCGACTCGCCCGCGCCGTTCGTCCGCCCTACAACGCGGCCGGCTGCGTCGTACTGATACGTGATGGTGCGACCGTTGAAATCGGTCTCCGAGACGAGGCGGCCGGCCGGATCGTACTCGTAGGTCCAGCTTCGGCCATGTGGTCCTGTCACCGAGACAGGGCGCAGTTCCTTGTCATAAGCGAACCGGTAGCGCGCGCCCGACGGGTCGACGCGTGCTGTCGGCCTGCTGAAATCGCCGTATTCGAAACGGGTGACGGCGCCGCCGGGAGCGCGCTGCTCAAGCAGATTGCCCTCGGCATCGTAGGTCCACTCCTCCCGCGTGCCGTCCGGGAGGACGCGCCATGCCGGCCGTCCCTCTATGGTCCAGCCGACGCGGGTGGTCCCTCCCAGTGCGTCCGTGAGCACGACGGGGCGGCCGAAGGCGTCGCGCTCGATCCGAGCCTGCCCACCCAACGGATCGGTCGCGGCCAACGGCAACCCCGCACGATCCGACTCGTAGCGGCTAACCGCTCCCAGCGCGTCGATCACCGCGGCGAGAGCGCCGCGCTCGTCTCGCTGAAGACCGATCACCGCGCCGGCCGGATCCGTCACCGAGACGATGCCGCCGGCCGCGTCATACTCGTACTTCCACTCAGCTCCGTCGGCGCCGATGACGCGGACGGGCAACCGCAGGTCGTTGTATTCGACCGCCACGGCCAGCCCGTCGGGACGCTCGATGCGGACCGGCTCTCCGCGTTCGTCGCGCACGAATCGAGTGGTGTGTCCGAGAGGATCGGTGCGGGAAAGCGGCCGCCCATAACGGTCGAACTCGGTCCGCGTGACGTTGCCAAGAGGATCGACGGTTTCTGTGATGTGGCCGTGTTCGTCGTACCGGAACACGGTGACGTGCCCCAGGCTGTTGGTGACCTTGGTGGCGCGGGCTTTGACGTCGTACTCGAACGCCGCGGAGAGGTAGCCATCTTGCCCCGCGCCTCGGACAACGCGGCCCGTTTCGCGACAATACTCGTACTCATATCTGAAACTGTTGCGGTCTGTCCACGCTGTGACGCGGTCGTGATCGTCGAACTCGTAGACGTATGGCACGCCCGTAGAGTCGGTGACTTCGGTCAGCCGCCCCTGACGATCGTAGCCGTAGGTCAAGACACTGCTGCCTTGTCCGTCGTGCGAGCCATCGTGCAGGCGGAGGGCTGTGACGCGAACGCCCGCGAGCGTGTAGTCCGTTTCGACCGCGACGCGATAGCCACCGGTGTGCTGAACCTCGGAGGGCACGCCGTCTTCGTCGAAGACGAATGTGATGCGATGGCCGTTCCGGTCGGAGATCGCGGTGATCGGCCGCAGCTGACCTGCGCTGGTCCTCCCGGCTCCGAGGGTGGTGAAGTGCCGGGTCCAGCCGCGCCCAGGGTCTTCGATATGGATCGTGTCGCTGGCCCGGTCCCAGGTCAGCGGCCACCGGGCGCCAGCAGCGGGCAGTACCTGCTGACCAGGCTGGGTAGGTAGGGGGTAGTGCAGAATCTGAGCGTCGTCGCCAGCGAAGTGAATACCGTCCTCGTCGATCTCAACACGCTGGTCGAGAGTCGAGGACCACCCCGGTCCGAAGTGCCTGCCACCGCGATAACCGGACGCATAGGCACGCCGAAGCACAAGGGGCAACAGCCCAGGCAGTTCCAGGTCGGTCTCAGAGCTGATCATCTGACCCGACACGACATCAACGGGGTCACCCCCGGTAGTGGAACCGCTGTTGCCGTCAGCCGCCTGTCCGCCCGTCGGAGTCTCGCCGCCGTGATTCAGGGTGGGCGGCTCCGTGCTGCCTCCGGCGGGCAGAGGTTCCCCGCCAGGTGTCGGCTCGCCGGAGGCCGTGCCAGGCCGTGGGGCAAGACTGTCGGGCTCGCCGCCCTTGCCAATGCCGTCGAACTTGCCACCCAGATCCTGGTCGAGGCTTTCCAGATCGCGGCCGTTGCTCAGCGCCTTGTCCGCAGTCTGTTCCGCGAACGACGCGGCTTTGTCGGCGATCCGGTCGGCCGACTCGGCGAAGTCCCGGGCCAGTGCCTTTGCGGCAACAGCGAGTTCCTCTCCAGCCCCCATCAGAAACTCAATCCCCCGATTCCGTCGCTCAGCCTGACCGCGTGCGAGCGCATCGTCTCCGCGTGAGCGCGCAGGATCCCGGTCTGCGTCGTCAGCTCCTGCATGTCCAGACTGAAGCCCTCCGCGGTCTCACCGGAGGCACCCGCTTGCGACCAATCCAGCCCGGATAGCGCCGACTCCACCTTCGCGAACAGCGGCTTCGCGGCGGCTTCGATGATCTTCCCCTGAACGTACTGGTTGAGATCGTCGATCAACGACTCGGCCAGCTTCCGTGCGCCAGCGATGATGACCGGCACGGCGGCTTCGGCGATGCCCAACGTGGCAACCGCTGCGGCCTGGTCGGCGACGAATGCCGCGGCCATCGACACCAGTTCCGCAATCGCCACGCCCTTCTGGACCACGATGTACCCGGCCCATGCCTCCAGGGCGACCGCCAGCACCTCGCAGCCATCCACGATCTCGGTCACGTGCCGGTCCGACAAGGTCGCCCATCCGGACTTCATCCGCGCCGTCGATGCACCCTGATGTGCCTGCGCTATTCGATGGACAGCATCGGTAGCGTCCTGGTGCGTCTGCTGAACCGCCTGTCCGAACTCCCGCACCAACGAGGCGAACTGCATGACCGTTTCCTCGTCGATGTACGGCCATTCCACACCGATGACGTTCAGGAAGTTCACTACCGGCAACGGCAACTCATCGATAGCCACGATCCGACCCCTCCGCTGACGCCATCCGCCCCCGTATCGCCCCCAAAAGCGTATCAAAGCACTTCATGAGCCGAGCAGAGCAGGACTGAGCGACCAACCGCTGCAGCGGTCACCAGACTGAGCCTGGCGAGGCTACAAGATCACTAATAGCTGGTGCGCGAAGTCCTGGCCGAACGACGCCCCGAGTCGTTCGGCCACTGCGGCGTGTCCCCGCACGGAACAAGGGCGGCCTCGCGTGGCTCGACGCCTCTCCGAGCCTTCGCAAAGCAGCCCTGGAAACGAGAAATCCCGCCCAATCCCCTGATCAACAAGTGGCTGGACGGAAACTCATGAACGCTCTCGGAGTTATCCGTGAACGTTCGTGTGGTGGACCTGAGGGGATTTGAACCCCTGACCCCCTCGATGCGAACGAGGTGCGCTACCGGGCTGCGCTACAGGCCCTTGGAACGTGTAGAGGCTACCACAGCAGACGCGCAGCCCCGGAACTCGTTATCGCGGTCCGGGGCTGCGAGTCGTGGCGGGTCGATGCGTATCGCCAGCGAGCCGCCATCAGCCGCTGGGGATACCTGTCGCTCGCCGTCAGCCGTTAGCAGGCAGTCGTCAGCCGTCAGCCGTTAGCCGTCAGTCGTCAGTCGTAACCGTCAGCCGTTCGAGACGCGCGGGAGTTCCGGCGTCTCCT
>NZ_DASRGV010000289.1:0-27789 GCF_035650855.1 Actinocrinis sp. | reverse complement strand
CGCCGACGGCAAACTCGCCGAGGGCGAGCCGTGGATTCAAGAAAGCGTCATCGGCAGCCGCTTCGTCGCGCGCTATCGCTGGATCGATCGCGACAAAGGCACGGTCGCGCCGACAATCACCGGCTCAGCGTACGTCAATGGCGAAGCCACGCTCCTTCTGAATCCGCGCGATCCGGTACTGGTGAGCGGTCACCCGGCGACGGTTCTGTCCGAGCCCGCGGCAACGCCTGCAAGCTCGCCTCCGGCAACGGCAACGGCAAGCGCCAGCACCCTGGCGTCCCCCTCCTCCGCCGCGAGCCCGTCCGCGAGCTCAGCCGCTTCGGGCGGAGGCGACACCGAACTGTTGATGGCTGACGGCAATCGCACGTTCGTCATCACGATTCCGTTCGGCAAGGTGTCCGGCTCCGATGCCGTCACTGTCCTGACGAACGTCGCCGCGCTGGTCTACCAGCACACGCTGCCGGCGGGCGGCAGCTCAGCCACCGCCGCCCCGACGACGTCCCCGAAGACCTCACCGCAGCCGAGCGCGTCGTGAACCGGCGCGGCCACCGCGCGAGCGAAGCGATGGCCGCCAACCGGCCCTGATCAGACCTCGATGCCCGAGACCTCGTGCGGCTCGTAGGGGGCTTCGAGCTGCGCGACCTCCTCGTCCGTGAGCTCCACCGACAGCGAGGCGATCGCGTCCTCCAGGTGCTGTAGCTTTGTCGCCCCGACGATCGGCGCGGTCACCACCGGGTTGCGCGAGACCCAGGCGAGCGCCACCTGCGCCCGCGGCAGCCCGCGGCGCTGCGCGATCGCGGCGACGGCCTCGACGATGCGCCGGTCGCCCTCGTGGTACAGGTTGCTGGCGAACCGGTCGCTCGCGCCGCGCTCGCTGGACTCGTCCCAGTCGCGGGTCAGCCGGCCGCGTGCGAGCGGGCTCCACGGGATGACGCCGACGCCCTGGTCCGCGCACAGCGGCAGCATCTCGCGCTCTTCCTCCCGGTAGAGCAGGTTGTAGTGGTTCTGCATGGTCGCGAACGCGGTCCAGCCGTTCGCGCGGGAGAGGTAGAGCGCCTTCGCGAACTGCCAGGCGAACATCGAGGAGGCGCCGATGTAGCGCGCCTTTCCGGCCTTGACCACGTCGTGCAGGGCCTCGAGGGTCTCCTCGACCGGCGTGGTCGGGTCCCAGCGGTGGATCTGGTAGAGGTCCACGTAGTCGGTGCCGAGGCGGCGCAGGCTGTTGTCGATCTCGGTGAAGATCGCCTTGCGGGACAGGCCGCCGATGTTGGGGCCGCGCCGCGCCGGGAAGTAGACCTTGGTGGCCAGCACGATCTCGTCGCGGCGGGCGAAGTCGCGCAGCGCGCGGCCGGTGATCTCCTCGCTGCTGCCGCCCGAGTAGCTGTTGGCGGTGTCGAAGAAGTTGACCCCGGCCTCCAGCGCGCGCTTGATGAGCTGGCGCGAGGCCTCCTCGTCGAGCACCCACTGGTGGCCGCCGCGGGCCTTGTCCCCGAAGCTCATGCAGCCGATGCACAGCCGCGAGACGT
The DNA here is from genome assembly GCF_035650855.1 of Actinocrinis sp. Taxonomy (GTDB): domain Bacteria; phylum Actinomycetota; class Actinomycetes; order Streptomycetales; family Catenulisporaceae; genus Actinocrinis. The sequence continues at coordinate 26,263 of NZ_DASRGV010000289.1, read as the reverse complement.
CGAGGCCGGTCGATCCCAGCTTCACGTACTGCATGTCCATTGCCTTACTCCCCTGCCTCGCTCCCCTGTCACGCCTGCTGCGCCCGGCCGCGGACCTCGTCGCGCCAGCTGTGCTGCGGCTCGTAGCCGAGGACGCGGCGGGCCTTGTCGATCGACAGCAGGGTCTCGTGCTCGCCCAGTTCGCGCAGCACCGGCACGTCCGGGTACACCTCGGCGGCGAGGCTCGCGCTGCTGCGTTCGGCCATGACGGTGTCGGCGTTGGCGATGATGAAGACCTCGAGGCCCGGGTTCGGGTAGGCCAGCGCCCTGCGGACCGCCTGGGCGCCGTCGCGCGCGTCGATGTACGACCACAGGTTCCACTTGCGCAGCGACGGGTCTGCGTCGAAGGACGGGAAGGCGGCGTAGTCGTGCGGCTCCATGACGTTGGAGAACCGCAGGCCGATGATCTTCAGCTGCGGATCCCAGCGGGCGAACTGGGCGGCCATCTGCTCGTCGAGGTGCTTGGCCAGCGAGTACGAGGTCTCCGGGCGGCCCTCGTACTCCTCGTCGACCGGGATGTACGGCGGCGGGGTCTCGAACGGCAGGCCGAGGACGGTCTCGCTGGAGGCCCACACCACGTTGCGGATGCCGGCCAGCCGCGCCGCCGCGAACACGTTGTACGAGCACCGGATGTTGTTGGCGAAGGTCGCGGCGTTGGTGGCCACGCCGGGGCCGGGGATCGCGGCCAGGTGCACGACGGCGTCCAGGCCGCGGTGCCGGTCGTCGATGCCGGTCAGCGCGCCGACGACCTGGCCGTAGTCGGTCAGGTCGAGCTGCGTGTAGGCCGAGCGGGGACGGGCGTGGCCCGGCGGCGGCGCCTGGTCGAGGTTGTGCACCTCCCAGCCGTGGTCGAGCAGTTCGGCGACGACCGCGCGGCCGAGCTTCCCACTGCCTCCGGTTACCGCGACTCGTCCCACCGCGCCGTCGGCCATTTGCGCCACCATCCCGCTCGTCGAGTGCTTTTGATGATCGGGCCCTGTTATCGCCGCACGCGGCCGGTCCGGCGCCGCGCGAAGATCTTCGGAGCCAACCTACCAAGCCGCGGGCCGCAGCGGGCCGACGGGAACGACGCGGGCCAGGTCCGCACGCAGCGCGGCGACGCGTTTGCCGCCGAGCACCGCCGCCCAGCCTTCCATCAGATCGGCCATCGCGCGGTCGGCCGCGCGGGTGCAGGCCCAGCCGTGCGGGGTCAGCGCGAGCAGCCGGGCGCGGGCGTCGGTCGGGTGCGGCCGCCTGGTGACGTAGCCCTTCCGGACGAGTTCGTCGACGAGCTGGCTGGCCGCCTGCTTGGTCACGCCGAGGTGCTCGGCCACGTCGCCGACCGTCGCGTCGCCCGCGGAGATGCGCACGAAGGCGAAGCCGTGGGTCGGGCGCAGGTCGTCGAAGCCGGCCGCCATGACCGCGGAGTGGATGCCGTCGACCAGGGCGGTGGCCGCCGACAGGAGCAGCGTGGCCAGGGCGAGGTTGTCCGCCCTTGCGGCCTGGTCCACCGCCGCGGCTTCCCGCCGTCGTCCCGCCGTCCGCTGCATCTCGCCGTCGCGCATGCGCCCATCCTGCCACCTTGACAAAGAAGACAAGCTGCTTGACCATTTAGTCAAGCCAGTTGTCTATCGGCCCCGTTGTCTGTGGGCCCCGTCGTCTAGCAGCCACGGTTTCTATCAGCCACGGTTTCAATCAGCGCAGGGCAGTCGAGCTCCGCGCCGCCGTTCCGAAGGGTTTTTCCATGCCTGTCATCCGTTCCGCGGACGCCGTCGTCTTCGAGATCCACGGCGCCACCTTCAGGTCTTACGCCTCGTCAGCCGCGGGCAGCAAGGAACTGTGCTTTTGGCGGACCGAACTCCCCGACGTCGGGACCGGCCTGCCGCACCGCGTCTCGCGCGAGGAGGTGTTCGCGGTCATCGAAGGCCGCGTGCAGCTCACCCTCGACGGCGAAGCGCACGTGCTCGGCGTCGACGACATCGCGGTCGTGCCGGCCGGCGCGTCGCTGCGCCTGGACAATCTCGGCCCCGGACCTGCCGCGCTGTGGGTGAGCACCAGCACCGGGCTCGAAGCAGAGCTCGAAGACGGCAGCCGGATGTGTCCGCCGTGGGCCGCCTGACCGGTGAGCTGATCCGGTGAGCCGACGGGTCGACACCCGACGAACTGTTGGGGCAGTTTTTAGACTTCCATACCAGGACAAAGGGTTACCAAGCACCGCGCGCCGGGCGTAGATTCCGAGGCCGTACCAGGAGAGGCGTACGGAAGGAGCGCGGCGGTGTCCACTGCCCTCGGGATCGGAGCAGGCCTGTGCTGGACCCTGGCCTACCTGCTGATCATCCGGATCGGTCTGCGCGAGCGGACCTACGGCATGCCCATCGTCGCCTTCGCCTCCAACATATCGTGGCAGTTCATCTACGCCTTCTTACGTCCCTCGAACGGAGTACAGCACGGCATCGACATCGTGTGGTTCCTGCTGGACTGCGGGATCGCCTACACGGTGGTCCGGTTCGGGCCGAGCGAGTTCCCGTACCTTTCCAAGCGGGTGTTCTACGGCTGTCTCGCCGCGCTCCTCGCGCTCGCGTATCCGGCCGTTGATCTGGTCGGGACGCAGTTCGACGCCGGCGCCGGGGCGTACTCGGCGTTCGGCTCGAACCTGATGATGTCCGCGCTGTTCATCGCGATGTTCACGGCGCGGCCCGCGGGGCGCGGCCAGTCGATCGGGATCGCCACCGCGAAGCTGGCGGGCACGGCGTTCGCCTCCGGCTCGGTGGCGGTCAAGAGCGACCTCGCGGCGCGCTACCACGGCGGGCTGCTGCCTTATCTCTACGTCGCCTGCTTCGTGCTCGACTTGGTGTATCTCGGCCTCGTGCTCTCAGTGCGCTCGATTCCGATATCTTCGGCCGAAGGGGAGACGATCACGGCGATGTCGACGGGAGCAGGTGCGATCACCCATGAGTCAGCAGACGTGGACAGCGGTCGATGACTACTTCAACAACGCATTGCTGCCGGCCGACCCGGTGCTCGACGGCGCGCGGGCGCTGAGCGCGCGGGAGGGGCTGCCGGACATCGCGGTCGCGCCGAACCAGGGCCGGCTGCTGCACATGATCGCGCGCATCCACGGCGCGCGCCGGATCCTCGAGGTCGGCACGCTCGGCGGATACTCGACGATCTGGCTGGCCCGGGCGCTGCCGCAGGACGGGACGCTGATCTCGCTCGAGGTCGACCCGCACCACGCCGAGGTGGCGCGGGCGAACCTGAAGTCGGCCGGGCTGGAGGGCAGGGCCGAGGTGCGGGTCGGGCGCGCGGTGGACAGCCTGGCGGCGCTGGCGCAGGAGCGGCCTGAGCCGTTCGACTTCGTCTTCATCGACGCGGATAAGCCGTCGAACGCCGACTACCTGCAGTGGGCGCTGCAGCTCTCGCGGCCGGGCACGGTCATCGTGGTCGACAACGTGGTGCGCGACGGCAAGGTCATCGACCCGAACAGCGCGGACTCATCGGTGCAGGGCGTGCGGCGGCTGGTCGACGTGATGGCCGACGAGCCGCGGCTGACCGCCACCGCCGTCCAGACCACGGGTGTGAAGGGCTACGACGGCTTCATCTTCGCGATCGTCGAGAGCTAACGCGGCGAACACCGCGATCACGGCCGACCGATAGCATGCGGCACGTGTTTTCCAGGCAGGTGTTTTCCAGGGAAGTCCCGCTGCCGACAGCCGACGGGGCGCAGCAACCGGACGCTGCGCCCGAGCCGGCCCGGCGGGAGCGCGCCTGGAGCATGCCGTCAGCGCGCCGTTTCGCCGCGCGCCACGGAATCCCGCTGCTCGTCTTCGCCGGCCTGGCGGTATACCTGCTGCACGGCCTGATCCTGCATCCGGGCACGAAGATCATCGGCCAGGACGCGGCGGACCAGACGACCTTCGAGTGGATGCTCAGCGCGGTCGCGCAACAGGTCGCGCATTTCCACAACCCGCTCTTCAGCGCCGCCATGAACGCCCCGCGCGGCGTCAACCTGATGGCGAACCCGTCGGTCCCGCTCTACGGCGTCCTGCTCACCCCGCTCACCCTGGCGGCCGGGGCGACGGCGAGCTTCGTGTTCCTGCTGGTGTTCAATCCGTTCGCGGCCGCAACGGCTTGGTACTGGTTCTTCCTGCGCCATCCCGAGACCAGCGAGGCCTCGCCGGGAATGCGCCGCGGCGCCGCGGCGATCGGCGGCCTGCTGTGCGGCTTCTCCCCCGCGATGGCGGCCCACTCTTACGGGCATCCCAACCTCACCGCCCAATGGCTCGTGCCGCTCATCGCCGACCGGGTCCTGGCGTTGCGCGTACCGGGGCGGTCCCTGCGGACCGGCGCGGTGCTCGGCCTGCTGGTGGCGGCGCTGACCGCCATCGCCGAGGAGTTGGTGTTCATCACCGGCCTCACGCTCGGGCTGGTGATCCTGTTCGAAGCGCTTGCCCGCCCACGCCAGGCGTGGCGAGCCGCCCCGGTCGCGTTACGCGGCGCCGGCGTAGCCGCCGCAGTCGCGGGTGTGCTGCTCGCGTATCCGCTCTGGTTCCAGTTCAAAGGCCCCGGTTCCTACACCGGCGCGCCTTGGGCTTCCGCGAACTACGAGGCGGATGCCAAGTCCTATTTCGCCTTCTCCCAGCTCTCGCTCGCCGGCGCGGCCCGATCCGCGGCGCTCGCGCCGAACATCACGGAGGAGTCCGCGTTCGTCGGCTGGCCGCTGCTGCTGATCGCGCTCGCGGTCCTGGTGTGGCGCTTCCGGGAGTCGGCGGTGCGGTCCGCCGGGCTGGCTGCGGTGGTGATCGCCGTGTTGTCGCTGGGCTCGACGCCGATGTTCGGATCCGCGACGCTGCGGCACAAGGGGCCGTGGTCGTACCTCGCGGGTCTTCCGCTGTTCGCCGACGCGCTGCCGGTGCGGCTTTCGTTCGCCGTCTTCCCGCTGCTGGCGTACATCCTGGTCATCGGCGTGCACCGGTTCACCGCCCGGTTGCGTCCGAGGCTGGCCGCGGCGGCTCCGGTCGCCGCGTTCGCGGTCGTGGCGGCGGCGCTCTTGCCCATCGCTCCCCGCGCCGTGACGACCCAGGACCGTCCGGCCGCTCCGGCGTTTTACGCGGACGGGCTGTGGCGGCAATGCGTCGGCCCGGGCAAGACGCTCGTGGCGTTCCCGTTCGGCTTCACCGCGATGCGTTGGGCGGCGGTGGCCGGTGACCGCTTCCCCATCGTCGGGGGCGACTTCTTCGGGCCGGGCGTGGGTACGCGCGCCTTTGGAACCCCGCCCGAGCGCCCGACGCAGCGGTTGCTGACGCAGGTGGACGCGACCGGCGCGGTGCCGGCCATCACCGCGACCACACGTCTTCAGGCCACTGAGGACGCCGCGTACTGGCGAGCCGGCTGCGTCGCGCTGTTCAGCGCAGTGCCGAACGACGGCTCTGCCCAGCTGAACGGAGCCGACCTCCCGCTGCGGCATCCGGTACAGGACCGGTTGCTGCTCACCGAGCTGTTCGGGCCCGGCAAGCAGGTCGGCGGGGTCTGGACCTGGCGGATCGGATGATCAGAGCACTGCGGTGCGGCGCGCGTGGCAGTCGGCCAGGTGGTCGTCGACCAGGCCGCAGGCCTGCATGAGCGCGTAGCAGGTGGTCGGGCCGACGAAGACGAAGCCGGCCTTCTTCAGCGCCTTGGCCATGGCGGTCGACTCCGGGGTGATCGCCGGGATGTCCCCGCCGCGGCGGGGCGCGGGACCGGGCTCGGCCGGGGCGAAGGACCAGATCAGTTCAGACAGGCCGCCGTCGAGCGCGGCCGCGGTCCGCGCGTTGGCGATCGCCGCGTTGACCTTGAGCCGGTTGCGCACGATCCCGGTGTCGGCGAGCAGGCGTTGCACATCCCGCTCGTCGAAGGCCGCCACCTTCTCGATGGAGAAGTCGGCGAAGGCGGCGCGGAAGGCGGGACGCTTGCGCAGGATGGTGAGCCAGGACAGACCGGACTGGAAGGCCTCCAGGCAGAGCCGCTCGAACAGCGCGTCGTCGCCGTGCAGCGGCCGCCCCCACTCCTCGTCGTGATACGCGAGGTAATCCGGCGTTTCACCGGCCCATGGGCAGCGCGCGAGCCCGTCCGCACCGATGATCGCCACCCGCTCGTTCTCGCCCATTGCCCGCGTCCGTTCCGGTCTGTTCTGTCGCGCCGCGCTGGCGCGCTTCGCCGTGTTGGTGCCGTGAAAAAATCCTGCCATCCGGCACCGACAAGACCGGCGATCAGGATTGTTCGACGATCCTGATCCGAATGGCGCGGAAGTGGTCTGGGGCCTTTTGCAGGTCGGCCATTTTCGGATCCCCGACGTACAACTGCGGCGCGAGTTCCTTCTCCCAAAGCGGTTTAAGGCGCGCATCGCTGCGTAACGCGCCGAGAGCGCCGGTATCGCCTCCGACGATGAGGGCGTCGAGACGCGCGGTATGCGGCAGAAGAATGCGTGCGGCGGTATCGGCTGCCGCGGTGTACGCCTCGCGCGCCTGGCCTTCTCGGCGACGGGCGAATCGTTGCTGCGACCAGCCACCAGCCTTGGTGCGTCCCTGCACGTGACGTGCCCCGACCTTCGAGTCGGTGAGCCGGGTGCCCTCGAAGAGGCCGACCGCGTATCCGCCTCGCCGCACCAGCAGTACGCCGACCGTGCGCGGTGCGAGCGCGTGCGCGGCCAAGTCGTCGATCAGGCCGACCGACTCGGCCGCGTCAAGCGGTGGAAAGGGAACGCAGCACGTCGCTCTCGAACCGTCGACCGCCGTCAGTTCAACTGCCTGACCGCTACACGCATCATCGGCCGCGACGACGCGCGGCGGTTCTGCGAGCGCACCGCCGTGTCGTTGAGCGAACCCGTCGCACCACCGCACCAAGCGATCCGGGCCTACCTCGACCCATACTCCCCCGCCCGCCGCCGGTCTGCTCACCATGTCGGCAAACAGTACCGGCGACAGGCAGCAGTTACTCCTCGTCGATCGGTGCCTGAGCGAGGCTCAGATGCCGCGGGCAGGGCGGCGTTCAGGCCTTCGGCACCGCGAGGAGCGAGAACTGGGTGCCGCTGGCGTCCAGGATGACCGCCATCCGGCCGACCGGGGTGTCGAAGGGGGCCTGCGCCACCGAGCCGCCGTTGCGGGCGGCGACGGCTGCCGCCTCGTCGGTGTCGGCTACCGAGAAATAGGTGTTCCAGAAGTTCGGCGTGCCCGGCGGCAGGCCGGCCGGCTTCGAGCCGATGCCGCCGCGTACCTCGTCCTTCACCTTGAGCAGGTGGTACTCGCCGGGCCACTCCGGCATCGCGTCGTAGGTGTATCCGTATACCTGCTCGTAGAAGGAGCGGGCCCGGGCCGGATCGTCGTTGAGGTTCTCGTTCCAGGTGAACGCGCCCGGCTCGTTGGCCAGCTGCGAGCCGCGGTGCTCGCGTCCCTGCCAGACGCCGAAGACCGCGCCGGTCGAGTCGAGCGCGAGCGCCATCCGCCCCGCGCCCGGCACGTCCATCGGGCCCATGAACACGTTGCCGTCGGCCTTCACGACGCGCGCGGCGACCGCGTCCGCGTCGTCCGCCCACAGATAGGTCACCCACACGGCGGGTCCGGGCTGGCCGGGCGGCTGCGGCCCGAGCCCGGCGACCACCTTCCCGTCCTTCATGGCGAGGTTGTAGTGCCCGAACTCCTCACCGCTGTCGTTGAACTGCCAGCCGAACAGTTCGCCGTAGAAGTGCTTGGCGCGCTCAAGATCGGGGGTCATCAGATCGACCCAGCAGGGTGTGCCCTCGTCGTACCCGGTGAACTCGACCATCGCCGGCCTCCAAGGTCGCCGCGGCGCATGGCGCCATCGCCACGCTGGGACCGCGCGCTTCAGTCTGCTCCGCTTTCCGGCGGTTTTCCCGAACGTCGGTCCGAACGGGTGATGAACCGTTCGCGTGCCTCGTCAAGCCGGTCGGCTTCGGCCCGGCGATCCGCCGCCCTGTCGGTATCCCTAGCCAACATCGGCTGCGGACCGGGCCGCATCACGAGTGAGAACGGCCGTCGCAGCGGGTTTCAGGCGGGACGGTTGAGCTGCTCGGAAAGTCGGAAAGCAGGTCGGTCGCGAGCTGGGCGCCGACGCGTTCGAGCAGCTGTGCGGCATTGACGATCGAGCGCGCGGGGTCCGGTTCGAGGGCGGTCAGGGGGTAGGCGGCGGCGAATCCGGCCTCTGCCAACTGCTGCGCCGCGAGGTCGAGTCTTCCGCAGACGGCGGCGACGGGAACGCCGCGCCGCCGCGCCGCGTGCGCGACGCCGGCCGGGGCTTTTCCGTGCAGCGTCTGGCGGTCTAAGCAGCCTTCGCCGGTGATCACAAGGCTCGCGTTTTCGAGTGCCGCGTCGAAGCCGAGCACGTCGAGAAGTACTTCGATGCCTGATTCGCGGGTCGCACCGAGGACCGCGAGAGCGCCGAACCCGATGCCGCCCGCGGCGCCTGAGCCCGGCGCTCGCGCTGCCTGCTGCGCTGCTTCGCCGAGCGACTGTGACAGGACCTTGACTAAGTTGGCGAGTCCGGCTTCGAGGGCCGCCACCTCCTGCGGGCCGGCCCCCTTCTGCGGGCCGTAGACGGCGGCGGCTCCGTGCTCGCCGAGCAGCGGGTTGTCGACGTCGGAGGCGAGTACGACGCGGGCGGCCGCGAGACGCGAGTCCAGCCCGCTGAGGTCGGCGGACGCGAGCCGGGCCAGCGATCCGCCGCCGCCGGGCAACTCGCGGCCGTCCGCGTCGAGGAAGCGCGCGCCGAGCGCGGCGAGCATGCCGGTGCCGCCGTCCGTGGAGGCGCTGCCGCCCACCCCGAGCACGATCGTTTTCGCGCCCGCGCCGAGCGCCGCGCGCATGAGTTCCCCGGTGCCGAAGGTGCCCGCGTCGAGAGGCGCGAGCCGTCCGTCCGGCAGTTGACGTAAACCCGATGCCTCGGCCATCTCGACGATGGCAGTCTCGCCGCGCAGCGCGAACGCAGCCTGCACCCGGTTGCCGACCGGCCCGGTGACCGCGCTCCGGTGGCGGCTGAAACCGCCTGCCACCGCGGCATCGACGGTGCCTTCTCCGCCGTCGGCGACCGGCAGGAGCCTGAGTTCGAGATCGGGCGCCACGCGGCGCAGGCCGGCCGCGACGTGCTCGGCGACCTCGGCCGCGGTGGCCGAACCCTTGAACTTGTCAGGGGCGATCAGCACGCGGCGCGCGCCTGGGGAGTTCATGGCACCAACCTAGTGCCGCGACCACGGTCGCAATCGATTACCTGACCGGCCCGGTGATCCGGCATCCTTGGGCCCATGAGCACCACGACCGATCCGTTCGCCCGCCGTGTGGAGGACCGCGACGCCGCGCCGCAGTTCGTGCTGCCGCTGGTGGTGCGGATCGAGCGGGACGCGGCGCCCGCACGCACCGACGCGCTGGAGACGGCCGCGCGTGCGGTGCTCACGCTGCTGACGGACGAGCGCTCAGCGGGCGAGGGCGAGTGGGCCGAGGCGGTGCGCGACTGGCAGGACGGGCGCATCCGCAAGGTCGTGCGGCGGGCGCGCGGCGCCGAGTGGCGGCGGGCGGAGGCGCTGCCCGGCATCACGGTCCGCGGCGCGTCGGCCGAGGTGCGCGTCTATCCGCCGGTTGCCCTGGACGCCTGGCCGAAGGATCTCGCCCGGCTTCAGGTGTCGGGGACGGATCTCGAAGATCCGCAGCCCCCGGCCGCGCCCGCTCCCGGCGAGCCGGTGCTCTGGTTCAATCCGGCCGTGCAGATGACGGCGGGCAAGGCGATGGCCCAGGCCGGGCACGCGGCCCAGCTGGGCTGGTGGGCGCTGACGCGGGAGCGCGCGGAAGCGTGGCGCGGTGAAGGCTTCCCGCTGGCGGTGCGCACCGCGACACCGGAGCAATGGTCGCAGTTGGCGGCCGCTGACCTGCCGACCGTGCGCGATGCCGGATTCACCGAGATCGCGCCTGGTTCGGTCACCGCCATCGCGCAGCTCGTGCGCTAGATCGACGCCCGGCGCGCGCACGGTCGCCGGGTCAGCCGGCCAATCAGCTGTCTGACTGGGGTTCCAGGAACTCGATGCGGTTGCCGAACGGGTCGTGTGCGTAGAAGCGCTCGTGGCCGGGGAAGTCCTCGTCCCACTCCACAGCCACGCCGTGTTCCTCCAGCCGCGCGGCCAGGTTCTTCAGGCCCGAGATCAGCAGCGCCGGATGCGCTTTGCGCGCCGGGACGAACTGCGCTTCGACCCCGACGTGCACCTCGACGCCGCCGCCGGCGAACCAGCAGCCGCCGCGCGCGGCGAGTACCGGCGGCTTCGGCCGTTCCTGCATGCCCAGCGCGTCCTGCCAGAACGCGCGCGAGGCCGCCTCGCCGCCGGGCGGCACGGACAGCTGGACGTGGTGGACGCGGGCGAAGCCGTATGCGGGCTCGAACTCGGACACGCGAACTCCCCGAGACGTGGATCTGTTGACATCGACTATCTTGACATCGAGATAAGGGTGAGTCAACGCCCGCCGTCCGACGGCGTTGCGGCGCCGGCGGACGCGGTGGACCGCGGAACGCTGTCAGTGGCAGGGGTCTGCTAAAGGACAAGGACGAGGCGGCCGATCGTGTCTCCGGCGGCGAGACTGGTCAGGCCGTCCGGCACTTCGCCGAGGGTGAGGCGACCGCTGACCAGCGGCGCGATCGCCCCGGAGTCGGCCAGCCGGGTCAGTTCCGCGTGCGCGGCGGCGACCTGCGCCGGGTCCTTCTCGCGGTAGAGGCCCCAGTGCAGGCCGACGATCGAGTAGTTCTTCACCAGCGCGTGGTTGAGCGCCGGCGACGGGACCGCACCGCCCGCGAAGCCCACCACCAGGATGCGGCCCTCGAAGGCGACGCACTTCGCCGAGCCCGTATACGCCTCGCCGCCGACCGGGTCGAACACCACGTCCGCGCCGCGGCCCTCGGTAGCCTCCTTGACCACGGCGACGAAGTCCTGCGCGCGCCGGTCGATGACCACGTCCGCGCCGAGCTTCGTCGCCGCGTCGGCCTTCTCCGGTCCGCCGACCACGGCGATCACGCGCGCGCCCGCGGCCTTGCCGACCTGTACCGCCGCGCTGCCCACGCCTCCGGCGCCCGCGTGCACGAGCAGCGTCTCGCCGGGCTGGATATGCGCCCTGCGATGCAGGCCCACCCACGCGGTCTGATACGCGATGTGCAGCGCCGCCGCCGCCTCGTCGCTGAGCGAAGAGGGCGCGCGGAAGGTGTCGAGGGCGTCCATCAGCACGTACTCGGCGAAGGAGCCGCCGGGCAGGATCGGGTTGCCGATGACGCGCTCGCCGACCGTCCAGCCCTCGGCTCCCTCGCCGAGCCCCGCGATCTCGCCGCACAGTTCGAGGCCGGGGGTGAACGGCAGCGGCGGGCGGATCTGGTAAAGGCCCAGACAGAGCAGGACGTCGGGGAAGTTGAGCGCGCTCGCCGCCACCCGCACCAGCAGTTGCCCGGGTCCGGGCTCGGGCCGCGACACCTCAGCCAGGCGCAGCGCCTTGCGCGGTTCGGCGAGTTCGGTGACCTGCCAGGCTTTCATCCGGCGTGTCCTTTCAGGGAGGGCGGGTGGATTTTCCGACACGGTGCGACTAAGCGTCTGCTTAGAATGTGCTGGACCGCAACATAGGCACACCGGGCAGGCAAGCGAGGAGGGCGGGGCCGTTGCGTGCCGAGGATGACGCTGAAGCGCTGGAAGCCGCGCGGGAGCCCGCGGCGCCTGCCGCAGGCACCGCGGTTGCGGCGGCATCGGCATCGGGCCGCGCCCCCGCTCCCGTAGCGGCGGCGGTCGGCGAAGCCGGGCTCGACGAGTCGGAGGCCCGCGATCTGGCGGAGGCCTGGCTGAACGAGCCGCTGGCCCCCGCCGCGCGCAGGCTGCTGATCGGCGCCGTGGAGGCGTTCGCGGCCCGCGGCTACCACGCCACGGCGACCCGCGACATCGCGGCCCGCGCCGGGCTCAGCGCCGCCGGGGTCTACGTGCACTTCGCCTCGAAAGAGGAGCTGCTCTACCAGATCAGCCTGATCGGGCACCGCGGCACCGTGCAGGTGGTGCGCGCGGCGGCGGCCCGAAGCGACCAGCCGGCGGTGCGGCTGCGCGCCGTGATCTGCGCGATCACGGCCTGGCACGCGCGGTACCACACCACGGCCCGCGTGATCAACTACGAGATGGCAGCGCTCACCGAGCGGCACCGCGCGGATATCGCGACCCTGCGCCGCGAGATCGACGCGCTGGTGCGGCAGACCTTGGAGGACGGCGTCGCCGGCGGCGTGTTCGACGTGCCTGACGTTCGCGGCACGACCCTCGCCCTGCTCTCGCTGACCATCGACGTGGCGCGCTGGTTCCGCGCGACCGGCACCCGCGCCCCCGAGGAGCTGGGCGCGCTGTACGGCGACCTGGCGCTGCGGATGGCGGGTCATCGCGGCTGAGTCACCGGATCACGCGGACGGGGCGGGATCGGTACCGAGGCCGCGACCGCCGACACTGCTGAGATCGACGCCGAAGGCGGCGACCAGTTCGGCGATGGTGGCGGCCGGGGTGGTGTGTCGGATGACGCCCATCCCCAGCCGCGCGGCGGGTCCGAGGTTGTTCGGCAGGTCGTCGACGAACACGCATTCCGCCGGGTCCAGGCCCAGTTTCTCGGCGGCCATCCGGTAGATCGCCGGGTTCGGCTTGCGCAGGCCCACCTGGCCGGAGATGACCACCGCGTCGAACAGGTCGCTCAGCAGCTCCTCGGGATAGCTCGCGGCGCCCCAGGAGTTGGAGACCAGCGCGGTGCGCACGCCGGCCCGGCGCAGTGCACGGACCGCGGCGATCATGTCCGGCTCCAGGCGGGCGCCGCGCAGCAGCCGCCTGATCAGCCCCTGCGGCGCGACCCCGAGCAGCGCGGCGAACTCGGCCTCGAACGAGGCGTCATCCGCTTCCCCGGTCTCCAGGGTGGCCACGAGCGCCGCCGCCCGCGGGTCGTCGCGCAGCAGCCGGGCGATGGCGAGCCGCTGCAGGCCCTCGGCCTGTTCAAAGGCCGCGAAGGAGGCGAACACGCTGGTGGTGAGCACACCGCCGAAGTCGATCAGCAGGCCGCGGCGGCCCTGGCCGCCGGGCGGCGGGGCGGAGGTCATGCTCCCCTACCTTCGTAGACGGGTCCGCGCGGCGGCGGCGGTCGGTGATCATCGCGGCGGGACTAAGCGCTTGCTTAGCATTGCCGGGGCGGGCTGGGGGTGTCAACGCCGGGGCCCGCCGTCCAGGTGCCGGAACCGCGATCCCGCGCGCAGTAGCCGGCCTTGACACCGCCGGGGCGGCACGAAAGGCTAAGCGGGCGCTTACCCGTGAAAACACAGGAAGCTACCGAAGGGACGGCCTGGCTGTGGCCTCGATGGACACTGCGCCGAGTTTCGATCGCGCTCACTCGCTGGACGGCCGGGTGGCCGTGGTCACCGGGGCGAGCCGTGGCATCGGCCTCGGCATCGCCCGCGAACTCGTCGCGCGCGGCGCGCGGGTGTGCATCACGGCGCGGGGCGCGGACGCGCTCGCCGACGCGGTGAAGGAACTCGGCGGCCCCGAATACGCGCTGGCCGTGGCCGGCAAGGCGGACGACCCGGAGCACCAGCAGGAGGTGGTCGGCCGCACGATGGAAGTCTTCGGCCGGCTGGACCTGCTGGTCAACAACACCGGCATCAACCCGGTCTTCGGTTCGGTCCTGGACACCGACCCGGCGGCCGCCGCGAAGATCCTCGCGGTCAACGTGCTGGCCCCGCTGGCCTGGGTGCGACGGGCCCGCGAGGCCTGGATGGGCGAACACGGCGGCGCGATCGTGAACGTGGCGTCGATCGCCGGACTGCACCCCTCCCCCGGCATCGGCATGTACGGCGTGAGCAAGGCCGCGCTGATCCGGCTGACCACCGAGCTGGCGATGGAGCTGGGTCCGCGCATCAGGGTGAACGCGGTGGCGCCGGCCGTGGTGAAGACGAAGTTCGCGGCGGCGCTGTACGAGGGACGCGAAGAAGAGGCCTCGGCGTCGTACCCGCTCAAGCGATTGGGCGTACCGGAAGACATCGCGGGCGCGGTCGCTTTCCTGCTCTCGGACGACGCGGCCTGGATCACCGGGCAGACGATGGTGATCGACGGCGGCATCACGCTCGGCGCCGGCTTCTAGGGGATATGTCATGAGTGAGAACAACGGCGCTTCCGGTCCGAGTCAGGGTTCGCATTCGCAGCTTCCCGCGGTGCAGCTGGCGGGCGCCGGCGTGATCGTCACGGGCGCGGCGCGCGGGATCGGCGCGGCACTGGCCCGCGCGTTCGCGGCCGAGGGCGCGCGGGTCGTGGTCAACGACGTCGATGCCGATGGCGCTCGGGCGCTGGCCGAGGAGCTCGGAGCGTTCGCCGTGCTCGGAGACGCGGCGACGGAAACCGGCGTGTCGTTGCTCGTCGGCTCGGCGCGCGAACTGCTCGGCTCGATCGACGTGTACTGCGCCAACGCCGGCATCGGTCCGGCCGGAACCGAACAGGCGCCCGAGGACGTGTGGTCGGCGGCCTGGGAGATCAACGTGATGGCGCATGTGCGCGCCGCGCGCGAACTGGTTCCCGGCTGGCTGGAGCGCGGATCAGGGTGCTTCGTCTCCACGGTCTCGGCGGCCGGGCTGCTCACCATGCTCGGCTCGGCTCCGTACGCGGCGTCCAAGCACGCGGCACTCGCCTTCGCCGAATGGCTCGCGGCCACATACCGGCACCGGGGCGTGCGCGTCCACGCGGTGTGCCCGCAGGGTGTACGAACCCGAATGCTGGATGAGAGCGGGCCGGGCGGTCAGGCGCTGCTGGCGGCCGGCGCGATCGAGCCGGAGCAGGTCGCGCAGGCGGTCATCAGGGGTCTGAGTGAAGACAAGTTCCTTATCCTGCCGCATCCCGACGTCGCCGAGTACTACGCGGCGCGCGCGGCCGATCCGGACCGCTGGCTCGGCGGAATGAACAAGCTGCAGCGCGGCATCGAGGCACAGCTGGGCAGGTGACGGCCGCCTGACCCGCCGTGCGGCGGCCGCCCGCGTGGCGGTGAAACGCAGCGTGGCGCGCGGTGGCGGCCGTGCGCCATCGCTGAACCGAAGATGATCGGCGCACGTGAGCATCAAGCGTGCGGCTCGATGCGGAAACCTGGGACGACAAAGGCAGAACCGTCGTCGAATTGAGCGGGGAACTCGACCTGTTCACCGCACCTGTGCTGCGTGACGTGCTGCTCGGGCTGACCGGGGACGGCAGGTATTTCCTGGCCGTCGAAATGAGCGGCCTGCGGTTTCTGGACAGCTCCGGCCTCGGCGTATTGGTCGGCGCGACGAAGCGGGCGGTGGCCGGGGGCGGCGGGCTGTGCCTGGTCGGCGCACCGCAGCGGATGCTCAAGACGCTGTCTATCACCGGGCTGCTGCGGGTCATGCCCGCCTTCACCTCGCTGGAGGACGCGTTCGGCTGGCTGGATCGGCTGCACGCGAGCCGCGCCGCGGCGCACGGGGCTGCGGGCAACGGCACGCCTTCCGTGGGCAACTGAGCGGCTGAGCAGCTGATCGGCGGCGCCGGCTCGCCAGGGCGCGGGCAGCCTGGCGCCGCGGTGTAAGTTTCACAGTACGTTGACATCCTTCGCGGCGCGCGGCCACCATCTTCAGTGCCGTTCCAGGCCCTTAGCGAGGGAGCGACCGTTGCGCGCAAAGCCGATCCGCACCAGAACCAGACGCCAGCTCACCATCCGGGCCGCGCTCGCGGCCCTGTGCGCGTTCCTGACCGCCGCCGCGATGGTCCTGGTGACGCAGAGCCCCGCCTCCGCGCTGACCGTCTCGGGCACGCCGTCGCCGGTCACCGGCAACGCGACGCACTTCGACGGGCTCGGGCAGCCCTACGGCGGCTGCGGCATGCCGCAGGCGAACCTGGAGACCCAGAACTTCATCGCCCTCAACGTCTTCAACACCCCGGGGGACTACAGCGCGCACACCCGGCCGGTGCCCGCGTCGCAGTCGAGCATCATGGGGATGTGGGACAACGGCCTGAACTGTGACCGGTGGGTGAAGGTCAGCATCGGCAACTACTGCACCGGGACCAACGACGGCGCGCAGAACGAGCCGTTCTGCCGCAACGGCTCCTGGGTCTCGGACAATCTGAACGGCGCGACGCTGGACATGATCGTCGCCGACAGCTGCGCCGACAGCAACGCCTGGTGCCGCGACGACCCGTACCACATCGACCTCAACACCAATTCGCTGGGCAACTTCGTGCTGGGCGGCTCGCCGGTGGGTTCCGCGCTGCTGAACAAGTGGAACAACCGGCAGGTCACCTGGCAGTTCGAGCCGGCGCCGAACTACACCGGCGACATCAACATCGGCTTCCTGCAGGGGGCCCAGGCGTGGTGGCCGGCCATCTCGGTCTCGCACCTGCCCAACGGCGTCCACGGCATCCAGTACCTGCAGAACGGTTCCTGGGTGTCCGCGGCGATGGACAGCGACATGGGCCAGGCGTACATCATCGGAGCGCTGACATCCGGCGGCTCGCAGTTCCAGATCAAGCTGACCGACTCCTCGGACCAGCCGCTGTTCGGCGGCCGGATCTACAGCTTCTCGCTGCCGTCCTCCTGCGGCGGGCAGTGCAGCGCCCCGTACACGCAGGTGACGTACACGACCTCCAGCGGCACCGGACCCAGCGCGTCGCCGAGCACCAGCGCGAGCTCCAGCCCGAGCGCGTCGCCGTCCTCGTCGCCGAGTTCCTCGCCCTCGTCCTCGCCGAGCGCGTCCCCGTCGCAGAGCTCGGGCTCGGGCGCCAAGTGCAGCGTGACCTCGGCGGTGACCGGCTCCTGGGGCTCCGGCTTCCAGGTATCGGTCACGGTGACGAATACCGGGACGAGCGGCACGTCGAACTGGTCTGTCTCGTTCTCGCTCCCCGCGGGTGACACGATCGCGAGTTCGTGGAACACGGCGCTGACACAGTCCGGGCAGAACGTGACCGCGGCCTCGGTGAGCTACAACGGCAGCCTTTCGCCGGGAGGCAGTACGTCATGGGGCATGGTGCTCAACGGCACGAATCAGACGCTGTCCGGATTGGGCTGCGCGGTGCACTAGCGGTGCACTGAGCGAATCAGCCCGTCGAGCGAAACAGTCCGGTGATAGAGCGGTCTGCTAGAAGAAGGAAGAAGTAGGCGAAGGGGCGTCCCGGGGGCGCCCCTTCGTCGTGTCCGCGGCCTTTACCGCAGAACGGCTACCAGCGGTCGTGCACCTGGGCGCGGACCAAGTCGTCGTACACGCCGCGCACGGCCGCGTGCGTCTGCTCGGACAGCGGCGCGAGATCGGCTGCCGCCGCATTCGACCTGGCCTGCTCGGGATTGCGCGCACCGGGGATCACGACGCTGACGCCCGGCTGGTCCAGGATCCAGCGCAGCGCGAACTGGGCGGTGCTCGCGCCCTGCGGCACCAGCGGACGCAGCCGCCGCACCGCTTCGAGGCCGGTGCGGTAGTCGACCCCGGAGAAGGTCTCGCCGACGTCGAAGGCCTCGCCGTGCCGGTTGTAGTTGCGGTGGTCGTTCTCGGCGAACGTGGTCGTCTCGTCGTACTTTCCGGACAGCAGGCCGCTGGCCAGCGGTACCCGCGCGATGATGCCGACTCCGGCCGCCTCGGCCGCCGGAAGCACCTGATCAAGCGGTTTGAGCCGGAAGGCGTTGAGGATGATCTGCACGGTGGCGACGCCGGGGTGCGCGATCGCGGTGAGGGCCTGCTCGCAGGTCTCGACGCTGACGCCGTATGCCGCGATGCGCTTCTCGGCGACGAGGGTGTCCAGCGCTTCGTAGACGGCCGGCGAACCGTAGACCTCCTCCGGCGGGCAGTGCAGCTGGACCAGGTCGAGCGTCTCGACGCCGAGGTTCGCGCGCGAGCGATCGGTCCAGGCGCGGAAGTTGTCCAGGGTGTAGAGGGCCGGGTCGAGCGCGACCCGGCGGCCCATCTTGGTGGCCACGGTCAGTGCGGCGCCGGGGCGCTCGCGCAGCAGCCGTCCGATGATCTGCTCGCTGCGGCCGTCGCCGTAGACGTCGGCGGTGTCGATGAAGGTCACTCCGGCGGCCACCGCCGCGTCGAGCGTTTCCAGCGCGTCGTCCTCGCTGACCTCGCCCCAGTCGGCGCCCAGCTGCCAGGCGCCGAGACCGACCGAGCCGACGCTGCGTCCGGTGCGTCCCAAGACTCTCTGTTCCATGCGCTCACCCTACGCCGAGCACGCTCGATAAGATCACCGAGGTTTTCCGTCACAAGCCACGGGGGTCGTCATGCCGATCATTAAGCGCCTCGCCGACGTGCCGCATCCGGCCCGTTACTCGCACGCGGTCGTCGCGACCGGGAAGCTCGCCTTCGTCGCCGGCCAAGTCGCGCTGGACGCGGAAGGCCGGCTGGTCGGCGCCGGTGACCTGGCCGCGCAGGCGGCGCAGGCCCTGCGGAATCTGGAGACGGTCCTCGGCGAGCTGGGCGCGGACTGGACCGATGTGGCGAGGCTCAACTGGTACGTGGTCGATGTGACCCAGATTCAGACGATCCGCGACGTGCTGGAGGAGTTCCTGCGGCCGGTGCTGGGCGAGCGGACGAATCCGGCCAGCACGCTGGTCCAGGCGGCGGCGCTGTTCCGGTCCGACGTGCTGGTCGAGGTGGACGCGGTGGTCGCGCTGCCGGAGTAGCCGCAATAGCCGTAGTAGCCGCAGCGCCGCGCGTGACGCGTCAGCCGGCGCCGAAGCACACGAAGGGCTCCTGGCGCTCGGATGCCGAGGCCGCGGCGAGGGCGCCGGCCGGGCTGGTTCCGGAGATCAGGGCCTTGTGCAGCGCGGCCATGAACGGCGGGGCGTCGTTGTCGGGGATCAGCATGCCGCTGGAGATCACCGTGCTGCTTCCCGCGTAGAGCAGCGCGGCGGTGAATCCGAGGTGCTCGTCGCCAGTGCGCACGTCGGCGCGGCCGAGTTCGCAGGCGGAGAGGATCACCCGCCGCGGGGGCTTGGACAGGCGTTGCAGGTCGTAGGCCATCAGCGGCCCGTCGGCCAGGTCGATGCGGGCGAACATGACGTTGCCGCGCTCGTGGTGGCCGTGCGCCGCGAGATGCACCGTGTGCGCTCCGTCGATGGCGCGCAAGGTGGCCTCGACGGTCGCCTCCTTGCCGGTGAGCACGACGGGCCGCGGGTAGAGCCCGGCGATCGCGGCGACTTCCGCCTCCGCGTGGGCCAGCCGGGGCCCTGCCGCCAGGACCGGGCTCGGGTCGGGCCGGCCGCCGCCGGATTCGTCCCTCGCGGCGCGGCGCGCGGCGAGCCACAGCCGCGCGGACGGGCAGACGGTGACCGGCCGGCCGCGCAGATCGGGCAGCAGGCTCCACGGGATGGTCGCGAGCGGGCCGGTCGGGACGATGACCACCGGCAGATCGCGCAGCCGCGGGCGCAGCGGCGCGACGATCTCGTCGGTGAGCGTGGCCAGTTGGCGGCGGACGGACTGGTCGACGACCGTCTGCAGCCGCGCGGGCAGGCTGCGGGCGGCGCGGGCTTCCAGGTCGCCGAGCAGCCGGTGGCCGGCTTCGACGGCGCGGGTGTAGTCCCCGAGCGGCACGAGCGTCGCGTGCCCGTCGGCGACGGCCAGGGCGAGCAGGCGGTCGCCTTGTCGCAGCAGGCTGATCATCACCTGCCCGGCGGCGGCCAGTTCCGCGGCGACTCGGGAGAGGCCGGTCGCGCGGGGATCGGCGTCCGGGCGGGTCGAGGCGCCGGGCGCGTCGGCGCCGGCAGCCGTCCAGGATCGCTCGCGCAGCCGGCGCTGCAAGGTCGCGTGCCGCTGACGCGCCTGAGGGTCGGACTCGCCCCGCAGCGCGCGCGTGCGCAGCAGGTCGTCGAGGTGGCGGTATTCGGCGATGGCGGCGGCCGTCTCCGGGTCGTCCGAGGCCTGGACCGGCCGGACCCGGAAGGCCTGGGCGCGGGACCGCTCGGACCAGGCGAAGATCGCCCGGGGCGAGCCTCCGTCCAGGGCGAGGCGCAGCCCGGTGCGGGTCAGGTCCCGGCCGAGGGCCGCGGTACCGGTTTGCAGGTCCAGGCTGCCGAGCGAACGGCGGTGTTCGTCAAGTCGGGCCAGGCCGTTGCGAAGCTCGGCGAACGCGGCGGCGCGGTCGCCCCGGGCGGCGGCCTGCTCGGCGCGGGTGAGGTGCGCGAAGAGGCGCAGTTCGAGCGGCACGGCCGGGCCGCTCGGACGCGGCGTCTCGAGCAGCGGGTTGATCCGGTCCGCGGCCTTCCGCGCGTGGATCAGGGCTCTGGCCGCGAGCAGACGCGCGAGTGCGGCGTCATAAGGCAGGCCGAGGTCACGCAGGCGGTCGGCGAGACGGCCGGTGCGGGTACCGAGGCGGGTGAGCGCGGGCTGCGGCTCAGGCGCGGCGGGCGCTTCGGCCGTGAGCACGGCGAAGTCGGCCCGGGCCCGGGTCAGCTCGGCCAGCGCGGCCCAGGTCTCGTTGCCCCGGGCCAGGAAGTGCCGCTGGGCCTGCCGGGCCCGCGCCGCGGCCTGCGCCGGCTTGTCCGCGGCGGCGAGGGCCTGGGCCGAGGCGAGTTCCGCTTCCGCGCGGTCCTGGCTGAGCCGCTGGTCGCGGAAGGCCGCGATCGCGGATTCCAGCTCCGCCGCGGCCTCGTCGGCGAGGCCGGCGGTCAGCAGCGCGCGGGCCCGATCGACCTGCACGACCGGCAGGTTGCCGGGCGCGTGCTCGCGGCAGGCGGCCTCGGCCCGACTGAACGCGTCGAGGGCCGCCGGGATGTTGCCGAGCAGCAGCTCGCAGTAGCCCAGGTTGTGCTTCGCCTTCGCGGCGAGCATCTCCGCTCCGGCGAGCCGCGCGATGTGCTCGCTGCGTTCGAGGTCCGCGCGGGCGGCGGCGATTCTTGCCGTGCCGAGATGCAGGCCGCCGCGGTTGAGCAGGGCCCGGGCGAGCACGAGCTGGTCCGGGTAGTCGGCCAGCAGCGGGATCGCCTCGTCGAAGCACGGCAGCGCGGCGCGGTACCGCCCGACCCGCCACAGCAGCAGTCCGCGCTGGGCGACGATGGCCACGCGGTGGTCCGCGCCGGCCAGGGGCTCGGCGCGGTCCAGCAGTTCCAGGCCGCGCTCGACCCGGCCCTGTTCGGCCTCGGCATGGGCCAGGCTCGCGAGCAGGCGCGCCGTCAGGCCTTCGGAGCCGGCCGGCGGCGCGGGTTCGAGCAGGCGAAGACCGGCGCGAAAGTGCCCGGCGGCCGCGGCCGGGCGGCCTGCCGCGCCGGCCGCGACGCCTCGACGGTGCCGGTCAAGGGCGGCCTCCGTCACACCCATCGCGCTACCGCGCTACCGCGGTGCGGTTCTCCACCAGCCGCCATGGCCCGCCGCCCTCTCCATCGTCCGCACAGCTCCCTCGCGCCAGCGGTCAGGCGGACTGACGCGTTAGAGCACGATCGCCGGTGTCAGTATGGACGGTCCGCCCCCACCCGTCAGCGGTTCGCCGAGGCGAACCACGAGTTGCGCGAGACCCCGCGGGATCGCTTCGAGCACGAAGCGCCCCTCCGCGTCGACGGCCGTGCCCAGGGCCCGTTCGCCGCTGCGCAGCTCGATCCGGCACGCCTGCGGCGGAGCGAGCCATCCGTCGATGCGCACCGTGTCGGCCTGCTGGCTGATCCGGATCATGATGGTGAGGCTGTCGCTGTCGAAGGTGACGACGCGCGCCTCCTCCCCCTCTCCCCCGCGCACGCCCGCCGCGGCCGGCTGGTATTGCTCGACCAGGCGCAGCACCTCGGCGTCGATGTCCTCGACGGCGAGGGCGAACAGGCTGCGCTGCACGACGCTGTCCGGCATCGGATCCAGCTCCTCGTGACATTCGCGCAGGATGCGCAGCAGGTCCTCGTCGCGCTCATCGAGCAGTTCGGCGGCCGACGCGCGGACCGGGTCCGTGCCGCCGGCGCCCCGCGCGCCGCTCTCGCCGGTCATGCCAGTCCTCCGCTCGTGCCGGTGATGCCGCTGCCGTCCGGGTCGAGCAGCGTTCTGAGTTTGGCCAGGCAGCGGCCGCGGGTCGGGCCGATGCTGCCGCGCGGCATGCCGAGCGCGGTCGCCACCGCGTCGTAGTCGGGGCGGTGGCTGAAGGCGACGACGCGCAGCAGCTCCTGGCAGCGCTGCGGCAGCCGGCGCACCGCGGTCCAGACGTCGCGGTGCCGTTCGGCGAGCAGGACGCGCTCTTCGGGCAAGGGCTGCGGATCGGCGGTGTCGGAAATCCGGTCGCTGTCCAGGGGTTGCTCGGCGCGGTGCGCGGTACGCGTGCGCCACGCCTCCCGTTTGGTCGCGGTGACCAGCCAGGCGGTCAGCGCGATCGGCGAGTGGATCTGGTCGAGGTGCCGCAGCAGGCTGAGCCAGGTGCACTGGATCGCGTCCTCGGCGGCCTCGCGGTCCAGTCCCTGGGCGCGGGCGACCTGCCAGAGCACCGGGCTGAGTTCGACCACGATCTTGTTCAGGCTCTCCCGGTTCCCCGACTGGGCGGATTGCAGCAGCGCGGCGACGCGGGCGTTGCGGTCGGCCGGAGTGTCGGCGGCGTCGGCGGCTGCCGCGGGCTCGGTGCGGTCGGGACGGATGGAGTTAGGCACGATCGGGCGCTCCAATGCGCCGCAGGGCCCTGGCGATCCGCTCGCGCGCCATGAGCCGGTCGGTGGAGCCCAGGTCGCTGTGCGGGTCGCCGGGGTGCTCGTCGGCCTCCTCGAGCAGCCCGGCCGCGAGCGTCGCGGCCAGCAGCGGCGTGGAGAACGAGGTGCCGCTCCACACCGCGAAGCCGCCGCGGAAGTCGTCCGGATCCAGCGTCTCGCGCAGGCGGTGCAGGCGGCTGTCCGCCGGACCGGCCGTGATCATCGGCTCGTAGCTGCCGTTCAGGTCGCTCGGATAGGTGCTCACCACGCTCGCGCCGGTCGCCCACGCGGTGACCCAGGAGCCGTCGTTGCTGAACATCGCCTTGCTGCCGTTGGGATTCAGCGCGCCGACGCTGACCACCGGCAGCAGCGGGTCGGCGCCGGGCTGGGTCGCGAACGCGGCGGGGAAGAAGGGCTGCGTGGTGGCCTGGTTGCCGGCGGCGGCGATCACGGCCACGCCGAGGTCGGTCAGGCCGTCGAGCAGCGCGGCGAACTGGCCCGTGTACACCAGGTCGGCCGGGTATTCGTCGAAGTAGCCGAGGGAGAGGGAGACCACATCGACCACGCCGGCGAGATCGCCGGAGGCGAGCGCGGTGCGGATCTGGGCGCCCAGCACGGCGACGGCGAGCAGCAGGACGCTTTCGTGCACGATCCCGTCGGTGTGCATGACGCGGATCACGCGCACGCGCGCGTCCGGTGCGCACTGCCGCACGATGCCCGAGATGAATGTGCCGTGGCCGATGTGTGTGGGAAGTGCGCCGACGGTGGGCTCGACCGGATCCGGCATGTCCCAGTAGCCGTCGAGCACCGGGAAGTCCAGGCCCCCGGTGTCGCGGACGCGGACCTCCTCGTGGTGGATCGCGGCCTGCAGCGGGTCGTCGGCCGTCAGGAAGCTGTCGGGGTCCGCGTCCGGCGTGCCGAGCCAGGCGTGCGGGCGGATCCCGGTGTCGAGGACGGCGACGACGGGGCGGCGGCTGGCCGGCAGGGCCTTGACGGGCGTGCGATGCGGAGCGTGGCCGAGCAGTTCGACCGGGATGCGCGCGGTCGAGCTGAAATAGAGGCCTGAGCCGCCGCTGCTTCCCTCGCTGAACGGGCTGCCTTCGCTGAAGGGGCTGCCCTCGCTGAACGGGTCGCCGCTGATGGCGGCCGCGCTGAGCAGGTGGTCCAGGCTGATGCGGCTGGGGTCGGCGCTCGCCGCGAGCGTCTCGGCGAGGTCGGTGCGGCGCGTCGCGGCACGGATCGCCTGGAGCGCCACCCAGGCGTCGACGGTCGTCGGGCCCGCGTCGTCGCGCACGCGCAGGACGACGGCGCGCGGTACGTCGGCGAGTTCCCGCAGCCACGGACGCAGCGAGGGGGCCGACTCGATCAGCGGCGGCGGGACTTCCAGCTCCAGCCCGACCGTTGCAAGGGCCTGATCGAGAGCCGCGACCGCACTCGGGTTGCGCAGTACCGCATCCGGGATGAGCAGCGTGTTGGCGCGGTACGCAGTGGCCGCCGGCGGACGCGCGCCGGGTGCGAGTGGCGCTTCGGAGGGCAACAAAACGCGGCCACCGTGCCGATTAACAAGCACCGGCGAGAGATATGGCACGCCGAGATTGTTCACGGGCGCGGACCGCGGTTCAGACTGCTCACCGCTTGATCCGCTGAAATGCACCAACATCCGCTTTTCCCTCCGGCAGGATCGGTCGCGCCCTGGACAATCAAGGCGCGCACAAGCACCACAGCACAGTCAATGCACCGCATAGTCAAGACACGCGCAGGTGGCGGCAGATACCGGCGTCAGGTCACGAACCGGCAACGATTCTATGGATCACAGGTCGCTGCGGACGCCGATTCCGTGTTGTCGGTGCAGTCAGATAGAACCCGTGTATCTGGGGCGCCGGCGCCGCACTCTTTCGTTCAACACCCGCACGGTGTTCGCAGCGAGGGTGGGCTCGGAGAGACACGCGAATCAAGGGGGATCACTGATGGTTCCGACGATGACGGCTACCTACGATGCGGTGGCCGAAACGGCGACGGTTCCGGCGTTTCCGGTTCAGGCCGCCGGGATGGTCGAGCAGGGTGGGGGAAGAGGCGGCGCGGGTCGGCCCGGCGCGGTTGAAGCCGTAGTCGTGCGGATCGACGCGCGTGACCCGATCTCCGAGGCGGGCGTGCGGATGCAGCTGCGTTCGCGCCCTGAGATCCAGATCGCGCGGGCGGGACAGCTCGCGGCCGTGGTCGTCGCGGTCACCGACGCGGTGGACGAGGAGACCACGCGTTGGCTGCGCGGGCTGCACCGCGCGGACGGCCTGCCGGTGGTGCTGGTCAGCGGCCGGGTGGACGGCAGGGCGCTGTCGGCGCTGGTCGAGGCCGGGGTGCGCGGGGTGCTGCGGCGGCCGGAGGCGACGGCGGACCGGCTGGTCAGCGCGGTACGCTCGGCCGCGGCCGGGCACGGCGACCTGCCGCCGGAGCTGCTGCGCCAGCTGTTGGACCACCTCGCCGGGCTCAACCGGCAGGTGCTCAATCCGCGCGGATACTCGTTCTCCGGCCTGACCGAGCGCGAGCGCACCGTGCTGCAGCTGCTGGCCGAGGGGCTCTCGACCCGCGAGGTGGCCCTGCGGCTGTCGTACTCCGAGCGCACGATCAAGACGGTGATCCAGGATCTGACGCTGCGCCTGCAGCTGCGCAATCGGACGCAGGCCGTGGCGTACGCGCTGCGCAACGGCTGGATCTAACGGCTGGTTTTGAAGTCCGGTCTGGGAACTGATTCGCCCGGGAGCGCATACCGCGCCTCCCGGGCGAAATGGTTCCCAGACGAGTCAGTTCCCAGACGAGTCAGCGCCGGAAGATCAGCTCGTCGTTACCCGACGACGGCTGCATGGACCCGCCCTCGACGACCACGGGGGCGGTCGCTTGCAAGGGGGGCCGGGCGATGGCCGCGATCACGCTCTGCGTCGCCACGATCTGCGCGGCGCCGAGGATCTCATGCGGCGGCGCGAAGCAGAAGGTGTCGAGGTTTCCCTTCGCGTCGGCGACCAGCGCCGGAGCCGAGTCCGCGTTCGGCGAGCAGGCCGTGAGCGCCGCGCCGGCCGGTGTCTGCCAGGTCAGCGTGACCGGCTGGCCGGGGACGAAACCGGTGCCGGTGACGTGCGTATAGGTGCCGTCGACGAACACCGCCGGGTTGACGGTGAGCTTCGGCTGGCCGGGCGGTGGCGGGGGCGTCACGCAGCCGGTCACCGTGAACGTCGTGCTCGCGGGCAGCGGCGGCCAGGGATCGACCGCCGCCGGCTTCACGGACTGGATGACGACCTGCCCGGACGCGCCAGTGGCGGTGAGCGTGTGCGTTCCGCAGGCCAGCTGCGGCCGCTGGATCTGTGTGGTGAAGCCGCCGCTGCGGTTGGTGAACACGCTGGTGAACGCGTTTGGGTCGCCGTCGATGGTGAAGGAGACGGTGCGGAACGCCGGGTAGCCGGTGCCGGTCGCCGTGAACGAGAGCGGACCGCCGGCCGAGTTGATCGAGTCCGGCGTCGCGGTGACCGCCGGACAGTAGACCAGGACGTTGGTGTGCGCCGCGAGCGGGGAGCCTTCGACCACGTCGAGGTCGTTCAAGTCCACCTCGTTCGAAC
>NZ_DASRGV010000288.1:0-51445 GCF_035650855.1 Actinocrinis sp. | reverse complement strand
ACAGCCGCGTCTACTTCTCCGACCTGGAAAGCGCGAACGCCGCCGATCCGCTGCTGGCATCGCTGGAACCGCGCCGTCGCGCAACGCTGATTTCGCAGGCGGAGGGGACGGGCACGTACCGCTTCGACGTGCGTATTCAGGGAGGTGATGGTGATGACGCCGACGCCGAGACGGTATTCCTCGCCTTCTCCGTGGGATGACGATCCGCTGGGCACGCTGCTGGAAACCGAGGCCGCGCTGGCCAAGGCCAAGGCCGAGCTCGGCCGGATCCCGCAGGCCGCCGCCGACGCGATCGTGCGCGCGACCCAGCAGGGATACGACTACAACGAAATGCGCGATTTCGGCGAGGAGCACGCCACCATCGTCGTGCCCTTAGTCGAGCGTCTGCGTTCGCATCTGTCCGAGGAGTACCACGAGTACCTGCACAAGCCCGCGACCAGCCAGGACATCATCGACACGGCGCTGATGCTCCAGGCCTCGCGGAACATCGGCCTCACGATGCCCCTCCTTGATCGATGCATCGCGGCCGTCCGCGGCTTGGCGAGCGACTTCGGCGAGACGCCGCAGCGCGCCCGCACACTGCTCCAACCCGCCCTGCCCAGCACCTTCGGCAATCTCCTGGCTTCCTGGCAATCAGCCATCGAAGACGCCCGCGCGCGCATGGCGACCGTTCACGAGCAATCTCTCGCGGTGCAGCTCGGCGGACCGATCGGCGACCTCGACGATCCCGAACTGGTTCGCGCCTTTGCCGCCGAACTCGGGCTCACGGCTCCGGAACGCCCCTGGCACACCGTGCGTACACGCATCGTCGACCTGGCCACCGCGCTCGGCCTCACCACCGGCGCGCTGGCCAAGATCGGCGTCGACGTGATCATGCTGTCGCAGCCCGAGATCGGCGAGCTGGAAGAGGGCGCCGCGGGCTCCTCCTCATCGATGCCTGACAAGCGCAATCCGGCCCGTTCCGTCCAGCTGGCCGCGCTCGCCCAGCGCAGCCCCGGCCTGGTCGCGACCGTCTTCTCCGCGCTGCCGCAGGAACTGCACCGCGCCGCCGGACGCTGGCAGTCCGAAGACGCCGCTGTCAGGGAACTGCTGGCCCTCACCGGCAAGGCCGCACATCACGCGGTCAGGTTGCTCGAAGGCCTCAACGTCGCTGCGGACCGAATGAAGGCGAACCTCGATGGCTGACCGCCCGCTGCTCCACTACCACCGCGACGGCCGCGAGGAGGAAGGCGAGATCGAGCGGCCGCCGCTGATCCTCGGCCCCTCCATCGGCACGAGCATGCGGCTCTGGGATGAGGTCGTTCCCACGCTCGCGGCCGATCACACGGTGATCCGGTACGACCTGCCCGGCCACGGCCGCACGCCCGCGAGCGCGCTGCCAAGCCTCAAGCCCGACGCGATCACCATCGCCGACTTGGCGCAGACCGTGCTCAACCTCGCCAACACACTCGGTATCA
Source organism: Actinocrinis sp. (assembly GCF_035650855.1). Classification (GTDB taxonomy): domain Bacteria; phylum Actinomycetota; class Actinomycetes; order Streptomycetales; family Catenulisporaceae; genus Actinocrinis. The sequence continues at coordinate 49,988 of NZ_DASRGV010000288.1, read as the reverse complement.
AGCGCTTCCACTACGCGGGAGTCTCGCTCGGCGGCGCGATCGGGACTTGGCTCGCGATCCACCGGCCGGAACGGATCGCCTCGCTGGCCGTGGTCTGCTCCTCCGCGCACTTCGGCGACCCGCAGTACTGGCAGGCACGCGCGAAAGCCGTCCGGGACGAGGGCATCGGCCCGGTCGCCGACGCGGCATCAGGACGCTGGTTCACCGCGCGCTTCGCCGCTTCCGGCGCGCCGATCGCCGAGGCGTTGCTGGACGACCTGCGCGGCGCCGACCCGGCCGGATACGCAGCCTGCTGCGACGCACTCGCCGGGCTCGACCTGCGCGGGCAGCTGGGCGCGATCAGCGCTCCCACGCTGGTGATCGCAGGCAGTGAGGACATCTCGACGCCGGTGGAGCACGCCCGCGAACTCGCCGGCGCGATCCCCGACGCCAAGCTGCTCGAAGTGGCCGAAGCCGCCCATCTCGCCTGCGTCGAGCAGCCGCAGATTGTCGCGGAGGCACTGCGCTCCCACTTGGCCGTCGGGGCCGTCGCCGCGCCGATTGCCGAGCAGAATGCCGAGTCGTCTGCCGAGCCGAATGCGAAGCCCGGCACCGGCCGCGACGCGGGAATGGCGGTGCGCCGCGCCGTACTCGGTGACGCGCACGTGGATCGCGCGATCGCGAACACCACCGACTTCACCGCCGACTTCCAGGACCTCATCACGCGCTACGCGTGGGGCGAGATCTGGACCAGGCCCGGACTCGACCGCCGGATGCGCAGCGCCGTCACACTGACCGCGCTCGTAGCGCACGGTCATCTCAGCGAGCTGGCCATGCACCTGCGCGGAGCGCTCAACAACGGGCTGACCCGCGCGGAGGTCGGCGAAATCCTGCTGCAGACCGCCGTGTACTGCGGGGTCCCGGCGGCCAACTCGGCCTTCGCCGTCGCGCAGCAGGTGTTCGCGCAGCTCGACACCGAATCAGAAGCCTGAACGCAGAGGGGGATGGCGACGTGCGTACCAGCGTCGGGATCATAGGCGCCGGACCGGCCGGCTTGCTGCTCGCACATCTGCTGCGCCAGGCCGGGATCGAGAACGTGGTGCTGGAGAACCGGACCCGCGACTACGTCGAGCACCGGCAGCGCGCCGGAGTGCTGGAGCAGAACACCGTCGACGTGCTGCGCTCCAGCGGCGCCGGCGAGCGGATGGACCGCCTCGGCCTGCGGCACGACGGCATCGAGCTGCGCTTCGCCCGCGAAGGGCACCGCGTGGACTTCCCGTCGCACACCGGCGGCCGCAGCGTCATGGTCTACGCGCAGACCGAGGTCGTCAAAGACCTGATCGCGATCAGCGAGCAGCAGGGCGGCACGATCCGGTTCGAGGCCGAGGCGCTCGCCATCGAGAAGGCGGACACCGGCAGCCCCCTGATCCGCTACCGCCACGAGGGCGCCGAGCACACCCTCGAGTGCGACATCGTCGTGGCCTGCGACGGCTTCCACGGCATCGGCCGGCAGTCGATGCCGCAAAGCCTGCTGCGCACGTGGTCGCATGAATATCCCTTCGCCTGGCTCGGAATCCTCGCCGACGTGCCGCCGTCCTGCGACGAGCTCATCTACGCCAACCACGAACGCGGATTCGCGCTGCACAGCATGCGCTCGCCTCAGGTGAGCCGGCTGTACCTCCAGGTCGCCCCGGACGAGGACCTGAACGCCTGGCCGGACGATCGGATCTGGGCCGAACTCGACGCCCGCTTCGAGCTGCCCGGCTGGAGCCTCGAACACGGCCCGATCACCGAGAAGGGGATCACGCCGATGCGCAGCTTCGTCGCCGAGCCGCTGCGGTACGGCCGCCTGTTCCTCGCCGGAGACGCCGCGCACATCGTCCCGCCGACCGGGGCGAAGGGCCTCAATCTGGCGGCCGCCGACGCGACGCTGCTGGCCGCCGCGATCATCCAGGCCCATGACAAGGGCGACGAGAGCCTGCTCGACGCCTACTCGGAGACGGCACTGCGGCGGGTCTGGCGCGCAGAGCACTTCTCGTACTTCATGACGACGATGCTGCACCGGGACCCGCACGCCGACGACTTCGCGCACCGGCTCCAGCTTTCGAACCTGCGCTACATCGCGTCGTCCGAAGCCGCGGCCGCCTCGCTCGCCGAGAACTACGTCGGACTTCCGGTCGGGTGAGCCGGGCGCGTCGTTACGCGGACTGTCCCGTTTCTTGGGACGCAGTTCCCTGATACGCACTTACCGTGCTGGTCTGGACGAACTCGACCGCGCTGCGGACCACCTGCGCATCGCGCAGGATCCGGTTGTGTCCGAGGCCGCGCGTGCCCAGCAGTTCGGCTCCCTGCCACGCCGCGGCGATCGCCTTGCCCATGCTGTACGGGATCTGCTTGTCCTCGCGGTCGTGAATGACCAGCATCGGGGGCATCGGCTCGTCGTTCGGCGGTTCGGCGTTGGACAGCGCCTGCGCCCGCCCGACCGCGTCGAAGTCTGACATCGGTCGGCCGGTCCGCAGCTCCAAACGCCGCATGAGCCCGATCCGGATGCGATCGCCGAAGCCGAGCATCGCGGCGAATCCCTTCATGAACTGAGTCGGATCCGTCATCGGCGAAATGAGCACGAGCCGGCTCGTGGGCAGCCTGTCGAGCACCGCGAGGGCCGCGGACCCGCCGCCGAGTGAGTGCCCGATGATCGCGTGCGCGGGCCCGAAGGCACGGACCGCGGCGGCGAGCGCGGCCGTGAACTCCGTGATGAGACTGCGATTGGCGCCGAAGCGGCCGGGACCGGAATCGCCGTGGCTCGGCGCGTCGATCGCGACGACACGGAACCCGGCGGCGGTCAGCGGCGCGACGAACGCCCCGAACTGACTTCGATGACCACCCCAGCCGTGCAGCAGATAGACCACCGGCCCGCCGACGCCCCAGACCTCAGCGACGAAGGCCGGCCCCGGGCCCTCCTGAAGCGGGAGCGTCACGAGGCGGCCCGGCGCGGCCGGGGTGGAGCGCGACCGGTCCGCGTGCTGCACGGTGCACCAGACTCGTTCGGCCCAGCGCGCACCAAGACGTGGCGCGCAACGCTCCAGCGTCCCGAAGGCGGCACGGGTCGAGCGCCGTCGGAGGGACAAAGAAGAACGAACGATCGTGCTTTTTTGAGCGGTCGAATCGGCCATTGGAATCTCCCGTTGATTAGCGGTCGGTGGCTGAAGCGAGGCGGTTGATGCGTTAGCGGGTCGATCGGTCAGGCGGCGGCTACGTAGCGCGTGGCAGCACGCGTACCGCGTCGATCAGTGCGTCGAAGGCGTGCCGGGCGCGGCTCTCCGCCTGTGGGTCGTTGAGCAGCCGACAAGCATGGAAGAAGCCGAGCATGACGGAGTGAAGGTCGTGGGCGAACTGTTCCGCGTCGGCGTCCGGCCGGAACTCTCCCTCCGCGATGCCGGTGCGGAACATCTGGGCCACCGAGTCCGCGAAGTCCCGGTGGTCGCGCACGAGCTGGTCGCGCACGGGTCCTGGCTGGTCGTCGAACTCCGCGGAGGCCGAGACGAACAGGCACTCGGAGCCGCCGTCCATGATCGTGTGCAGCCAGTGCTCGAACAACGCGCGCACCCGCTGCTCGCCGCGCGGCGCCTTGAGCGCGGGCCGCACGACCTCCTCGCTGAACAGGTCGCGGGCCCGTTCGAGCACCTGCAGCTGGAGCGATTCCTTCGATTTGAAGTGCGCGAACAGCCCGCTCTTGGACAGTTCGAGCCGAGCCGCGAGCGAGCCGATGGTGAGACCGGCCAGACCGAGACGCGCGGCTGTCCTGGTCGCCTCATCCAGCACTGCCTGCCGGGTCGCCTCGCCCTTAGGGCGACCGGAACGTGGGGGCCGGGCTCTCGGGCCGATGGCTTTCGCCTGGCTGCGTTGTCGTCGGTCGACGGCCAACACCGGGCCGCCTCCCTCCTGCGCCTTGCCGGACTCGGCCCTCGACCCGCTCGCTGATCCGGCCCCCACGTTCCGGTCGCCCTTGCTCACCCGACTAGTCATAGCACGATCGTTCGTTCTGCGGAAGATCCGTTGGCCGACACGGCGATCGCGGTGAAGAGCAGGCCATCGCGCACCAGCCAGCGCCCGGCGAAGCCGAGCAGCGTGATTCCGTTCACGACCGGACCCGGGACCAGCAGCCGCGCGTAGAAGGAACCGGATTCGCCGCTGCCCGCTCCCCGTGCTTCCGCTCGATGCGCTTCCGCTCGATGCGATTCCGCCTCGAAGTCGATGCTCGCCTCCTCGAAGTCGAGCCAGCGGCCGGTCAGCGGAAACCACGCCTTGTACACCGACTCCTTCGCGCTGAACAGCAGCCGGTCCCAGTGCACCGCGGGCCGATCCGCCGCGAGCCGCTTCAGGCGCTCGCGTTCTTCCGCGACGGTGACCGTGGTCAGCACCTCCGGCGGCAGCGCCTCGTGCGGTTCCGCGTCCACGCCGATTGTCGCCAGTTGCGAGCTGCGGGCGACAACGGCCGCGCGGTACCCCGTGCAGTGCGTCATGCTGCCGACGATCCCGGCCGGCCACTGCGGGGCGCCGCGGTCCCCGGGCAGAATCGCCACTGGCGCGATGCCGAGCCGGGCCAGCGCCGTGCGCGCGCAGTGCCGGACCGTGGTGAACTCGAGCCGCCGCTTTTCCACCGCCTGGGCGAGTTCCGCCTCCTCCTCGGGGAACAGCACGGCGTCCAGGGGATCGGACCGCGCCTCGACGGCGACCACGCCGGGCGGCAGCAGCTCCTCGATCACACCCGCTCCTCGATCATGCTCGCAGTGTGTCAGGCGGAGCGCCGCTACCTCAAACAGCTGAGCCCGCCCGCACCGATCAGCACAGTGCAGGCGCACCAAACGTTCGTATGCTTCATTGAGGAATGATCGCGCCGCGCCCTACGATCGGCTGCGACCTGCCTAACAGACACGTAGAGACGAGGTGCGGTCGTCGTGGACGCGGATGTCATCGTGGTCGGAGGCGGGCTGGCCGGGCTGGTGGCGACCGCCGAGCTCGCTGACGCCGGGCGCCGGGTGATCCTGGTCGAGCAGGAGCCGGAGGCCTCGCTCGGCGGCCAGGCGTTCTGGTCCTTCGGCGGGCTGTTCCTGGTCGACTCGCCGGAGCAGCGCCGGATGGGCATCCGCGACTCGCACGAGCTGGCCTGGCAGGACTGGATCGGCAGCGCGGGCTTCGACCGCGAAGAGGACTACTGGCCGCGCCGCTGGGCCGAGGCCTACGTGGATTTCGCCGCCACCGAGAAGCGGTCCTGGCTGCACGCCCAGGGCGTACGCCTCTTCCCGATCGTCGGCTGGGCCGAGCGCGGCGGCTACCTCGCCGACGGCCACGGCAACTCGGTCCCGCGCTTCCACATCACCTGGGGCACCGGCCCCGGAGTCGTCGAACCCTTCGAGCGGCGGGTGCGCGCGGCGGCCGTCGAGGGGCGGGTACGGTTCGCGTTCCGGCACCGCGTCGACGAGCTGATCCTGAGCGACGGCGCCGTGACCGGCGTGCGCGGCACCGTACTCGAACCCAGCGACGTACGCCGCGGCGCGCCCAGCTCGCGCACCGCGGCCGGCGAGTTCTCCTTCACCGCGCAGGCGGTCATCGTCACCTCAGGCGGCATCGGCGCAAACCACGAGCTGGTCCGGCGAAACTGGCCCGCGCGGCTCGGCCAGCCGCCGCGCAACCTGCTCTCCGGCGTTCCCGCGCACGTCGACGGACGCATGCTGGAGATCAGCGACGCGGCCGGCGGCCGGGTGATCAACGGCGACCGGATGTGGCACTACACCGAGGGCGTCACGAACTGGAACCCGATCTGGCCGCTGCACGGCATCAGGATCCTGCCGGGCCCGTCCTCGCTCTGGCTCGACGCGACCGGCCGCAGGCTGCCGGTGCCGCTGTTCCCGGGCTTCGACACGCTCGGCACGCTGGAACACATCATGCGCACCGGGCACGAGTACACCTGGTTCCTGCTCACCCAGAAGATCATCGAGAAGGAGTTCGCGCTCTCCGGCTCTGAGCAGAACCCCGACCTGACCGGGAAGAGCATCAAGCAGCTGCTCGGGCGGATCGGCCCGGGCGCCCCGGCCCCGGTCGAGGCGTTCAAGCGGCACGGGGTCGACTTCGTGGTCGCCGACGCGCTGCCGCGGCTCGTGGACGGGATGAACGCGCTGACCGACAAGCCGCTGCTCGACCTGGCCGAGGTGACCCGGCAGGTGGAGGCGCGCGACCGGGAGATCGGCAACAAGTTCACCAAGGACCTGCAAGTTACCGCGATCCACGGCGCGCGGGCCTATCGCGGCGACCGGCTGATCCGGGTCGCCTCCCCGCACCGGCTGCTCGATCCGAAGGCCGGGCCGCTCATCGCGGTGAAACTCCACATCCTTACCCGCAAGTCGCTCGGCGGCCTGGAGACGGACCTGTCCGGCCGGGTGCTGCGCGCCGACGGGCAGCCGCTGCCCGGCCTTTACGCAGCAGGCGAGGTGGCGGGCTTCGGCGGCGGCGGCATGCACGGCTACCGCTCGCTGGAGGGGACCTTCCTCGGCGGCTGCCTGTTCTCCGGGCGCACCGCCGGACGCGAGGCGGCGAAGGCCGTCAGCTAGCGCCCGGTGGCACCAGCGACCCGTCACGTCGGCAGGACTCTGATATGTTCGGGCAGATATTACAGAGTTCTGACTCTTGCCCCGGCCGTGAAAGTTACATGCCGGCCGGGCGCCGATCGCTCGGCGCGCGGCTCAGAAGCCGCCCTGGGCCGACCCTGAGGTCGAGCCGTGCGCCGGATCGGTCGTCGCGCTCAGGGAATACGTGTCACCGCTCGTGTCGTGCGGGCTACTGTGCGAATACTGAGCCGCGAAGGTGAAGGTGCCGGGCTGGACGGTCTGGCCCGGTTTGAGCGTGAACGTGTAAATCAGCCCGCTCGCGTCCGAGTTCACCGACACGTCGAACACGGACAGATCGTGGGTCGAGTAGTCGCGTTCCTGCGAGTAGCCCGCATTCGGCGTCGCCCGGATGATCACCTGGAGCGCGGTGACCGGGTCCGGGAGCGTGACGTACACGTCCTCCTCGGTCCACTGCGCGTTGCTGCTCGGGGCGACCGCACTCGTCGCGCTGACCACGGAACCCCCTGCAGCCTGGTGCGACGCCGATGCGGACGCCGACGGGCTCCCGGTCGGGCTGGCGGGCTTCGTGGCCGTCTGAGCGCCTTGACCGGTGACCGAGCTATGCGTTCCGGGGGCAGGTGAGCCCGCCTGCGACGGGCCGCCTGCGCCGGACGGCAGCCCGCTGGCCGCAGGAAGGCCGCCGTTGTTTGTCGCGGCCCTCGGGGGAGTGTTCGGCTGGTTGTTCGTGACCGTCGCCGTCACCGCGACGGCGACCGTCGCGCATACGGCTGCAGCCGCGATACCTGCGGGAATGCCTGCCAGCCGCAGTCCCAGCACCGGGATGCGCACCCGACCGGCACCACGTGCCCCGCCGCCGTCCACCAGCCGCTCGTCGAGCAGCGTGCGGATGCGGTCGGTGTCCGGCTCGTAGCGGGCGTACTCGGTGTCCAGGACCTCGGTGAGCCACTCGCCGCCGTGCGTATCGGTCGCGTGCGTGACGCCCGCGCCGTCGTACCCCGTTCCGCTGCCTGCGTCGTCCTTACGCGCCTTTCCTCGCACTGGATGCATCATCGCCGCGCCGCCCCGTCCCCGGCGGCTTGCCCGCTCGGGCGCGCGCCCAGCAGGGTGGCCAGCTCGGCCACGCCGCGCGAGGTCTGGCTCTTGACCGTGCCGACGGAAATGCCCAGCGTCGTAGCGGTCTCCTGCTCGCTCAGTCCGTAGTAGTGCCGCAGCACGACGCAGGCCCGCTTACGCACCGGAAGCCGCCGCAGCGCCTCGCGTACGTCCGCGCTCGCGGCCAGGTCGGGCCCGTCCATCCGGTCCGTCCACGCCGCGCCGAGCAGCCGCCAGCCGCGCCGCTCGCGCACCAGCCGCCGAACCCGGCTGGCCGCCAGGTTCACCACGATCCGCCGCACGTAGGCCAGCGGCACGTCCGAGCGGGTCACCTGGTCCCAGCGCTTCCACGCCTGGGTGAAGGCCTCCGCGGTCAGGTCCTCGGCCGCGTCCGGGTCACCGGACAGCAGGAACGCCAGGCGGGCAAGGTCGCGGTGGTGCGCGTCGAAAAACGCGTCGAACCTGGCCCGGTCCTCCGCGTTGAAGGTCCGCGCCGCGCGCATGTGAGTCACTGTGGTCGCCGCCACGGTAGTGGACCGTAGCAGCCGCATTCGGATCGCGACAGGGTACGTGACCTTATCTCGCTGTATTCGGACGCTGATGAAGGGCTCCGCGGCCGCGAGTTCGACAGTTGATTCGAGTCGGCGACCGGGCGGCCGGCGGGCGCGCGGGCCGTGCGGATCACGCCGTCCGCCGCGCTTCCCGGTCACATCTTCCCGGCCGTGCGCGGTTTCACTCAGGGCTCGGAGATTCCGTCAGATCCGTTTGGGCACAGTCACCGCGACCAGCTCGGTGCCGTCCTCGTTCAGCGAAAGGCTGGTGGTCAGCGAGGCGAGCTCGCCGAGCCGGGCCAGGTGGGTGCCGCCGCAGTCGATCGACGCGGCGCCCTCGGGCAACGCGCAGATCCAGCGCCGGCGCGCGGTCAGCTCGGGCCCCGGCGCCTCGACGCGGACCGGCGCGTCAGCAGCGATCCACTCGGCCAGCCGCGCGTTCACCCGCGCCGTGATCTCGCCGAGCGCGTCGGCCAGGCCCTCGGGGTCGAAGCCCTTCTTGCGCAGCGATTTGCCGATCCGGTACCGGTCCGTGCTGGCGTGCTCGTCCATCCGCGAGCTCTCCATCGCGAGCGCGTCGAAGTCCGGCGAGCCGAGCGCGTCCAGCCGCGCCTCCTTGCGCCAGCGGTCGGCCAGCGCCGCGTTGAGCGCGAAGGCGAGCAGGTGGCAGCCGGTGTGCGCGGCGGACAGGGCGGTGCGGCGGGCCGGGTCGGCGCGCAGTACGACCGCGCGGCCGAGCAGCGCCTCGGGCTCCGCGGGCGCGCAGGCGAACTCCACCAGGTGCACCGCCAGCCAGGCCCACTGCGGATGCCCGCGCCGCACCGGGATCTGCTCGCCGAGGGCGAACTCGCCGTCCGGACCGACGGCGCCGGTCGCGCAGTCCACCACCGGGCAGCGCGTGCCGCCGAAGTCCGTCGCGTCGACGAACTCCATCGTGCCGGTGTCGCCCGGCTGGTCCGGCCAGCTGTGGTCGAGCGGGTGGAAGGGAGTGGTGTCCGTCACGACGCCGATGACGCCACCGGGTAAGGGCACTGCGGCGACGATAGTCGAGCTGCCCTCCGTGGTGCCGCTGGGAAACGTCACCAGCGTCGTGGTGTTCGGAAACGCCATGCCCCCCAGTGTCGCATCTACATCGCGCTGGGATCAGTCGTTCGCGTGGACAGGGGACTTTCGGACCGTGAACCGCACCGGCAGCGCCTCAAGGCCGCGCATGATGGTGCTCGCCCGGTATTCCAACTGCTCGACGGGAACCGCGAGCCGCAGTTCAGGCAGCCTGCGCAGCAGCGTCTCGAACGCGATGCGCCCCTCGAGCCTGGCCAGCGGCGCGCCCAGGCAGAAGTGGATCCCGTGTCCAAACGCGAGGTGGCCGCGCGGGGTGCGGGTCACGTCCAGCCGATCGGGCTCCGGATAGACGGCGTGGTCGCGGTTGGCCGAGTTCAGCGCCACGTACACGGCGCTGCCCTCGGGAATGACCGTGCCCGCGATCTCCAGCTTCTCGGCCGCGAAACGCAGCGTCGCGCGCTCGACCGGGCCGTCGTAGCGCAGGAACTCCTCCACCGCGTCGGGGACCAGCTCGGGCCGTCCGCACAGCGCCGCATACTGGTCAGGATGGGTCAGAAGGGCCAGCAGACCGTTGCCGATCAGGTTGACCGTGGTCTCGTGCCCGGCGAGCAGCAGCAGGACCGCGGTGCTGAGCACCTCCTGCGGGTCGAGCCGCTCCTGGTCCTCGCTGCTCAGCAGGTCGCTGAGCAGGTCCGCGCCTGGCTGCGCGCGCTTGCGCTCGATCTGGGCCGCCAGGTAGTCGGTCAGCGCCTCGGCGGCCTCAGCCTGGCGCGGATCGTAGGTCGGGCGCAGGAAATCCTGCGACCAGGCCCGGAACCGCTGGCGATCGTCCGCGGGCACGCCCAGCAGCTCGGCGATCACGAGGGAGGGCAGCTGGTTGGCGAACGCGGCCATCAGCTCGGCCTGCCCGGTCTGCGCTATTCGTTCGTCCTGTTCCGTCGGGGCGTGCCCTGCGCCGGCGAAGTCGTCGATCAGCTCGTCCGCGATCTGCTGCACGCGCGGCGCGAGCTCGGCGACCCGGCGCGGGGTGAACTGCGCGGCGACCACCTTGCGCAGCCGGGTGTGGTCCGGCGGGTCGGCGGAGAGCATGTGGTGCGAAAGGCTGGCCCGCTCGCCGAAGTACAGGTGCTCGAACCCCGCCTCGACCAACGCCTGCCTGCCCACCTCAGGGTCCTTCGACAGTCGCGGATCGGCCAGCGCGGCCCGGGCCTCCGGGTACGTGGTGACGACGAAGGGCCGCATCCCGCAGACCTGGTCGAGCTGCGCCACCGGGCAGCGGCCGCGCAGCCGCTCGTAGTGCGGATACGGGTCGATCGACGGGTCGTCCTTGAAGTCGGGCGGCAGATCGGGCGGCGGGTTGTCGGTGCGGATGCCGGTGTCGGCCACAGGTTCAGCCTTCCTCGCAGGTACTTTGGCAGTGGTCTCATACGCCCTTCGGCGCCTTCTGACATGCTTGCGGCAGCGGCGCGCCGCGGGAAGCCCCGAAACGGAGGATTTGTCACGCCTTTGACCGGGATATGATCGGAGCGTGGCGGACGGGACACGAGGGGAAATCGAGGCAGGTCCGGCGCCCGGCCTTCCGGTGCGGCGCACCGCGCGCATCGTTCTGGCGGACGACGCGGACCGGATCCTGCTGTTCCGGTTCGTCGACCCGGACTCGCTGACGCCGGGCGGCGTCTGGTGGGGCACCCCCGGCGGCGGGGTCGACGACGGGGAGTCGCTGCCGCAAACCGCCGCGCGTGAGCTGTTCGAGGAGACCGGGCTGCGCGTGCCCGCGGAGCGGTTCGATCGGATCGTCGGCGGCAACCGGGGCGTGGCCCGGTTCGCCGGCCGGGAGCGCTGGTTCGAGAACCACTACTACTTCCTGCGCGCCGAGGGCTTCGTCCTCAACCCCTCCGGTTGGCAGGAGATCGAGCGCGGCCTCATCGCCGAGCACCGCTGGTGGTCGGCCGGGGAGCTGGCCGCCACCGACGCGATCATCCACCCGCCCGGCCTGGTGCGCGTCCTGCCGGAGCTGCTCGCCGGGCGCCTGCCCGCCGAACCCGTCGACCTCGGCCGGGCCTGACCTCCTCGTTTCGCGCCGCACCGGCGGATACAGTGCGGTCATGGCGTACGGCACACCGCCAGGCGAGCCCCGGCCCGCGGACCCCCGCTCGATCGACCTGAACGCCGATCTCGGCGAGGGGCTCGGCGGGCGGCAGCTCACCGACGACGAGGCGCTGCTCACGATGGTGACCAGCGCGAACGTCGCCTGCGGCTTTCACGCCGGGGACCCGTCCACGATGCGCAAAGTCTGCGCGCTGGCCGCCGCGCGCGGGGTGCGGATCGGTGCGCAGGTCTCCTACCACGACCTGCCCGGCTTCGGCCGACGGCCGATGGACGTCCCGTCGCGGGAACTGGCCGACGAGGTCGCCTACCAAATCGGCGCGCTGCGGGTCTTCGCGCAGGCCGCGGGCACCGACCTGGCGTACGTCAAACCGCACGGCGCGCTGTACAACCGGATCGTGTGGGACGAGGGGCAGGCCGACGCGGTCGTCGATGGCATCCTGCTGGCCGGCGGCGAGCTGCCGGTGCTCGGCCTGCCCGGCTCGGCGGTGCACCGCTCCGCCAGTGCCGCGCGTCTGCCGGTCGTCACCGAGGCGTTCGCGGACCGCGCGTACCGGCCGGACGGGACGCTCGTGCCGCGCACCGAGCCGGGAGCGGTCATCAGCGACCCGGAGCAGGTGATCAAGCGCTCGGTGATGATGGTGACCGAGGGCTCCGTGTTCGCGGCCAGCGGTGAGCGTGTGCCGGTCGCGGCCGAATCACTGTGCCTGCACGGCGACACGCCGGGGGCCGTAGAGCTCGCGGTACGCGTGCGAGAGGCGCTGCTCGCCGCGGGTGTCAACATCCGACCGTTCGTCTAGCCGGGCCGGCGCCATGATTCCGTTGCGATACGGCTCGCACGCCCTGCTCGTCGAATGCGCGGACCTGGACGAGGTCGCCGCCCTGCACGCCGAACTGTTGCGCCGTGCCGAGCGGGGCGCGCTGCCGCCGGTGCTGGATCTGGTGCCCGCCGAGCGCACGGTCCTGATCGACGGCCTCGACGATCCGGCCGACCTCGCCGCCGACCTCGCGACCTGGACGCTGCCGCCCGCGCGCACCGAACCGGGCCGCACGGTCCAACTCGCGGTGCATTACGACGGCCCCGACCTCGACGAGGTCGCCGACGCCTGGGGCGTAAGCAGCGACGAGGTGGCGGCGATTCACTCAGCGCACGAATACCGCGTCGCCTTCTGCGGATTCGCGCCGGGCTTCGCATACCTGACCGGGCTTCCCGAGCGTTACCACCTGCCGCGCCGACCGACGCCGCGCCCGAGCGTGTCCCCGGGTTACGTGGCTGTCGCCGGCCCGTACACCGGGATCTACCCGACCGGTTCGCCTGGAGGCTGGAACCTGATCGGCGCGACGGACGCACAGCTGTGGGACCTGGAACGCGACGAGCCCGCGCTGCTCGTCCCGGGCAGCAACGTCCGCTTCATCCCCGCTCCGGCCGCGCCCGTCCCAACGCCCGCGTCCGCAACTGTGTCACCTCCACCCGCCGCACCAGAAGTCGACCCCGCCATCCAAATCCTCCGCGCCGGCGCGCTGACCACGATCCAAGACCTCGGCCGTCCCGGATACGCACACCTGGGCGTCCCGCGCAGCGGCGCGCTGGACCAGGCCGCACATCGGTTGGCGAACCGCCTCGTCGGAAACGATCCAAATGCCGCGACGCTGGAGACGACACTCAGCGGCCTGACACTGCGCGCCCTCGCCCCAATCGTCGTCGCGGTGTGCGGCGCGGTCGCTCCGGTGCGCGTGGACGGCCGGCCCGCGCCGTGGGCCGCACCGGTCGAACTGCGCGCAGGACAGACCCTTGACGTCGGCATGGCCAGCCGAGGCGTCCGGAACTACGTGGCGATCGCCGGGGGAGTGGCCGTCCCACCGGCTCTGGGAAGCCGGTCCACGGACCTGCTCTCCGGGCTCGGCAGCGGAGCACTAGGAGCCGAACAGCCGCGCGACCCCCGGCTCCGCGACGGCGACCTGCTCCCGCTCGGCGTTGTCTCCAGGCCGCCGCAGCCCGCTGATACGTACCCGGTCACCGTCACCGCGCCGGCCGCAGCCGGATCAGCCATCGAACTCCCGATCGCCCGCGGCCCGCGCCCCGACGCCTTCCCGGAAACCGCATGGCGTGCACTCGCGACGCACGAGTACACGGTCTCGCCCACGTCGAACCGGATCGCCCTGCGCCTCGACGGTCCGTCCCTCGCGCGCACCGGACCCGACACGATCCCGAGCGAGGGCACGATCCTCGGCGCGATCCAGGTTCCCGCCGACGGCCGCCCGATCATCTTCCTGGCCGATCACCCGCCGACCGGCGGCTACCCGGTGATCGCCGTCGTGCCGCCGGACGCACTCGGCCCCGCGGCCCAAGCCCCGCCGGGCACCCGCATCCGCTTCCGGGCGCACAGCCTCTGACGCTGCCAAAAGCCGGCCTGCGACCTGAGCTTATTTATCGCAGAACGCTGTGTCCCGCTCAGCCGGACAACCTTAGGACCGCCTAGGCCACGCGGTGCGCTCCGCGGGCCGGGATCGCGCGGAAGATCTCGGCCTGGGGAAGCGCCGCAAGCACACTCTCGGCCACGCGCTCGGCGTCACCCACGTCGACGAGTGCGATGGCGCTGCCGCCGAACCCGCCGCCGGTCATGCGCGCGCCGTGCGCACCTGCCGCCAGGGCTGCCTCGACGACCACGTCCAGTTCCTCGCAGGAGACCTCGAAGTCGTCGCGCAGGGACGCGTGCGACGCGGTCATCAGGTCGCCTGCCGCGCGTAGGCGCTCGCCCTCGAGCGGTCCTTCCGTCAGCAGGCTGACGAACTGCTCGACCCGCTCGTCCTCCGTCACCACGTGCCGCACCCGGCGTGCGGTGACCTCGTCGAGCTCGCGTTCCGCTCGTTCCAGGTCGGCCGCGGTCAAGTCGCGCAGCGCCCGCACGCCGAGCACCGCCGCCGCCTTCTCGCAGCTCGCGCGGCGTGCCGGGTAGCCGGACTCGCCGTGGTCGTGGCTGACCTTCGTGTCGAACACCATCAACGTGAGGCCCGCCGCGGCCAGGTCGAAGGGGTGCGGGGCGATCTCGAATGAGCGGGTGTCGATGAACAGCACCCTGCCGTCCTCGCCGAACGCCGAGGCGAGCTGGTCGAGCGGCCCGCAGGGCACGTTCGCGTAATTGTTCTCAGCGTACTGCGACAGGCGGGCGAGGTCGGCCGTGCTCAGCTGCGCCTCCGCCCCGGCCAGCCCGGCCAGGGCCAGGCCGGTCGAGCACTCCAGCGCCGCCGAGGAGGACAGGCCCGCGCCGACCGGGACGGTCGAGACGAAGGCCAGGTCCGCGCCGGTGAAGCCCTCCTGCAGGATCCCGGCTCCGCGCAGCGCCCAGGCCACGCCCGCCGGGTACTCGGTCCAGCCCTGCGGGAAGCCCGGGGTGAGGTCGTCCAGCGCCACCTCGATCACCCGCTGGTCGCCCGCCGAGGAGACCACGCGCAGCCGCCCGTCCGTGCGCTTCGCCGCCGCGACCACCGTGTAGCGGTCGATCGCCATCGGCAGCACGAAGCCCTCGTTGTAGTCGGTGTGCTCGCCGATGACGTTCACCCGGCCCGGCGCGGCCCACAGACCCTCGGGCCGGCCGCCGTATACGGACTCGAACAGCTTGGTCGCCTCGGCGGCGATCGGGTCGACGACGTTCATGGCTGCCTGCTTCCCAAGGGCTGAACGGGCGGGAGGAAAGAAGAGGTCTGACGGGGCTGAACTTGCGGCTGCGGCCGGCTGTGGCTGCGGTCGGAGCCGGAGCCGGAGCCGGAGCCGGAGCCGGAGCCGGAGCCGGAGCGACGCGGCTCGGCTACGCGCGCTCGGCCTGGGCGAAGCTCCAGGCGTCGGCGACCATCGAGTCGAGGTCCACGTGCCGCGGGCGCCAGCCCAGCTCGGTCTCCGCGCGCTGCGCGCCGGCCACCAGCGTGGCCGGGTCTCCGGCCCGGCGTTCGGCCTCCACCTGCGGGATGTCCCGGCCGGTCACCCGGCGCGCGGCGTCGATCACCTCGCGCACCGTGAACCCGCGGCCGTTGCCGAGGTTGCAGATCAGGTGCTCGCCCTCGCGGGCGCGGTGCAGCGCGAGCAGGTGCGCGTCGGCGAGGTCCGCGACGTGGATGTAGTCGCGGATGCACGTGCCGTCAGGGGTCGGATAGTCGGTGCCGAACACGGTGATCGCGGGCCGCTCGCCGAGCGCCGCCTTCAGAACCAGCGGAATCAGGTGCGATTCGGGATCGTGCCGCTCGCCGTAGCCGTTGTAGGACCCTGCGACGTTGAAGTACCGCAGCGACACCGCGGCCAGGCCGTGCGCTACCGACTCGGCCGAGATCATGTGGTCCACGGCCAGTTTCGTCGCGCCGTACGGGCTGGTCGGCGCTGTGCGCGCGGTCTCCGGAATCGGCACCGACTCCGGCTCGCCGTACACCGCTGCGGTCGAGGAGAACACCAGCTTGCGCACCCCGGACTCGCGCATCGCGTCCAGCAGCAGATGCGTGCCGACCACGTTGTTCGCCCAGTACTTCTCCGGCTTCGCGACCGACTCGCCGACCTGTGAGAACGCCGCGAAATGCAGCACCGCGGCGAATGAGGGGTCGAGTACCTTCGCCGCGGTGTCGTGGATGCGGCCCTCGACGAACTCCGCGCCCTGCGGTACGCCGACCCGGTGCCCGGTGGACAGATCGTCGAGCACTGTCACGCGGTACCCGGACTCCAGCAGCCGCGCGGCCACCACCGAGCCGATGTAGCCGGCGCCACCCGTCACCAGAACCCGCGCGCCGTCAGCCGGATCGGGTGTCAGAGTCATCCCGCAACCTCTCGCAGTCTCGCGGCCGCCCGCTCGGGCGACACGTCGTTCATGAAGGCGCCCATCCCCGATTCCGTGCCGGCCAGGTACTTGAGCTTGTCCGCGGTGCGCAGCACGGTGAACAGCTCAAGGTGCAGGGCCAGCTCGGGCCGGGTCCCGGTCGGGGCGACCGGAGCCTGGTGCCACGCCGCAATGTACGGGGTCGGCGCTGAGCGTCCGGTGAACAGCCGATCAAAACGTCCCAAGAGCTCCAAGTACACGGCCGGGAAGGTCGCGCGCTGCGCGTCGTCCAGCTTGGTGAAGTCGCCGACCCGGCGGTTCGGGTACAGGTGCACCTCGTACGGCCAGCGCGCGGCGAACGGCACGAACGCCGTCCACTCCTCATTCGCCAGCACCACCCGGCTGCCGGCCCGCTCCGCCGCCAGCACGTCGTCGAAGAGATTGCGGCCCGTGCGCTCCCGGTGCGCGGCGGCGCTCTCGACGGCGCGCGCGGTCTTCGGGGGCAGATACGGGAAGGCGTAGATCTGTCCGTGCGGATGAGTCAGCGTGACGCCGATCTCGTTGCCCCGGTTCTCGAAGCAGTACACCTGGCGGGTGCCCGGCAACGCGGAGAGCTCGGCGGTGCGGTCGGTCCACGCCTCCAGCACCAGCATCACCCGCGCTTCGTCGAGCGCTGCGAAGGTCGCGTTGTGGTCCGAGGTGAAGCAGACCACTTCGCACCGCCCGCCGCCCAGGTGCGCGCGATGCGGCAGCGGGCCGACCAGGGTGTCCTCGGCCGCCGGGATCCCGCTCAGCGACGGGAACCGGTTCTCGAAGACCACGACCTCGTAGTCCGGGGCCGGGATCTCGCTTTGCCACTCGGCGGTGGAGGGGCACAGCGGGCAGCTGTTGGTCGGCGGAAGGTAAGGCCGGCCCTGGCGGTGCGCGGCCACCGCGACCCACTCGCCCTGCACCGGGTCGAAGCGGGTTTCGCTGGTCGTGTCGACGGGCTCAAGCGGCCGCTGATCGGCGAACGCGGCCCGCGTCTCGGCGTCGCCGGCGTCGTAATAGATCAGCTCACGGCCGTCCGCCAGCTGCGTGACTGTCTTCTTCACCGGTAGCTCCTTCATCGAACATATTCAAACACGGTTGAACGTTAACTCACAAGGGCTAGCATGGCTTCGAACGTTCGACACAGCAGGTCGTCCCGGACGAGAATTGGGCCGCAGCCGCACCGCGAACGAGCCGGAACGCGGGGGGTCGCGAAGGCGATAAGGAGCAGCGATGGCGCAGGTCGAGACCGACGACGGCCGCGGGCTGCTGGCGGAACAGCGCCGCGCCGCGATCGCGGCCGAGGTGCGCGCCCGCGGCGGCGTGCGCGTGACCGACCTGGTGCTGCGCTTCGGCGTCTCCGACATGACGGTCCGCCGCGACCTCGACGCGCTGGCCCGCGACGGGCTGTTGGAGAAGGTGCACGGCGGCGCGGTCGCGCTCGGCGAGTCCAGCGCGCACGAGCCGGGCTTCGAGGCCAAGCGCACCCTGGAGACCGCGGCCAAGGAGGCGATCGCCGAGGCCGCCGCCGCCCTCGTCCCGCGCGGCGGCGCGGTGGCGCTGTCGGCCGGGACCACAACCTTCGCCCTGGCCCGCAGGCTCACCGACGTCTCCGACCTGACCGTGGTCACCAACTCCATGCGCATCGCCGAGCTGTTCGCGCAGCGGCTGCGCCCGCCGGGCGCCAGGCACGGCGCGACCGTCGTGCTCACCGGCGGCATGCGCACCCCGTCGGACGCGCTGGTCGGCCCGGTCGCCGACCAGGCGATCCGCTCGCTGAACTTCGACCTGGCCTTCGTGGGCTGCCACGGCATCTCGATCGGCGCCGGCCTCTCCACGCCGAACCTGGCCGAGGCGGAGACCAACCGGGCGCTGATCGCGGCCGCGCGCCGGGTGGTGGCGGTCGCCGATCACAGCAAGTGGGGGCTGGCCGGGCTGGCCACTTTCGCCCCGCTCGCCGCGGTGGACACGTGGGTGACCGATGCCGGCCTGCCTGAAACAGCCCGCGCCGAAGCCTCCGAGCACATCCGCCACCTCCTCATCGCCTAGCCGGCCGCCCGGCGCGCCGGCGTTCGCAGTGCGCAGCGCGCCCGGGCGTGTTGTGTGTCCGCCGGAAACGGACACTGGTTTCATACACTCCGGTTGTTACATTTCTGAGTGATCCAGCACAAACGGATACACCGAGCCGTCCGCGCCGATCCGCCGCACTGTTTCGAGCGTGTCCGGCGTTTCCGTGTCGAACGCGACGCCGGCGTCTGCCGCGGCGCGCCGCAGGACTTCCCGCAGCGTCGCCGGGTCAAGCCGCGTGGAGACGTACCAGGCGTGCCCCTCGCCGAAATGATGCCGCGTCACCGCCGGGTGCCCGGCTGCCGGGCCGTCCGCGTACGTGAGCACCGCCTCGGCCCCGCGCAGTTCGACCGGCTCGCTCCACACGGTGCCGGTCCCGGTCCCCGTCGGCTCGGTTTCGCCATCGCCGCTTCCACCGCCGTCGCCTGCGGCTCGCACCGACACCGACTGTCCCGCTGCCAGCGGCAGGAACTCGTCCACGCGCACGCCGAGCACCTCCCGAAGCGCGCCCGGGTAGCCGCCGAGGTACACCGCGTCGTTCTCGTCCACGATCCCGGAGAAGAACGAGACGACCAGCGTGCCGCCGCCCTCCACGTAGCGCCGCAGGTTCGCCGCTTCCTCGGCACGCAGGAGGTAGGACTGCGGCACCACGACCAGCCGGTAGCGCGACAGGTCCATGCTCTGATGCGCGAAGTCGGCGGTCACGTGCGCCCGCCACAGCTGCTCGTAGTAGGCGAACTGCAAGTCGAGGAACCGCACGTCCACCGAGGGCCGCGAGTCCAGCTCCAGCGCCCACCACGACTCCCAGTCAAACAGGATCGCGGTGTCCGCCTCGATCCGCGAGCCGCGCACCTCGCCCAGCTCCCGCAGCCGCCTGCCGAGCTCGACCACGTCACGCCAGATCCGCGAGTCGGTGCCGGCGTGCGGAACCATCGCCGAGTGGTACTTCTCGGTGCCCGCCCGCGAGGCCCGCCACTGGAAGAACAGGATGCCGTCCGCGCCGCGCGCCAGGTGGGCCAGCGAGTTGCGGATCATCTCGCCGGGCAGCTTGGCGACGTTGCGCGGCTGCCAGTTCACCGCGCCGGTCGAGTGCTCCATCAGCAGCCACGGCGCGCCGCCGGCCAGCGACCGGCACAGGTCGGCGGCCATCGACAGCTCGATGTGCCGCACCGGCGAGCCGGCGGTGGTGTAGTGGTCGTCCGAGACCAGGTCCATCTCGCGCGCCCACGACCATAGGTCCATCGGCTTGTTCATCACCGCCATGAAGTTCGTGGTCACCGGCACGGCCGGGTTGTGCGCCTTCACGATGTCGCGCTGTGCTTTGAACAGTTCGAGCATCGAGGCCGAGCTGAAGCGCGCGAAGTCGAGTCGCTGCGCGTTGTTCGCATCGGCGGGAGCGTCGCGCGGCGCGTCGATCTCGTCCCAGGCGGTGTAGGTCTGGCCCCAGAATGCGGTACCCCACGCCGCGTTGAGCGCGTCCAGCGTGCGGTACTTCGTCTGTATCCACTCCTGGAACGCGGCAACGGAAGCCGGGCAGTAGCACTCGGACACGTGACAGCCGTACTCGTTGTGGATGTGCCACAGCACGACCGCAGGGTGGTCGGCGTACCGCGCGGCGAGCTGCTCAGCGATCCGATTGCACGCGGCAATGTACTCGGGCGCGTGCGGGCAGTACGTCTGCCGCGACGCACCGCCGAGCACCTTGCCGTCACGGGTCACCGGCCGGATGTCCGGGTGCGCCTTGAGGAACCAGGCCGGGGGAGCGGCGGTCGGCGTGGCCAGGTCGATCGCGATGCCGCCCTCGTGCAGCAGGTCGATGATCCGGTCCAGCCAGCCGAACTCGAACCTGCCCGGCTCGGGTTCGAGCTTGACCCAGGAGAAGATGCCGAGGCTGACCAGGTTCACCCCGGCCTCGCGCATCAGCGTGACGTCCTCGGCCCACACCTCCTCGGGCCACTGCTCCGGGTTGTAGTCCCCGCCGTACGCGATGCCGTCGAGCCGCGGCCAAGCCGTCCGCGCTGTGCCGTACCCCGCTGCCACCCCACCCGTGCCAGCCATCCCGATCTCCTTAACCGATCTTCCGCTTTCACCCGATCTTCCGCGCCGTTCGTATCACGCTTCCCGAACGACGCGCACGCTGCCAGCCGGTATGTGGACAGATCCGATGAACGCCTCACCAGTCAGCATGTCGACGCCTGAAGCAGCTACTGCAGCCTCTTGCTGCCCGTGATTGATCGCGAAGAGATATGACGTCTCATCGGATGCCTTACGGCGGACCAGTTCCAGCGTGTCGGGTGTCTCGGTATCGAAGGTGACGCCGGCGTCAGCCGCCGCAAGCCGCAGGATCTCGCGCAGCGTCTCCGCGTCCGGCCGCGTTGAGACGTACCAGGCGTGCCCGTTCCCGAAGCCGTGCCGCGTTACCGCAGGCTTGCCTTCCGCCGGGCCGTCCGCGTATGTGAGCACCGCCTCGGCCCCGCGCAGCTCGATGTCCTCAGCCCAGACCGTCGCCATGCCCGGGTACGGCTCCTCCAGCCGTCCCGCCAGCCGGACCGTCCAGTCCGCCCGCAGCGGCAGGAATTCCTCGACCAGCACGCCGAGCAGGTCGCGCAACGCTCCCGGATAGCCGCCGAGGTACACCGAGTCGTCCTCGTCCACGATCCCGGAGAAGTAGGAAACGACCAGCGTCCCGCCGCCGCGCACGTACTGCCGCAGGTTCTCGGCCCACTCCTCGCGGCACAGGTACATCTGCGGCACAACCACCATCCGGTACCGCGACAGGTCGGCGCTCGGGTGCGCGAAGTCGGCGCTGACGTGCGCACGCCACAGCGCCTCGTAGTAGGCGATCTGCCGCTCCTTGAAGTCCAGATCGACCGACGGCCGGAAGGTGTGCCCGAGCGCCCACCACGACTCCCAGTCCCACAGCAGCGCGGCCTCGGCCACCGTCGTGGAGCCCTGGACCGGGCGCAGCGCAGCCAGATCCGTGCCCAGGCCGACCACCTCCCGCCAGATCCGCGAGCCGGTCCCGCCGTGCGGAACCATCGCCGAGTGGAACTTCTCCCCGCCGCCGCGCGAGGCCCGCCACTGGAAGAACAGCGCCCCGTCCGCTCCGCGCGCCACGTGCGCCAGCGAGTTGCGCCGCATCTCGCCGGGCCGCTTGGCCAGGTTGCGCGGCTGCCAGCTGACCGCGCTGGTCGAGTGCTCCATCAGCAGCCAGGGACCGCCGCCGCCGACCGAGCGGGTGAAGTCCGCGCACAGGGCCAGCTCGATGTGGTTGTCCGGACGTTCCGCGGACAGGTAGTGGTCGTTCGCCGCGACGTCGGTCTGCGCCGACCAGGCCCAGAAATCCAGCGACTTGCAGTTGATCAGCTGGAGGTTCGTCGTGATCGGCACCTCGGGCCGCCCGGCGGCCGTCGTACGGGTCCTGATGACATCGCGTTCGGCCGTGTACAGCTCCAGCAGCGACTCGGAGGTGAAGCGCTGGAAGTCGAGCCGGTGCGTGGGATTCACATCGGCCATCGGCGCGCGGCGCGGCGCGTCGATCTGCTCCCAGGCCGAGTACTGCTGGCCCCAGAACGAGGTGGTCCACGCGGCGTTGAGCGCGTCAAGGCTGCCGTAGCGAGCCCGCAGCCACTCCCGGAAGGCAGCCGCGGAGACCGCGCAGTAGCACTCGGCGGTGGGTGAGCCGTACTCGTTGTGCACGTGCCACATGACTACCGCGGGATGGGCGGCGTACCGCGCCGCAAGCTGCTCAGCGATCTGCCGGCTGGCCGCGCGGTACTCGGGTGCGTGCGGGCAGTAGGTCTGTCGGGCTGAGCCGCCGAGCACGACGCCCTCGGACGTCACCGGCCGTACGTGCGGATACTGCGCGAGGAACCAGGCCGGTGTCGAGGCCGTCGGCGTCGCCAGGTCCACGGCGATCCCGGCCTCGTGCAGCAGCCCGATCACCCGGTCCAGCCAGCCGAACTCGAACCTGCCCGGCTCGGGCTCCAGCAGCGCCCAGGAGAAGATGCCGAGGCTGATCAGGTTGACCCCGGCCTCGCGCATCAGCGCGACGTCCTCGGCCCACACCTCCTCCGGCCACTGCTCGGGGTTGTAGTCCGCTCCGTAGGCGAGCGCGTCGAGTCGCGGCCATCGCGCAGCCGGAGACTGTGCGGCCGCGCTGCCCGTCGCGGCACCCGCAGCCGGCCCCGCCGCAGCCGCCTGCTCGACCTGGAGAGTCATCGAATACCTCTTGCTTCTACCCATACGACGCACTCGGTTGGGAGCGCTCACGGAACGGTAACGGACGAGTCTCGCTCTGTTCTAGCCCCGGGCGACCTCTTGACAGGAGAAGATCCTGTCATGAATCTGGGAGCGTTCACAACGCCGTAACGGGAAAGTTACCGCTCACCGCCCGGCTCATCCACCGCCCACCCTCATCCCCTCCCTGGAGTGGCAATGAAGCTCTCCCGCGCCGCCACCTCGGCTGCGTGCGCCGTCGCCGCGGTCGCCCTCGCGGCAGGCTGCTCGTCGTCAGGCAACCCATCCGCCACGGCCTCCACCGACTCGAATCAGAAGGTGAACCTGACCTTCTGGTCCTGGGTGCCGAACATGGACAAGATCGTGGCCGCCTGGAACAAGACGCATCCCAACATCCAGGTCACCTTCACCAAGGCGGCCGGCGGCGACCCGGAGCTTACGAAGCTGCTCACGTCGGGCAAGGCGCACACGATGCCGGACCTCGCGCAGGTCGAGTACCAGTCGCTGCCGACCCTGGTGTCCAACAACTACCTGGCCGACATCTCGCAGTACGTGAACAACATCAAGAGCGACTACCCGTCCGGCCTGTGGAACCAGGTCACGCTCGGTACCAGCTCCGTCTACGGGGTACCGCAGGACGCTGCTCCGCTCGCGTTCTTCTACCGCACCGACCTGTTCAAGCAGTACGGACTGACGCCGCCGACCACCTGGGCCCAGTACCAGACCGAGGCGGAGCAGGTGCACAGGGCACACCCGAACGTTTACATCGGCGACACCGCCACCACCGACGGCGGCCTGTTCTCCGGGCTGACCCAGCAGGCCGGGGCCAAGTGGTGGTCCGCCTCAGGCGACGCGTGGAGCGTCGGCATCGACTCGGCGGCCTCGCAGAAGGTCGCCTCCTACTGGGGCAGCCTGGTCAAGGAGGGCGCGGTCGACAACAAGACCGCGTGGACCGCGGACTGGAGCAAGGCGCTGGACAACGGCACGTACCTGTCGTGGATCGCGGCCGTGTGGGCGCCGGGCACGCTCGCCTCCGAGGCGGCGGACACCTCGGGCAAGTGGGCGATGGCCCCGCTGCCGCAGTGGAACGCGGGCGACCAGGTGACCGGGAACTGGGGCGGTTCGGCCACCTCCGTCACCTCGGACTCCAAGCACCCGCAGCAGGCCGCCGAGTTCATCACCTGGCTCAACCACGAGACCGACGGCGTCAACCTGCTGGTCTCCGACGGTAACGTCTATCCCGCCTCGCTCGCCGCGGAGGGCAGCTCCGCCCTCACCGTCCCGGCCTTCGTCGGCGGCCAGAGCGACTTCTACACGCTCGCGAAGCAGTACTCGCAGCAGGCTGCGACCGCGACCTGGGGGCCGGACGTGAACGTCGCCTACAGTGCCTTCTCCGACGCGTTCGGCGCGGCCGCGACCAACAAGGGCGACTTCCTGGCGGCGCTTGCCACCGTGCAGCAGAAGGTGGTCGCGGACATGAAGAGCAACGGGTTCACCGTCAGCGGCAGCTGACCGTACGGGAGCTTCCGCTCCTCATTACCACCGGCTCGTCAATTACCACCGGGTCCTGCGATCCGCCGCACCGGTCGCAGGGCCCGGTTTCAAGCCCGTATACCCAGATCCGAGGAGAAGCAACATGACGGCGACCGCTGTCGTCGACGCGCTCGGCGAGACCGGCAGCGCGCCGCGCCGGGCGCGCTGGAACCCGGCTCCGCGCCGCACCCCGTACGCCTTCCTGGTGCCGGCGATGGTGCTGTTCACCGCGGTGTTCCTCGTGCCACTGGGCTACACGGTGTACCTGTCCACCCAGAAGACGCAGATCCAGGGCCTGGGCCTCGGCCGGAACGCACGCAAGCAGGTGTTCACCGGTTTCGGCAACTACACGGCCGTATTCCACGACTCAGAGTTCTGGCACAGCATCCTGCGCGCGCTGCTCTACGGCTGCATCCTGATTCCGCTGATGCTCGGCCTGGCCACGGTTTTCGCGCTGATCCTCGACGCCCAGCGGGTCCGGTTCCAGCGTTTCGGCCGCATCGCGATCTTCCTGCCCTACGCGGTGCCCACGATCATCGGCTCGATGCTCTGGGGCATGATGTATCTGCCCTCTGTCTCGCCGTTCGCGTCCGTCATGCACACGGTCTTCGGGACGACGAGCGTCAACTTCTTCGGCGCGCACGCGGTGTACCTGTCCATCGCCAACATCGGCATCTGGGGCGGCACCGGCTTCAACATGATGGTGCTCTACACCTCGCTGCGCTCGCTGCCGCAGGAGGTGTACGAGGCCGCGCGGCTCGACGGCTCCAGCGAGCTGCAGATCGCGCTGCGCATCAAGCTGCCGATGATCCGGCCCTCGCTCATCATGACCGCGATCTTCTCGACGATCGCCACGCTCCAGGTCTTCAACGAACCCAACACCCTGCGACAGGTCTCCTACGGCGTGGTCTCGGCGACCTGGACGCCGCTGATGAAGGTGTATCACGACACGTACACCGGCGACGACGTGTTCGCCGGGTCGGCCGAGTCGATCATCATCGCGGTGCTGATGTTCGCCGTCTCGATCGCCGTGCTGCGCCTGACCAACCGCCACACCTTCGGAGGCGAATCCAAGTGACCACCCTCACCGCCTCCCCGCGCGGCTACGGCGCCCGCCGCGACCGGCGCCCCCGCCGCACCGCCCTGGTCCCGACCGCCGTGCTGCTCCTCGGCGCGCTCTACGCGCTCCTGCCGGTCGCCTGGGTCGTCGTCGCCTCGACGAAGAACAACACAGAGCTCTTCAACCTCTCCGCCTTCAAGCCGGGCTCCGCCCTGTTCTCCAACCTCAGTACCCTGACGTCCTATCGCGGCGGCATCTTCTGGAGCTGGATGTGGAACACGGCGATCTACGCCGGCGGCGGCGCGATCCTGTCCGCCGGGCTGTCCGCGCTGACCGGCTACACCTTCGCCAAGTACCAGTTCCGCGGCAAATCAGCCCTCTTCAACCTCATCCTGATCGGTGTGCTCGTCCCGGCCGTGGTGCTCGCCGTGCCGCAGTACCTGCTCGTCGCCAAGCTCAACCTGGCCGACACGTACTGGTCGGTGCTCATCCCCTCCATCGTGTCCCCGTACGGGATCTACCTCGCCCGGATCTACGCCGGCGCGTCCGTGCCCGACGAGGTCATCGAGGCGGCGCGGATGGACGGATCCAGCGAGTGGCGCACGTTCCTGCGCATCGGCGTGCCGATGATGGCGCCCGGCCTGGTCACCATCTTCCTGTTCCAGTTCGTCGCGATCTGGAACAACTTCCTGCTGCCGTGGCTGATGCTCAGCAGCGACACCAAGTTCCCGATCACCGTGGGCCTCTATACGCTGCTGAGCCAGGGCACCCAGCAGCCCGCGCTGTACACGGTCGTGATCACCGGCTCGCTGCTGTCGATCCTGCCGTTGGTCATCCTGTTCTTCCTGCTTCAGCGGTTCTGGCGGGTCGATCTGTCAGCGGGGTCGGTCAAGTGACAGACTGCTGGCACCAAGTCGGGTTGCGAACGGGAACAGGTGGGAGTGCGGTGAGCGGCAACGGCGTCGGCAACGGAGCGCCGCCGCGGCGTGCCCGGCCCACCATCGAAGACGTCGCGGCCGAAGCCGGAGTCTCGCGCGGCACCGTCTCGCGCGTCCTCAACGGCGGAGTCAACGTCTCGCCGGCCGCTCTCGCCGCCGTCAACAAGGCGATCAAGCAGACCGGCTACGTGGTCAACCACCACGCCCGCTCCCTGGTCACCCAGCGCTCGCGGTCCGTGGCGTTCATCCTCTCCGAGCCGCAGGAGAAGTTCTTCGAGGACCCGAACTTCCCGATCCTGCTGCGCGGCTGCACGCAGGCCCTGGCCGAGCACGACATGCCCCTGCTGCTCTCCATCGCGGGCACGGAGGAGGACCGCGAGCGGGTCGTGCGCTTCATCGCGGCGGGCCACATCGACGGAGCGCTCCTGGTCTCCACGCACGCGGGCAACCCGGTGGTGGACCGGCTGACCGGCCTCGGCGTCCCCGCGGTCGCGTGCGGCCTGCCGATCGGCCACGAGTACGACCTGGCCTACGTCGCGGTGAACGAGGCGGAGGGCGCGCGCCAGGCGACCGCGCACCTGGCCAAGCTGGGCAGGCGCCGGATCGCGACCGTGACCGGCCCGATGGACACGCCCGGCGGCCGTGACCGCCTCAAGGGCTACCAGGACGCGCTGCGCACGGCCGGCCTGCCCGCGGACGACTCGCTGGTCGCGCACGGCGACTACACCCGTGCGTCCGGCGAGGTGGCGATGATCAAGCTGCTGCAGGCGAACCCCGACCTCGACGCGGTCTTCGTCGCGTCGGACCTGATGGCGGTCGGCGCGATCGACGCGCTCACCGAGGCGGGCAAGCGAGTGCCCGAAGACGTGGCCGTCGTCGGCTTCGACGACTCCCCGGCGGCCCTCACCGCGCGCCCGCAGCTGACCACGGTCCGCCAGCCGTTCCGCCGGATCTCCCAGGAGATGGTCCGCCTGCTGCTCGCCCGCCTCGACGGCCAGGAACCGGCCGCGGTGATCCTCCCGACCGAGCTGGTCATCCGCGCGTCGGCCTGAGCTCCGGAACGGTCCTGTCCGCCCCTGCTGGCTTGGCGCTGAGCAGCTCCGCTTTATGACGCCTGCGGCTGGCCCGGCTCCACCTGATGACGCCTGCGGCTGGCGCGCTCCGCGCGGAAGATCACCCTCCCGCCCACCCTGCTCCGCGTCCTCGCTGGCGCTCGGCCGCTGCGCGAACCAGGGCGCCGCCGCGCACGCGCTGCGCGCTGAACGCTGCGCTGACCCTCCGGGCCGCTCCGCTACTAGCCAATGGTCACGTCGGATGGGCGTGTGCCCAGATCAGGCAGTCGTGCCAGGTGTCGTCTTCGGGCTCAGGTGACGTCCGCGTTCGACAGTGGTCCGCGATTCGCTGCTCGTACCGGTAACCGGCGCGCTCAGCCAGGCGCTGGGAGGCGACGTTGTCGGGGTTGATCTCCAACCAAATGCGGGTCAGTCCCGCGTCCCGGTGCGCCCACTGCGTGATCTCTTGGACCCCACGCAGCGCCAGGCCCTGCCGGCGGCTTTGCGGTCGTACCCAGTAGGCCAGTTCAGCGCTTCGCGGGCCATCGGGCATCAGTCCGAGCGCGCCGAGCAGTTCGCCGTCGTCGAGGATGCCGTAGGACGTCTGCGCTTCGGCGTCGGGATCCCAGTCGCGCAACGCGGCCTGCGCGTCGTTGAGCGTGTAGGGCCCGGCCGGGTGCGGTGACCACAGGGCCGGACCTGTTTCAGCGCTGGTGGCGCGCACCACGAGTTCGGCGTCGCGGCGGGTCAATGTGCGCAGTCGAAGGCCCGCGCCGAGGTCGAGGTCGAGGTCGGCGATCAGGTTCACGCGAACAGATCGTAGCTTTGTGGCTAGCGCCAAGCGAGGTTGGCGAGTTTGAGGCGCGAGGGTGACGGGGTGGTCGGCACTCAAGGCAACCCTGCGATGACATCTCCGCGACGCGGCCGGGCCGCCCACTAGCGTTTCGTTTTGAGCAGCGCACGGCCACAGACGCCCTTGAGCGCTGGGCGTCTCGCGATAGCTTTGCCGACGGCAGTCGCGGCAAGACCAGGACACGCGGCGTTGGTTTTCCTCACAGCCAAAACCGTGCACGCACGGGCCGGTCTACCCTCATCCGCCGTCGCCAAAGCTATCGCGAGACCGTCGAGGCAGCACGAGCGTCTGTGGTCGGCCACACGACGAGCGTCGCTACGGGTGGTTCCAGCAGCGCGACGAGGAATGTCATCGCGGGTTTTCGGGAGAGCGGAGCGGCCCGGAGGGTCAGCGCCGGTGCGAGTGGAAGTGCCGGTGCGAGTGGAAGTGCCGGTGCCGCCGGACCGTGCTCAAGCGCCCGGCTTGAACTCCTCGCCCGGCTTCAGCATCCGGAAGCGCAGCGCGGACCAGGTCTCATCGACGGCGACCTGGCTGATGGGGCGCATGCCGCGCTCGGCGAGGATCGGCCAGAGCGTGTCGCGGTTGATGTCCGCCTTGTTCGCCTTCGGATACGCGACCCAGAACACAGGCGGGGCCGCCAGTTCCGCATCGGCGTGCTTGCCGAGCAGCTGGCGCAGGTCTGACGCGCTGTCGGCGAAGAGCATCGCTGCGGTCGCCTCGCTCAGTGCCGGGACGAGCGTCGCGCCGTCCGGGAGCGGCGCGATGAGCGCGAGCCTGTCCTCGTGGGAGAGCCAGAGCGTCGTCTCCGGCTTGACGAGCAGCTTCTCGGCTACTGACTTGGCGGGCATGCCGCTCCTCGCTTCGTTCGCTTCACTTGCTTCACTCGGCCCAGTCCAGCTGCTTCTCCGGAACGCCCACCGTGCGCGCGTACTGGGCCGCGCGGGCACGGCCGGAGCGGTCGCCGCGGTTGTAGCGGAAGACGCGGTCGGCGAAGACCACGAAGACCTCGTCCCCGGCGGTGAAGCTGGCATACCAAGGGCCTGATTCGAGGCATTGCGCCAGCGCCGCGGCCAGGTCCGGGGCCTGCTGCTCCTCGGCCCCGAACTCCAGCAGCGTCCAGTGCGGCGGCTGACCGGGCGCCGGGTCGAGCACCTCGACGCCGGTCACCCGGTACAGCCGCAGCTCCAGTCCTTCCAGCGCCGCGCCGGTCCGCACGCTCTCGCCGACCAGGATTCCCGTCAGCATTCCCGGCCGCCTGCCTCAGATCAGCCCTTCACCGAGCCAGCCAGCAGGCCGCGCACGAAGTAGCGCTGAAGCGAGAAGAACACCGCGAGCGGGATGACGATGGACACGAACGCGCCCGCCGTCAGCAGCTCCCAGCGCCCGCCGAAGGAGCCGACCATCTGGGAGAGCCGCACGGTGAGCGGTTCCACCTGCGGCGTGCCTCCCGCGAAGGTCAGGCCGACCAGCAGGTCGTTCCACACCCACAGGAACTGGAAGATGGCGAACGCGGCCAGGGCCGGGGTCGCCAGTGGCAGCACGATCGTGCGGAACACCCGGAAGTGGTTGGCTCCGTCGACCAGACCGGCCTCGATCAGGTCCCGCGGCAGCTGCGCGATGAAGTTGTGCAGCAGGTACACCGCCAGCGGCAGCGCGAACATCGTGTGCGCCGTCCACAGCGACACGTAGGTGCCGCTGACGTTCAGCGCCGGGACGAGTGCCACGGTGCCGATGTGCGCTCCGCCGGAGAACAGCTGGAGCAGCGGCACCAGCGCCAGCTGCAGCGGCACCACCTGCAGCGCGAAGATGAAGAAGAACAGCGCGTCGCTGCCCCGGAACTTCACCCACGCCAGCACGTACGCCGCCATTGCGGCGATCGTCAGCGGGAACAGCGTGCCCGGGATGGTGATGGCGAGGGAGTTGACCAGGAACGGCATGATGCCGCTCGAGCCGCCGAAGTTGGCGCTCTGGAAGAGCACCGTGTCGTAGTTCGAGACGGTCAGGTGCGGGTGCGCGAACGCGGTCCACCAGCCGGAGGTGGCCGAGGCCCCGCCCGGCCGGAACGAGGCCACGAACAACCCGAAGGTCGGCACCGTCCACAGCACCGTGAGCACCAGGACGAGCACGGTGGCGATCGGGGAGGAGAAGGAGCGGCGCACCGCCTTCACCGCCGGCCCGGTCGGAGCGGTCTTGATCGGGGAGACGACTTCGGCGGGGGTACTCACCGGATCTGCCTTTCCCTGCGCAGCAGCACGATGTTGTACGCGACCAGCGGAAGGACTCCGGCGAACAGGATGACCGCGAGCGCGCTGCCCTTGCCGGTGTCGAAGTTCACGAAGGTCTGCGAGTACATGTCGTTGGCCAGCACCTCGGTCCCGAAGTTGCCGCCGGTCATCGTGCGGATGATGTCGAACAGCTTCAGGGTGATGATCATGACCGTGGTCAGCACCACGATCAGGGTGCTGCGGATCATCGGGAAGGTGATCCGGAACGCCATCGCCAGGCCGCGCGCGCCGTCCACCTTCGCCGCGTCGATGATGTCGTCCGGGATCGCCTTGATCGCGGCCGAGAGCACCACCATCGCGAACCCGGTCTGCGACCAGATCATGATCACCATCAGCAGGAAGTTGTTCAGCGGATGGCTCAGGATCCAGTTGGGCGGATTGCTCCAGCCCAGCTTGATCACGACCTGGCTGAGCAGTCCCGTCTGCGGCTGCCCGGGTGCCCGGTAGTCGTAGACGAACTTCCAGATGATCGACGCGCCGACGAACGAGATCGCCATCGGCATGAAGATCAGCGACTTGTACACCGCCTGGAACTTGATCCGGTCGACCAGGACGGCGAGCAGCAGCCCGAGCGCGGTGGCCACGATCGGCGCGATCAGGATCCACAGCAGGGTGTTGAGCAGTGCCTGCTGCGCCGAGCCGTTGGTGAAGGCCCAGCCGAAGTTCTTCCCGCCGACGAAGGTGGAGGAGTCGTCGCTGTAGAAGCTCAGGTAGATCGTGCGGATCGCCGGGATGACCAGCCCGACGGCCAGCAGGACCAGCGCGGGGCCGAGCAGCACCACGATGGTCAGCGGCCGGTGCAGCCGGCCGGTCGCCCGGCCGGCCGCGACGAAGATGATCAGCCCGATGCCGAAGAAGACCAGCAGTGCTTCACCGGTCTGGCCCAGCTTCGAGAAGGCGTCGCTCGCGGTGCTCGCAAGGATTACCTGCGTCTGCGCGGCCATCATCCGGCCTCCGAGGTGCGGAGGCCGGACGAGGCACTACTGGTTGAGCCGTACGTCACGAGCTGGGCCAAGCGCCGTCGATGTCGGAAGCGACCTGCTGGATGCTCTGGCCCTGGCCGAACCAGGCGGTGAACGACTTCCACTCCTGTCCCGCGCCGACGGCGGCGGGCATCAGGTCGGAGGCGTCGAACCGGAACGTGGCGTTCGGGTCGGTCAGGTACTTCGCGGACAGCTTGTCGATCGGGTCGGTGTACAGGGTCTGATCGACCTTCTCGTTGGCCGAGACCCAACCCGGGGCGACCTTGATGCGCGAGTCGGCCCACTGCGGGGTGGACAGGTAGTTCTGCACGGCCTGAACCTCGGGCCGCGAGGAGAACGCGGTCACGAACTCGCCGCCGCCCTCGACCGGGGTCTGGGTGTTGCCGGCGGCCGGCAGGTAGAACGCGAACGCGTCACCGTCCGGACCGACGTTGGTGCCGGTGGGCCACTGGGCCTCGTAGAAGGAGGCTTGCTGCAGCATCCAGCACTGGCCCTTGAGGATCGGCTTGCCCGCGTCCTGGAACGTGGTGGTCGCGATGGTCTTGACGTCGCCGAAGCCGCCGTTGACCCACGCCGGGTTCTGCATCCAGCCGGCCACGGTCTGCATGGCGGACTGGATCTGCGGGTCGGAGAACTTGATCTTGTGGCTGACCCAGTCGTCGTAAACCTGGCCGCCGTCCTTGCCGAGCACGATCTCCTCGAGCCAGTCGGTGGCCGGCCAGCCGGTCGCGGTGCCCGAGCTGATCCCGCCGCACCACGGCTTGCCCTTGCCCGCGGCCGCGATCTTCGCGGACAGCGACATCAGATCGTCCCAGGTGGTCGGCACGGTGTAGCCGGCCGCCTTGAACGCCTTGGGCGAGTACCAGACCAGCGACTTCATGTTCGCGCTCATCGGCGCGGCGTAGAAGGTGCCGTTGACGGTGGCGTACTGCTTCCAGATCGGCGCCCAGTTGTTCTCGTTCGAGACGGTCTCCGCCGGCGGCTTGACCACCTTGTGCGTCTTGACCATCTGGGCCAGCAGGCCGGGCTGCGGGATGACCGCGAGGTCCGGCGCGTTGCCGCCGGAGACGCGGACCGCCAGCTGCGACTCGAAGTCGTTGGAGCCCTCGTACGAGATCTTGATGCCGGTGCACTGGGAGAACTGCGCCCAGGACTTCTGCAGAGAGTCCGACTCGGGGCTGATGATCGAGGCGAACATCGTGACCGTGGTGCCGGAGTGGCCCGCGTAGGCCTGGTACTGCGCGCAGTCTCCGGTGAGGGTCGGAACGGCCTGCGCGCCCTTGGAACTGCTACTGCATGCGGCCGCTAACAATGAAGCGGAGGCGGCGGCGGTCAGCAATACGCGGCGCTTGGTCCGCGACCGCTTGCGATCGTCGTGGCTCCGGGTCGTGAGCCCCCGTGTGCCAGAGCTTGTGAACATCATCGTCCTCGATCCCTGACTCGCTGATTACCGGTGCGTCCTCAGGAAAGTCGTTGACTCGGCCCGAGAAACGACACCTGAGATGCAACCTTGCTTTTGTTGTCCCGTCCAGCGTTACTGGTGGATCAACCCGGTAACGATTCGGCCAACCCGTCCGGTGGTCGCGAGATCAGGCGAGGGGCGGGCCGGCGGCGGCCTCCTGCCTCTGAAAGTTTCACGAAAGGCGGTCCGATGGCTGCTTTTACCTGCTGAATTGGGCCGAACGGGTGGAAGTTGGGAATCTCGGCGGTTAATCGGAGTAAGCGGTCGCCTGGAGGGAGTAAAGCGAGGCATAGCGGGCGTCGGCGGCGAGCAGCCGCTCGTGGGTGCCGTGCTCGGCCAGCCGGCCGCCCTCCATGACCAGGATCAGGTCCGCTCCGGCGACCGTGGAGAAGCGGTGCGAGACCACCAGGGTGATGCCGCCGGAGTGCTCGGCGACCTCGCGAGCCCGCCGCATGTAGCGCTCGAAGATCGCGTGCTCGCTCGGCGCGTCGAGCGAGGCCGTGGGCTCGTCGAGGACGAACAGCAGCGGCGCCGGGCGCATGGAGGCGCGGGCCAGCGCGATCTTCTGCCACTGGCCCTCGGAGACCTCGACGCCGCCGAACTGCCGGCCGAGCCGGGTGTCCAGGCCGTCGGGCAGGCGGCGCACCAGTGCCTCCGCGTCGGCGTCGCTGACGGCGCGTCGGATGCGGGTGAGGTCGTCGACGGCTGCGATGTCACCGAACCCGACGGCCTCGGCGAACGAGGTGTGATACCGGCCGAAGTCCTGGAACGCGGCGCTGGTGACGGACCGCCAGGCCGCCGTGTCCAGATCGGCGAGGTCAGTGCCGTCGACGAGGATGCGGCCGCTGTCCGGGCGGTAGAGCTTGGTCACGAGCTTGACGAGCGTCGTCTTGCCGGAGCCGTACTCGCCGACCACGGCGACCACCGACCCGGCGGGCAGATGGACCGTCAGGTCGCGCAGTGCGGCCCGATCGGTGCCCGGATAGCTGAAGGTGACACGGTCGAAGGTGATGCCGGACGCGAGGCGGGCCGGCGGTTGCAGGCCCGGGCCGGCCAGCGCGCGCTGATCGTCCCGGTAGCGGCGCAGCCAGCGGAAAGGGCGCAGCAGGCGCGTATATCCACCGGTGTCCGCCGAGCGCCGGACGGCCTGCTCGACGATCATCCGCAGCTGCGTGCCTACCGTGACCGTGAGCACGATGTCGCCGATGCGCGCCGGGTCGTTCGCGGCGCTGTGCACGACGACCGTGAGCCCGCTGACGAAGCAGAGCGAGAACAGGCACCAGCCGGCCGCCTTCCACCCCGCCGCGCGGATGCGGGCCCTGATCCAGATCGCCTCGGCCCGGTCCGCGGCCGCGCGCTGGCGGCGCACGAGGTCGGGCCCGGCGCCGGTGACCCGCAGTTCCTTGCCGGCGGCCGGGGAGACGGCCAGCTCGAACAGGTCCCGCTGCAGCCTGCGGTCGGCCGAGCGGGCGACCTCCGCCGCCTTGACGCCCATCCGGCCGCGCCGCTCGAAGAGCACCGGGATCGCCCCGGCGGCCAGGATCAGGAAGAGCAGCGGGCTGACGCTGCCGAGCAGGCCGAGGGTGAGCGCGAGCCGGGCGATGAAGCCGACCGCCTCGACCGCCGCCCAGGCCGAGTCGACGATGCCCCAGGCGTTGTCCTCGACCAGGGTGAGCCGGTCGAGGTAGGCGGAGCGCTCGAGGTGGTCGACGGTCTCGATGCCGATCGCGCCGCGGCGCACCTCGGGCACGATCCGCCGCATCGCGACCACCTCGGCCAGTTCGATGCGCATCATGCCGCCGATCTCGCCGATGCACAGGTTCACCGTGTAAGCCAGCGCCGCGCCGAGCGCCCCGACGACGACGGCCGTGGCGGCGTGGTGCACCGAGCCGGAGACGACGGCGCGCAGGCCGACGCCGATGAGCGCGATGGCGCAGGTGTCCAGGACGAGCGCGCCGATCACGGTGAAGTACAGCACCTTGCTCTGCTGCCAGCTCGCCCGCATCAGCTCGCGCCAGAGCGCCAGCCCGGCTCGCAGATCCGGGCCGGAGACGTCGCCGGATCCGGCTGTCGTCGAATCGGCGGTCACAGCAGCTCTCCCTCTTCCAGGACGTCCTGGTAGCCGCGCACGAAGCGCTCGGCCTGGATGGCGAACATCTCGGCGTACCGGCCGCCGAGCGCGATCAGCTCGTCGTGCGAGCCGGATTCGACGGTCCGGCCGCCGTCGAGCAGCACGATGCGGTCCGCCTGGCGGACCGTGGAGAGGCGGTGCGAGATCAGCACCACGCTGACCTCGCCGGCCGCGTTGGCCAGACGCTGGAAGACCTCGAACTCGGTGCGCACGTCGAGGTGCGCCGTCGGCTCGTCCAGGACGAGAATGCGCGCGCCGGTCCGCACCGCGTAGAGCGCGCGGGCGAGCACGACTTGTTGCCACTGCCCGCCGGACAGGTCGACGCCGCTCTCCCGCGACTTGGATAGCGGCGTGTCCCAGCCGAGCGGGAGCCGTTCGAGCACGTCGACGAGGCCGGAGTCGCGTGCGGCGCCCTCCAGCACGTCCTGCGCCGCGGGGGCGTCGACCGCGCCGACGCCGAGCAGCACGTTCTCGCGGGCGGTCAGCGGATACTTCACGAAGTCCTGGAAGACGACGGACAGCTGCCGGCGCCACGCGGCGTAGCCGAGTTCCTCGATGTCGACGCCGTCGGCGGTGACCCGGCCCTCGGTGGGCTGGTAGAGCCCGGACAGGATCTTGGTCATGGTGGACTTGCCCGCGCCGTTCAACCCGACCACCGCGAGCAACTCGCCGGGCCGGATCTCGAAGCTAAGGCCGTCGAGGATCTTGCGCGTCGTATCGGGATAGGTGAAGCCGACCGACTCGAAGCGGACCAGAGGCGCCGGGTGGCCGTCCGGCGCGGCGGGGGCGGAGGCGGAAGGAGCGGGAAGGGCAGGCGCAGAGGCGGCGGAGGCGGACGCGAGCGGCATCGCGAGAATCCGCTCAAGCTCTTCGTAGGCTTCCATCACCGGCGTGGCGCCCTCGATCGCCATCGCGTCGTAGGTTCCGCCGATCGCCGCGAAGACGGACCAGGCGGACGTGAGCACCACGGTCTCTGCGGCGAGCGTGCCGTGCCCGTGCGCCGTCGCGAGGCCGACCCCGGCGAACACCACGGCCAGCGGCGCGAAGGTGAGGACCGCGATCAGCCACTTCGAGCGGGCCACCTTGTGGTGGCTGGCCCAGACCGGGTCGAGGTGCGCGTGCATGTGCCGCTGACCGCGGCTGACGAGCCAGCCCTCCAGGCCGAAGATGCGCAGTTCCTTGCCCTCCGACGGCGAGGTGGCGACCTTCCCCCAGTACTTGAACTGCCGGTTCTCGGCCAGGCCGCGCCGCCAGACCCGGAAGTGGGCGAGCCATTCGCGCCGGCCCAGCGCCCGCACCGCGAAGGCCGGCGCCACGATCACCGGCACCAGCCACCAGGAGAAGCGGGCGATGACGAGCGCGGAGGCGGCCATGCCCACGTAGCGCAGCATCAGCTGCAATTGGCTGAGCGCCCCGTCGGCCGGGGTCTTCTCGACCCAGGTGGTTGACTCCGCCGAGGCTGCTTTGATCAGGTCCTGCACGTGCGGCCGCTCCAGCTCGGTGATGGTCGGCGTGCCGAGCGCGAGCAGGGCCAGCCGCTCCCGGTGGGTCGCGTTGATCCGCGAATACACCACGTCGAGCACAGGCCAGTGCGCGGCCGCGATGAGCTGCGCGCCCACCAGGGTGGCGGCGAGGAAGATCAGCGGTGGCACGGCGTACGAGAACGCCCCCGGCTGTCCGGCGTGCGCCTCGATACGGCTGACAACGCCGGCGGTGGCGAGCGCAGTGGCGGCAGGCAGCAGCACGCTGACGACCAGTTGCGCGGTGTACAGCGTGGTGATCGGGTATCCGGCGTCCGGCAGCAGCTTCAGGAGCCTGATCCGGACGGCGAGGCTCGACGTCATACCGTCCTACACGGGTTCAGTGGGGGGGAAGGGACCCCACCCTGGTTTCGAACGCGACACCCGTCAATTCGATTTTGCGCGGTTCGAAACCGGATCCCACGCACGTCTCATGAACCGCTCATCGCGGTGATGCAGCGTGGACGCCATGACAGCGACTCTGGAGCACAGCGCGAACCTAGCGACGCAAGGCGCCCGGCCGCCCAAACGCTTCCCCTGGGAGCGAAGAGCCGTATTGATACTGCTCGCCGCGACCGCCGCGCTCTATCTGTGGAACCTTTCGGTGTCCGGGTGGGCGAATCCGTTCTACTCGGCGGCGGTCCAGGCGGGCACGAAGAGCTGGAAGGCGTTCTTCTTCGGCTCCTCGGACGCCTCGAACTTCATCACCGTCGACAAACCGCCTGCCTCGCTCTGGCTGATGGAGCTGTCCGCGCGGCTGTTCGGCGTGAACTCCTTCGCCATCCTGCTGCCGCAGGCGCTCGAAGGGGTCGCGGCGGTCGGCGTGCTGTACGCGGCGGTGCGGCGCACCTCGGGGCATGCGGCCGGGCTCATCGCAGGCGCGGTGCTGGCGGTCACCCCGGTCGCCGCGCTGATGTTCCGGTTCAACAACCCGGACGCGTTGCTCGTGCTGCTGATGACCCTCGGGGCGTACTGCGTCGTGCGCGCGGTCACGAGCGTCGAATCGGCGCGGGCGCAGACCCGCTGGCTCGCGCTGGCCGGCGCGTGCATCGGCTTCGCCTTCCTGACCAAGACGCTGCAGGCATTCCTGGTGCTGCCCGCGTTCGCGCTGGTGTACGTTGTCGCCGCGCCGACGACGCTGTGGCGGCGGATCAGGCAGATCGGCGTCGCGACGCTGGCGATGGTGGTGGCGGGCGGCTGGTGGGTCGCCGTCGTGGAGCTGATCCCGGCCGCCGACCGGCCGTACATCGGCGGGTCGCAGGACAACGACTTCCTCTCGCTCACCTTCGGCTACAACGGCTTCGGCCGGATCACCGGCGACGAGACCGGCTCGGTCGGCGGGGGCGGCGGCTGGGGCGCGACCGGCTGGACCAGGATGTTCGGCTCGGAGGTCGGCTCGCAGATCGCCTGGCTGCTGCCGACGGCGCTGGTGCTGCTCGGGTTCGGGCTCTGGGCGACCCGGCGCGCGCGGCGGACGGACCCGGAACGCGCGGCGCTGCTGCTGTGGGGCGGCTGGCTGGTGCTGACCGGCGCGGTGTTCTCCTACATGGCAGGGATCTTCCATCCGTACTACACGGTCGCGCTCGCCCCGGCGATCGGCGCGGTGGTCGGCATCGGCGCGATGATCCTCTGGCGGCGCCGGGCGAACGACAAGGCGGCCGTGGCGCTCGGAGCCGCGATCGCGGTCGGCGCGGTGTGGTCGTATGTCCTGCTGAACCGGACGCCTGAATACGTGCCCTGGCTGCGTTACGTCGTGCTGATCGGCGGCCTCGCAGCGGCCGGCGTCATCGCGCTGGCCGCCCGGACGCCGAAGACGGTCGTGCGTTGGGCAGGCGCAGCCGGACTGGTAGCGCTGCTGCTCGGGCCGACCGCGTACACGCTGGACACCGTCAACACGGCGCACACCGGAGCGATCCCGAGCGCCGGTCCTGCGGTGGCTGGCGGGTTCGGCGGACCGGGCGGTGGTGGCGGCCGGGGCGGCTTCGGCGGTCCAGGTGGCGGCAACTTCGGCGGTCCCGGCACCGGTCAAACCCAGGGCTCCCCGTTCGCCCAGGGCGGCACCTCCCAAGGCGGCACCTCCCAGGGCTTCGGCGGCTTCCGCGGCATGGGTGGTCCCGGCGGTAGCGCTACCGGCGGCGGCGCTGCCGGCGGCGGGTTGGGCGGAATCGGCGGCCTGCTGAACGGCTCGACCGTCAGCTCCGCACTGACCCAGCTGCTCCAGGCGAATTCCGGCAAGTACACCTGGATCGCCGCGACCGTCGGCTCCAACAACGCCGCGAGCTACCAGCTGGCCAGCGGCGATCCGGTGATGGCCATCGGCGGGTTCAACGGCACCGACCCGACGCCGACGCTGGCCCAGTTCGAGCAGTACGTGAAGGAAGGAAAGATCCACTACTACATCTCCGGCTCGACCGGCGGCTCGAGCTCCAGCGCCGCCGAGATCGCGAACTGGGTCAGGTCGAACTTCACCGCGCAGACGGTGGGCGGCGTGACCGTGTACGACCTGACCTCCGCGACGAGCAGCAGCACCGCCGCAGGCTCCTCCTCCGCCGGCACCACCTGATCAGCGCTCGACGCGCTGTCCACAGCCCCGGCCCGGAACCCGCATGTTCCGGGCCGGCCTGTCGTATCCGCCCGATAAGCTGCGGTCATGGCGGCGACTAAGGATGCGGAGGCTGAGGGCGAGAGCCCGAACTTCCATCTCGCCGTGCTCGAAGGCGTACTTGAGCGCATCACCTACGCCAACGAGGAGACCGGTTACACGGTCGCCCGCGTGGACACCGGGCGCGGCTCCGCCGACCTGCTGACCGTCGTCGGCGCGTTGCTCGGTGCCCAGCCCGGCGAGTCGCTGCGGATGCGCGGCCGCTGGGGCTCGCATGCGCAGTACGGCCGGCAGTTTCACGTCGAGAACTACACGACGGTCCTGCCCGCGACGATCCAGGGCATCCAGCGCTACCTCGGCTCCGGGCTCATCAAAGGCATCGGGCCGAAGCTCGCGGAACGCATCGTCGAACACTTCGGTACCGACACTCTCACGATCATCGAGACCGACCCGCAGCGCCTGGTCGAGGTGCCGACACTCGGCCCGAAGCGCACGAAGCTGATCGCGGACGCGTGGGTCGAGCAGAAGGCCATCAAGGAAGTGATGGTCTTCCTCCAGTCCGTCGGCGTGACCACGTCCATCGCGGTACGCATCTACAAGGAGTACGGCGACACGGCGATCGACGTTGTCAAATCAGAGCCCTACAAGCTGGCATCGGACGTATGGGGCATCGGGTTCAAGACCGCGGACGCCATCGCGAAGGCCGTCGGCATCCCGCACGACTCGCCGGAGCGGGTGAAGGCAGGTCTCCAATACACCCTCTCTCAGGGCTCCGACGCCGGAAACTGCTTCCTGCCGCGCGAGAAAC
Organism: Actinocrinis sp.; assembly: GCF_035650855.1. Lineage (GTDB taxonomy): Bacteria > Actinomycetota > Actinomycetes > Streptomycetales > Catenulisporaceae > Actinocrinis. Next base: position 10,213 of record NZ_DASRGV010000288.1, on the reverse strand, counting down.
TGATCGAGGCCGCCGTCAAAATCCTCACCGTGGACGCAGCGCTCTGCGAATCCTGCCTCGAGGAGCTGATCGCGGCGGAGGGCGCCGTGCGCGAGACGCTGCCGGGGGAGTGGTCCGACACCGAGGCGATCTACCTCGTGCCCTTCCACCGCGCCGAGGTGTCACTCGCGGCACAACTGCTGCGCCTGAAGAACGCCGAGGAGGACAAGCTCGCGCAGTTCCGGCAGGTCGACTGGGACAAAGCCCTGAGCTGGCTGCGCACCCGCACCGGCAACGACCTCGCCCCCGAACAAGAACAGGCCGTCCGCCTCGCGCTCACCAGCAGACTCGCCGTCCTCACCGGCGGTCCCGGCTGCGGCAAGTCGTTCACCGTCCGCTCCATCGTGGAACTCGCCCGTGCCAAGCGGGCCAAGGTCGTGCTCGCCGCACCGACCGGCCGCGCCGCCAAACGGCTGGCCGAGCTGACCGGTGCCGAGGCCGCGACCGTGCACCGGCTGCTCGAACTCAAGCCCGGCGGCGACGCGGCCTACGACAAGGACCGCCCGCTCGAAGCAGACCTCGTCGTCGTCGACGAAGCGTCCATGCTCGACGTCCTGCTCGCCAACAAACTCGCCAAGGCGATCGCGCCCGGCACCCACCTGCTGCTGGTCGGCGACGTCGACCAGCTGCCGAGTGTCGGGGCCGGCGAGGTGCTGCGGGACCTGCTCGACGCCGAGCCGATCCCGCGCGTCCGGCTCACCCAGGTGTTCCGGCAGGCGCAGCAGTCCGGCGTGGTCGTCAACGCACACCGCATCAACGCAGGTAAGCCGCTGCTGCTGCGCGAGTTCCCGGACTTCCACCTGTTCGCCGAGGACGACTCCGAGAAGGCCGCGGACCTGGTCGTCGACCTCGCGGTCACCCGGGTCCCGCGCCGCTTCGGCCTCGACCCGCGCCGCGACGTGCAGGTACTAGCCCCCATGCACCGCGGACCCGCCGGCGCCGGCAACCTCAACGTGCTGCTCCAGCAGGCTCTCACCCCGCACCGCGACGGCGCACCAGAACGCCGCTTCGGCGGCCGGGTCTTCCGCGTCGGCGACAAGGTCACCCAGATCCGCAACAACTACGACAAGGGCGCGAACGGCGTCTTCAACGGCACCGGCGGCATCGTCACCGCCATCGAGCACGACGACCAGAAGCTCACGGTCCGCACGGACGAGGACGAGCTGATCCCGTACGACTTCGCAGAGCTCGACGAACTCCAGCACGCCTACGCGGTCACCGTGCACCGTTCACAGGGCTCTGAGTACCCCGCGGTGGTCATCCCCGTAACGACCAGCGCGTGGACGATGCTCCAGCGCAACCTGCTCTACACGGCGGTCACCCGCGCCAAGAAGCTGGTGGTCCTGATCGGCTCGGAACGGGCCCTCGCCCAGGCCATCCGCACCGCCGGCTCCGGCCGCCGGCACACCGCGCTGGACCTGCGCCTGGAAGGAACGCTGAAGCCGACGGCAGGACGCGAAGCTTCGTCCGAGGTAAGAACCTGAAACGCAGACTATGCGGCGCGGAATCAGCGCTGCAGAGTTGGACGAGTCAGGCCACTGCGGCCGGAAAAACATCTCTCGGCCAATTCCCCAGCCAGAACGCGATGCGCGACGGCTGCTCGATGCCGAGCGTCGAGCCGTCATGCGGCACGAGTTCTGTAGGCGCGACATAGCCCTCTCCCGGCCCGAACCGGATGCGCACGCACCGCAGGTTTCCGCCCTTGCGCACGAAGTCGCGAACATGCCCGGTACGGGGGAATGGTGCGTCGATTGGGTACGCCGCGTGCAGATCTCGCACGTCCAGGGTCGCGAGTAACACGTACCGATCGCCCGGCCCGAGGTTGACTGCGAGACGCCGTCGGCTGTGGTGACGCTCCGGCAGCGGCAGCTTGTCCCAGTTGTCGAGGTGAATCCCGGTACGCCGATTCACACTCTGATCGACTGTCGTAGTACGTTGCCCCGCCAGGCTGTCGGTGTGACCGAGGAAGATACTCGGGTGCCGGCCCTCGAAGGGATCAAGCAGGCTGGACTGACTCCCGGTAGCGAGATCGAACTCGACACTGAGCTCCCGGACCCGGGCCAGCTCTTCCGGCTCGAACGGCAGCCGAACCACCTCGTGCACCGCACTATCCGGCGTGTCTGCATCGGGTCGCAGCGCCGCGACATCCGCGGCAGTGAGCGGTTCCCAATCGTCCTCAGGCAGCAGGACGAGCGGGTCATAACCCGGCTCGTTCTCGGCAAGCCGCGCCGACGCGATCTCACAGCGTCCCTTCGCGTTCAAAGCGTCGACGAACGCGATGCGCGTGCTCATGGGTCCGTCCAAAGATCACCGGGGCGCGTTGCTGGCTCGTCGCGCCATGGTCTCACGCGTGAGCTGGGTTCTTGATTTCAGCCACACCGGCTGATGGTCGACGTCTCGCGGTGCGGCGCAGTCGGGCGTTCTACGCTGCGCCCGGATCGCCGGGGAGCCAGAGCCGGGCCACGGTGCCGCCGCCGGGTGCGGGCTGGAGGCTGACCTTGCCGCCGGACTCTTCGGCCACCTGCGAGACGATGGCGAGGCCGAGGCCGGAGCCGGGCAGGGAGCGGGCGCTGTCGGAGCGCCAGAACCGCTCGAAGACGTGGGGCAGGTCGGAGGGGTCGATGCCAGGGCCCTGATCGACGACGACGTACTCGCCGCCCTTGAGCCGGACCATCACCGTGCCGCCGGCCGGGGAGAACTTGACCGCGTTGTCCAGCAGGTTGACCACCGCGCGGTCCAGGGCCGTCGGGTCGCCTTGGACGTACCAGGGTTCGACCTCGATGTCGAAGTACAGGCCGGGGCCGCGCAGTCTCGCCCGCTCGATCGCGCGTCCGACGCTTTCGTGCAGCGCGACGCGCATCGTGCGCCGCGCGCTGCCCTCTTGGCCGCGGGAGAGTTCGAGCAGGTCGGTCACCAGGCCGCTGAGTTCGTGGAGCTGCTGGTCGACGCTCGCCAGCATCGTCTCGCGGCGTCCGGGCGGCAGTTCTCGGCCGGTGCGTTCGCTGCGGAGTAAGAGGTCGACGTTGGTGCGCAGCGAGGTGAGCGGCGTGCGCAGTTCGTGGCCTGCGTCGGCGATCAGCTGGTGCTGGCGGACGCGCGAGGTGGCCAGCGCCTTGGTCATCTTGTTGAACGCCGCGCTGAGCCGGTTGATCTCGTCCCTTCCCTCGACCGGCAGTTTGATCGACAGGTCCTCGGTCTTGGCCACGTGCTCGACCGCGCGGGTGAGCCTGCGCACCGGTTTGACCGCGGACCGCGCGACGATGAGTCCTGCGATGGTCGCCAGCGCGACTCCGCCGACCGCGGCGGCCGCAAGCCAGAGGGTGAGTTTGCTGAGAGAGGAGTCGACGACGCTCAGCGAGCCGATGCTCGAGAGCGCGATGTTGTCGCCGACGTAGATTGTGTAGACCCTGACATGCTCGCCGGTGGTCGAGTAGGTGTCGTAAGAGACTCCCTGACCCGGCAGGGCTTCCACCATTCCGGCGGCCACGGCCTTCTGCGTGTCTGACACGGCGACCTGGAGCTGGCTGTTGGTGGCGCAGTGCTGCCCGTCCGCACTGACGAACTCCTGGTTGAACGGGGCGCCGGAACCCGGGCCCGGGCCGGAGTCCGGGCCGGAACCCGGGCCCTGATCCGCGCTGCCCGGGAACCGCATGAAGCCGACGCTGCACAACTGGGCCAGCTTCTCCGCCGTGGTGCCGGTCAAGTTGTGGGCGTTCGGTTCACGCAGCCGGGTGAGGGTCTGGTTGAGCTGGTTGTTCAGCTGGTCGGAGACGAGGAAGTAGGAGGCCAGGGCGGCGACGATGATGGCCACCGAAACCGCGACGGCGGAGAGCAGGGCGAAGCGGCCGCGCAGCGAGAGGCCCCGGAAGAAGCCGCGCGCGTGCCGGTGGGTCACGGGGTGCCGCCCGGAGCTCCGGAACTGTTGACGGCGGCAGTGGTGCTGCTGTCAGCGCGCAGCACGTAACCCACACCGCGGACGGTGTGCAGCAGCCGCGATTCGCCGCCGGACTCGGTCTTGCGGCGCAGGTACATGACGTACACGTCGAGAGAGTTGGACGTCGGACCGAAGTCGAAGCCCCAGATCGTCGAGAGCAGCTGATCGCGGGCCAGCACCTGGCGGGGATGCCGCAGGAACATCTCCAGCAGGTTGAATTCGGTGCGCGTCAGCTCGATGCTGCGCTCGCCGCGCGTGACCTCACGCGTCAGCACGTCCATACGCAGGTCCGCGTACGTGAGCACCTCCTCGTCAGCGATTGCCGGCTGCGACGCCTCGGCCAGCAACGCGCCGCGGCGAAGTAACGCACGCAGCCGTGCGTACAGCTCGTCGAGGTCGAAGGGCTTGGCGAGATAGTCGTCCGCACCGACGTCCAGTCCGGTAACCCGGTCGCCGACAGTGTCACGAGCGGTCAGCAGGAGCACGGGCAGAGCGGCGTTGAACGAGCGGAGCCGGCGCAGGACGGTTAGCCCGTCCATCCGCGGCATCATCACGTCCAGCACGATTGCGTCTGGAACCTGTTTGGCGATCGCCTCGAGTGCGCCGAGCCCGTCGGCGGCCATGGTGACCTCGTAACCCTCGAATTCCAGGCCCGCACGCAGCGCCTCGCGCACCGCGGGTTCGTCGTCCACGACCAGGATCCGGCTGTTCGGCTCGTTCGTGGACATGTCTGCTCCAGGGGTTCGTTCGGGTGGGTAGGTAGGCGCTTTCCATGGACTTGCGAATTTGGCGCGGCGCCCGCGTCGTTGGACCCACCCTCGCAATCTCTCATGAGAAAGCTGTGAGAGAAGGATGTGACGTGGACAAATACCTGGCGGTGGGGGGGAGGGCGGAAGGTGGGGGAGGGAGTTGGGGGCGGGGAGGGCGACGGGGTGGGTGAGGGTGGATGTGCGGCGGCCGGGACGGGTCGTGGGGACCCGTCCCGGCCGCTATGGTCGGAAGGTGACGGTGGCCGCCGATCAGGAGGTGACGGCGGACGGCGCCTCGCGCTTGATGGTCAGCTTGCCGTTCTTGATCTGGGCCAACCGGGGGACTCGGTTCGCGATTGCCGAGTCGTGGGTGACCATGATCACGGTCAGGTTGCGCTCCCGCCAGAGCTTCTCCAGCAACCCGAAGATCTCGTCGCGGGTGTCCTCGTCCAGGTTCCCGGTGGGCTCGTCGGCCATGATCACCTTGGGTTCCTTGACCAGCGCGCGGGCGATGGCGACGCGTTGCTGCTGGCCGCCGGACAGCTCGCCTTGCAGGTGGCCGACCCGATCGCCCAGGCCCACCTCGGCCAGGGCGCGGGCCGCGCGCTCCTTGCGTTCGGCCGCTGAGATCTTCAGCGGGACCAGCGCTGTCTCGACGTTCTCTTGGGCGGTGAGGGTCGGGATGAGGTTGAAGGACTGGAAGATGTAGCCGAAGTTCTGCGAGCGCAGCTTCGTCAGCTGCATCTCGTTGAGCTTGGCCATGTCGCGGCCGTCGAAGAGCAGGCTGCCGGACGTGGGGCGGTCCAGTCCGCCGAGCAGTTGGAGCAGGGTGGACTTGCCGTGGCCGGTGGGTCCTTGGATGGCGAGCATGTCGCCGTCCGGGATCAGGACATTTACGCCGTTGAGGGCGTTGATGGTCTCCTTGCCGCGCTTGTACTGCTTGGTCAGGTCGCTGATTTCATACATCGGGGCCTCTTTCGCGGGTGGGGTCAGGCGACCTTGCGCAGGGCGTCGGCCGGCCGCAGCGAGGAGGCGCGCCAGCCGCCGAAGCCGCCGGCGATCAGGCCGCCGAGCACGGCCAGGGCCACCGCGAGCAGCAGCACGTTGAACGCCACCGGCGCGGACAGGTGCACGGTCACGGACTGCGACGCGGCTTGACGGAAGCCGCCGCCACCGCCCGCGCCGCCCGGTCCGCCGTTCGGCAGGCCGTTGCCGGTCGGGCTGGTGATGCCGCCGGTGGACGCGGTGAGGCTCGGCGCCACCTTGTCGATCGCGAATGCCGCCGCGAAGCCGAGGCCGATGCCGAGCGCGCCGCCGATCAGGCCGGTGACGATCGCCTCGCCCATCACCTGGCGCACCACCCGGCGCGAGGTCCAGCCCAGCGCCTTGAGCGTGCCGAACTCGCGCACCCGCCGGCCTACCGCAGACATGGTGAACAGCGCGGCCACCGCGAACGCAGCGATCAGCACCGCGATCGAGAGCCACCGGCCCAGGTTGTTCGCGAGGGAGGCGGCCGAGGAGATCGAGCCGGTGACCGACTTGGCCAGGTCGGCCGAGGTGGTCACGGTCGCGGTGGAGTCCACCTTCTTGATCGCGGCGGCGACCGCGTCGATCTGCGTCGAGTTCCCGGCCTTCACGTAGATCGTGGTCACCGCTCCGGTCTGGCTGGCGAGGGTCTGCGCGATGCCGAGCGGGATGTACGCGTTGCTCGACGTCGAGCCGGAGACCAGGCCGACGATCTTGAAGCTCTTGCCGCCGAGGGTGATCGTGCCGCCGAGCTTGAGGCTCTTGGACGAGGCGTACGACTGGGTGAGCACCGCGACGTACGACTTGGCGTCCGCGGCGGTGAGCATCCGGCCGGAGGCGAGCGTGAGCGTGGAGGTCGGACCCACCGTCAGGTTCGAGGTGTCCACGCCGGTGACCGAGGTGGAGTTGAAGTTGCCGCCGCCTGCGGCCGGTCCGCCGAACGCCGGTCCGCCGTTCGAGCCGCTGCCCCCGCGTTCGGCGTTCCCGCCGGAGTTAGTGCCCGGCTGCTGGGTGACCTGCTGGGTAACCGTGGTGCTGATGTTGAAGTCGTTGAGCGCCAGCGAGCCGACCGCCGTGGACACCCCGGACACGTTCTTGATCTTGGCGAGCGTGGCCGAGGTGATCGCGGTGGTGCCGGGGGAGAGGGTGAGGTTGTCCGAGGTCGTGGTCGACGACTTGGTGCCGGTCGTCGAGCCGGCGTCGGGGCCGCGGAAGCTGAACGAGCGCTGGCCGTTGTTCGCGGCGGCGGCGCTGGTCACGGTCATGTCGGTGCCGACGCCGTAGAGCGAGTGCAGCACGGTCTTCTGCGCCGCGTTGACGCCGGCCGAGGCGGCAGTCACCGTGATCGTCAGGCCGATGCCCAGGGCCAGGCCGAGCGCGATCACGAACGCCTGCCGCCCTCGTCTGCGCAGCTCCCTGGTCAGGTAGGTGAAGAACATCAAGCGTCCTTGGGGCTCGGTGGGTCGAAGTGATGGTCGCGACGACTCTCCGGCCTCCCCTTGACCAGGGGATGAGGCGAGCATGAGAACGGAGTGAGTGATGGGATCGTTATCTTTCCTGGTCAGCGGCCGATAGCCGGCAGGTTGGATTAACGGTCCCGGGGGTGACGGTTCCGGATTACCAGCCGCGCCGCGTCGGCGAGCCGGCGGCTTGCGGCTTCGCGGCCCACTGATGAACCGTGCCGCGATGTACGGCCGCGTATACCCGGTCGCGCAGCACGTTCGCGTCGTGGTCGGTCAGCGTGCGCTCCAGATCCCGCAGCACGACGCGGACCAGCACGTTGTCCTGGTCCTCGCGCGCACCCAATCGGTCGCGGGCGGCCGCGGGCAGCGCGGCCAGCGGCGTGCGCGAGAGGATCTGCACCGACTCGACCTTCGCGGCGTCCGGGCCGAGGGCGTCGCGGATCCGGTCGCCCAGATCCTCGGCGGTGTCGCCTCCGTCCACGGCGACGGAAAGGTCGCGGCGGATCGGCGGCATCGCGGAGACGGCACGGTACGGCTCAAGGTCGAGCATCTGTCCGGCGATCCGCGGATCGGTCGCGCGCAGCAGCCGGATGTCCGGCACGCCCTTCACCAGCATCAACAGCCTGTCGAGTCCGGGGCCGAGGGCGAGACCGGAGTACGAGCCGTCGAGTCCGGCGCGGGCGAGGACGTCGGGATGCGCGAGACCTCCCTCGCCAACCTCGATCCACTCGCCGTCGACGAGCACATCCGCCTGCTGGCCGTTGAGCGTGTAAGGGTGCACGCGCGATTCGAGGCGATGCTCGGCTCCGGGGAGAAGCGCCTGGAGGATCAGCTCGATCATCTCGCGCAGATCGGCGTCGCCGAGGCGCGGCGTCTGACGGCTAATGCGCCAGAGGTCCACCTGGTGCGGTGTGCCCGTGTGCAGCCGGTCGATCGAATCGCGTCGGTAGACGATGCCAGGGCAGACGAGAAGTACGTCGTCGGCGGGGCTGGCGGTTAACGCGCGCAACGCCGCCGGGACGAGGGCGCTTGAGTGGCTACGCAGCATTCGATGTTCGTCGACGTAGCGCGTATACCGGGCATCGCGCGTTACGTCGCTCGGGTCGTAGCCAAGGGCGTCGTAGTTGTCGGTGATCGGCACGATGCGGTCACCGCGACACCAGCGAACCTCGCAGCCCCACGCATCGGCGAGGGCGCGTACCGCACGGTCAAGCACAAGCTGAATGGCGTGCGGACCCTCAGCCGGGTCGGACAGGTCACGGATCGTCAGGTCGCGCGCGAGCTGGTCGCCGGAGAGCGAGGACTGCGAAAGCAAGGGGTTCACGAAGGGACTTCCTGTCGGGTTGGGGGGACGGTCGGGGAAACCCCTGGTCCGTCGGGCCTAACCCGGTGGAAGTCGCTAGCGGCCTGAAGCGGCCGAGACGTGGCGAAGCGCGACCCCTGCGGTTCCCGGACGGGACCAGGGGCCGGTAAATCGGTACGTCACGACTACCGAAGCCACGTGTCCAGCATACGGGATCGGACGGGCGCGGGGGCGGCCGAAAAAATCTTGAAGCCGATGTCGAAGTGCGGCCCGTCCCGATCGACGCCTAGATGGAAAGGGCGCGAGGCGCCCCGAACCCGACTCGTGAGCGAACCGGAAACGGAAGGAACCACCATGCGTTACATGTCCCTGATCAAGATCGACCCTGCCGGCGTGCCCGAGGGCGGCCCCAGCGAAGAGCTGATGACCGAGATGGGCAAGCTGATCGAGGAGATGACCAAGGCCGGCGTGCTGCTGGACACCGCGGGCCTGGCGCCGCTTGAGGAGTCGACCCGGGTGCAGCTTTCCGGCGGGAAGCTGACCGTGATCGACGGGCCGTTCACCGAGGCCAAGGAGTTCGTCGGCGGCTACGCGCTGACGCAGTGCCGGTCGAAGGAGGAGGCGATCGAGTGGGGGAAGCGGTTCCTGGCCATTCACGGCGACCAGTGGGAGATCGCGCTGGAGATCCGCGAGGTGCAGGAGGCGGCGTAGCCTCGGCGCTGGCCCGTCCGCGCATGCGGCCGCCCGGAGTTTTGCGCGGGCGTCGCCGCGGCGGTGAGATGGGGGCGTGAACCAAACCGACGAGCGGGCCAGGCGTGCGGTCGAAGCCGTGTGGCGCATCGAGGCGCCGCGGCTGATCGCGGGGCTGGCCCGCATCGTCGGCGACCTCGCGCTGGCCGAGGATCTGGCCCAGGACGCGCTGGTCGCGGCACTTGAGCAGTGGCCCGGCGAGGGCGTGCCGCGCAATCCCGGCGCCTGGCTGATGACCATCGGCAAGCGCCGAGCCGTCGACCTGATCCGCCGCGACCAGACGTACGCGCGCAAGCTCGAACTGATCGGCGCGGACCTCGACGCCGACGAGCCGGAGCCAGACGCGATCGAGGACGACCTGCTCCGCCTCGTGTTCACCGCCTGCCATCCGGTGCTCGCCCCGCAGGCGCGCGTCGCACTGACGCTGCGCCTGCTCGGCGGCCTGAGCACGGCGGACATCGGCCGGGCGTACCTCGTTCCCGAGCCGACGATCGCGCAGCGCATCGTCCGCGCCAAACGCCTGCTCGCGCAGAAGCAGGTGCCGTTCGAGGTCCCCGCCGGCGCGCAGCTGGCCGAGCGGCTGGCTTCGGTGCTCGAGGTCGTCTACCTCATCTTCAACGAGGGCTATTCCGCTACGGCCGGAGACGACTGGATGCGCCCGGCATTGTGCGAGGAAGCGCTGCGGTTGGCCCGGGTCCTGTCCGGCCTCATGCCGGCCGAGCCGGAAGTACACGGCCTGACCGCGCTGCTGGAGATCCAGGCCTCGCGCGTCGCGGCCCGAACCGGAGCGAAGGGCGGCGTGGTGCTGCTGGCCGACCAGGACCGCGGCCGGTGGAATCAACTGCTGATCCGGCGCGGGTTCTCGGCGCTCGCCAAGGCCGACGCCGTGGCGAAGGCGCGGCGCCAGGCCCCCGGACCGTACGCGCTGCAGGCCGCGATCGCCGCCTCG
>NZ_DASRGV010000287.1:0-3637 GCF_035650855.1 Actinocrinis sp. | reverse complement strand
GCGGGAACCCGGTGCGGCCCTCGGTCCACGCGGCGAACAACGCGTCATCGTCAACCCAGGCGATGGCACTCGATCAGGAATCGCGTGCGCGGTCCGGAGGCGTGTCGTCCGGCCAGCAGCCGCTCGTCAAAGCAGAAGACCGGCACCACGTGCTCGTGCGCCCGCAGCGCCGCGTCGAGCGCGGGATGGTCGGCCAGGCGCAGATCACGACGAAACCACACGAGCGTTGTCATAGCGGACGAGAATAAACCGTCGCCGAATGGTCCGGGGCCGCGATCGCGGACACGTGCACGACGGCAATCCGCGGGGCCGACGGCTCCGAAGCAAACGTGTGAGGATCACTGTGTCGGATCGCGGCCGAGACGCGCAGCTGGTGGGAGAACCGTGACGGATCGAGCTTCTTCGCAAGCGGGTGCGGGCCGTCCGGCCGGGTTGCGCGGCGTGCCCGGGCCCGAGGCCGGCGGGCGCGGCGCGGACCGGCCGACGCCCGAGGAGTGCCTGCGCAAGGTCGCGCTCGGGGACCGCGACGCCTTCGACCACGTCTACGCGGCCTTCGCCGGTCCGGTCTTCGGCCTGGCCAGGCGGGTGCTGCGGGATCCGGCGCAGGCCGAGGAGGTGGCCCAGGAGGTCCTGGTCGAGGTGTGGCGCACGGCCAGCCGGTTCAACCCGGAGCTCGGATCCGCGCAGGCCTGGGTGATGACCATGGCGCACCGCCGCGCTGTGGACCGGGTGCGTTCCGAGCAGGCGGCCGAGGATCGTGAGGCGAGGTTGGCGCGTTCGTCGGCGGTGGTCGACTACGACGACGTGGTCGAGACGGTGGAAAACCGGCTGGACCAGCAGCGGGTGCGCAACTGCCTCGGCGGGCTGACCGAGCTGCAACGCGAGTCGGTCACTCTCGCGTATTACAGCGGGTACACGTATCCGCAGGTTGCGCAGCTGCTCTCGGTGCCATTAGGCACCGTCAAGACGCGGATGCGCGACGGATTGGCCAGGCTGCGCGACTGCCTGGGAGTGGGGCGATGACTATGAACGCGATGCCGGACGTTCACACGCTGACCGGTGCGTACGTGTGCGATGCGCTCGCCCCCGCAGAGCGCGAGGCGTTCGAGGAACACCTGGCGCAATGCTCGGCGTGCAGCCAGGAGGTCGCGGAACTGCGTGAGGTCACTGCGGTGCTGGGGAAGGCCGTGGCGCTGGAACCACCGGCCCGGCTCAAGTCAGCCGTGGATGCGCGTGTCGCCGTCACCCGGCAGCTCCCGCCCGAGGTCAGCGGCGAGTTCTACGACAGTCGCAGCGGCAGCACGAGCGAAAGCGGCGCCAGCGGCGGGCCGTTACCCGAAGCTGAACGGTCCGCAGCTGACCAGTCCAACGCAGGACAGTCCGATGCGGAACGGTCCAACGCACAGGTAACGCCGATCGGAGACGCACCGAGCCGGCGGCGTCGGCGCGGTCTCGCCTGGAGTGGCTGGGCGGCGGCAGCCGTGCTCGCCGGCGTGGCGATCGGCCTCGGCGTGCACTCCGCGAGCCAGCAGCGCCAGCTCAACGCGCTATCTCAGCAGGCCGGCGTCGTGCAGCAACTGCTTTCCGCCCCTGACGCTCGCAGCGGCCGGGCCGCGGTGCGTACCGGTGGTACGGCGATGGTGCTGGACTCGCGCAGCCGTGACGAGGCGGTGATCTCGTTCACCGGACTGTCCGCTCCCCCTACGGGCAAGACGTATCAGCTCTGGATGATCGGCCCGACCGGCGCGCGCTCTGGCGGCCTGCTGACGGTCCCCGCCACCGGGAATCCGAACCCGGTCGTAGCGCACGGCCTCGGTGACGCACAGACCATCGGACTGACTGTCGAGCCCGCCCACGGATCGGCGCAACCGACTACCACACCGGTCCTGCTGCTGCCGATGGGTTCCTGACCTGGGTTCCTGACCTGGGTTCGTGGCCTGAGTTCGTGACCGGGCAAGATCGCGGATGCTTCGGCGGTTCTTACGGAGTGATATCCGATCATGCGCTAAAGCACGGCCGCTGCGAGACTGGGGCGATGCGTAGTCGCAGACTCGTGATCACGGCCGCCCTAGGGGCGTTCGCCGCGCTGGCGTCGGCGTGTTCGTCAGGCGGTGGAACGTCTCCATCAGCGGCGTCCACGAATCCGTCGACACCTATGCCGCAGGCCACCGCGACCGGAACGCCGGTCGCTGTCGGCGCGTCCGACTGGGTCACGTTCCATCGCGACAACGCACGCAACGGCACCGCGGCCGGCGTCACACATCCCGGCAAGCTGACCGTCGCATGGCGTGCACATCTCGACAGTGCGGTATACGGGCAACCGTTGCTGCTCGGCGGGATGGTCATCGCGGCGACCGAGAACGACTCGGTTTACGGCCTCTCCCCCGCCGACGGGCACGTGCTGTGGCACACGACCGTGGGCCGTCCCGAGCCGCTGTCCCAGCTGCCCTGCGGCAACATCGACCCGCTCGGCATCACCGCGACACCCGCGTACGACCCGGTCACCGGTTCCTTGTTCGTGCTCGCCGAAACCGAGGGCAGGCATCACATTCTCGCCGCGCTCGACCCGACTACCGGCGGCGTTCGGTGGACTCGGCCCGCCGAGCCGGCCGCGGGCGATGTTGCGGACGCGCAGGAGCGCGGAGCCTTGACCGTCGCGTTCGGCCGGGTCTACATCCCGTACGGCGGCTTGGCGGGAGACTGCGGAAACTACGTCGGGTCGGTCGTCGCGATCCCGACCAGCGGCAGTGGCAATCAGCTCTCGTATGGGGTGCCGACGCCGCGCAACGGAGGCATCTGGACGCCCGCCGGCGTCGTCGTGCACGGCCAGACCCTGCTGGCCGCAGTGGGCAACGGCGCGGAGACCGGCAACTACGACGGCAGCGACTCCGTACTCGAACTCACCCCGGATCTGAAGCGGGCCGATTTCTTCGCGCCCACCGAGTGGTCCGCCGACAACGCCGCCGACCTCGACCTCGGTTCCATGTCGCCGACGGTAGTCAACGGCTACGTCCTGATCGCCGGAAAGCGCGGCACCGCCTATGTGCTGAACCCCGATCATCTCGGTGGGATCGGCGGTCAGCTCGCGCAGATTCCGCTGTGCGCGGCATATGGCGCGGCGGCAGTGGACGGATCGACGGCGTACCTGCCGTGCCGCGGCGGTATCAGGGCCGTGACCGTGGACGCCAAAGGCGTCTCCGTGCTCTGGCAAGCAGATCCGCAGTCGGCGGCGGATCCGCCGGCGGTAGGCGGCGGCGCGGTGTGGTCCATCGATGACGGCGCCGGGATCCTCTACGCGCTCGATCAGCGCACTGGCAAGCAGATCGCGCAGGTGCAGGTCGGCAAGGGCCCGCACTTCGCCTCCCCGACGCTTGGCCAGGACCGCGCTTACGTCGGGACTTTGGACGGAGTCACCGCGGTCGGTATCTCCGCTTCCTGATTTCTCCGGCCACCACTAAACCAGCGGTCTCCGATACCAGTCTCTTCAATCTCACTGTGCGGCGTCGGCGCGGGCGAGCAGATCGACCACCTCGGCGTCGGTGAGCTGCTCGAAGTCCTCGTACCAGTTGCCGACCGCGACCATCGGTTCCGGGGCGCACAGCCAGACCAGCTCGTCGGCGACGCGGCCGAGCGCGCC
>NZ_DASRGV010000286.1:0-3352 GCF_035650855.1 Actinocrinis sp. | reverse complement strand
CGAGTCCTTCACCGGCCGGGAGATGGAGCGCTGGCACTATCAGCGGCCGTTCGAGCTCGTCGCCTTCCCGAAGGGATCCGACGAGCAGAGCCCTGACGCGCACTACGTCGTACTCGGCGAGTACGTCACCACCGAGGATGGCACCGGCCTGGTCCACCAGGCGCCCGCGTTCGGCGAGGACGACCTGAAGGTCTGCCGCGCCTACGGCCTGCCGGTGGTCAACCCGATCCGCCCGGACGGCACCTTCGAGGAGAGCGTGCCGCTGGTCGGCGGGGTGTTCTTCAAGAAGGCCGACGAGAAGCTGACCGCCGACCTCAAGGCACGAGGCCTGCTGTTCCGGCACGTCGAGTACGAGCACTCCTACCCGCACTGCTGGCGCTGCCACACCGCCCTGCTCTACTACGCGCAGCCGTCCTGGTACATCCGCACCACCGCCGTGAAGGACGCGCTGCTGCGCGAGAACGAGCGGACCAACTGGTTCCCGGAGAACATCAAGCACGGCCGCTACGGCGACTGGCTCAACAACAACATCGACTGGGCGCTGTCCCGCAACCGCTACTGGGGCACGCCGCTGCCGATCTGGCGCTGCGCCCAGGGCCACCTGACCTGCGTCGGCTCGCTGGCGGAGCTGGGCGAACTGGCCGGGCGGGACCTGGCCGCGCTCGACCCGCACCGGCCGTACATCGACGAGGTCTCCTTCGCCTGTCCCGCGAAGGCGGACGACGGCGGAGCCTGCGGCGAGACGGCCGCGCGCGTGCCCGAGGTCATCGACTGCTGGTACGACGCCGGCTCGATGCCGTTCGGGCAGCTCGGCTACCCGCACGCGCCCGGCTCGGTGGAGGAGTTCGCGCAGGCCTACCCGGCGGACTACATCTGCGAGGCGATCGACCAGACCCGCGGCTGGTTCTACACGCTGATGGCGATCGGCACCCTGGTGTTCGACCAGTCCTCGTACAAGAACGTGCTCTGCCTCGGGCACATCCTGGCCGAGGACGGGCGCAAGATGTCCAAGCACCTGGGCAACATCCTGGAGCCGATCCCGCTGATGGACCGGCACGGCGCGGACGCGCTGCGCTGGTTCATGCTGGCCGGCGGCTCGCCGTGGTCGGCGCGCCGGGTCGGCGACGCGACGATCCAGGAGGTGGTGCGCAAGACGCTGCTGACCTACTGGAACACGGTCGCGTTCCAGGCCCTCTACGCGCGCACCGGCGGCTGGTCGCCCTCGGCGGCGGACCCGGCCCCGGCCGAGCGGCCGGTGCTGGACCGGTGGGTGCTCTCCGAGCTCAACCGGCTCGCCGGCGAGATGGACGCGGCGCTGGAGGCCTTCGACACCCAGCAGGCCGGCAAGCTGCTCGCGGCGTACGTGGACGACGTCTCGAACTGGTACGTGCGCCGCTCGCGCCGCCGGTTCTGGGACGCCGACCCGGCCGCCCTTGCGACGCTGCACACGGTGCTGGAGACGGTGACCCGGCTGATGGCCCCGCTGGTGCCGTTCGTGACCGAGCGGGTCTGGCAGGACCTGGTGCGGCCGGTGACCCCGGACGCGCCGGAGTCGGTGCACCTGGCCTCCTGGCCGACCGCGGTCGACGCGGGCACCGGCGACGGCTCGACCGTGGACGCGCGGCTCGGCGAGCAGGTGGCGCTGGTGCGCCGCCTCGTGGAGCTGGGCCGGGCCACCCGCGCGGAGTCGGGGGTGAAGACCCGTCAGCCGCTCGGCCGGGCCCTGGTCGGCGCGGCCGGCTGGGCTGGGCTCGGCGAGGAGCTTCGGGCGCACGTCGCGGAGGAGCTGAACGTCGAGGGCACCGGGGCGCTGGCCGAGGCCGGCGGCGAGCTGTTGGAGTACCACGCCAAGGGCAACTTCCGGGCGCTGGGCAAGCGCTTCGGCAAACGCACCCCACTGGTCGCCAACGCCATCGCGGCCGCTGACGCGGCGTCACTCGCGGCCGCGCTGCGCGAGCGCGGCGCGGCGGTCCTCACCGTGCCGGACGAGGGCGGAGCGGACGAGCAGGTCGAGGTCGCGGCCGACGAGGTGATCGTCACCGAGACGCCGCGCGAGGGCTGGGCGGTGGCCACGGCCGACGGCGAGACGATCGCGCTCGACCTGGCGATCACGCCGCAGCTGCGGCTGGCCGGGCTGGCCCGCGACGCGGTGCGGATGATCCAGGACGCGCGCAAGAACAGCGGCCTCGACGTGGCCGACCGGATCCGGCTGACCTGGCGCGCCTCGAAGGCCGAGACCGGCGAGGCGCTGCGGGTGCACGGCGAGTCGATCGCGGCGGACGTGCTCGCGGTCGAGTTCACCGGCGCGGAGGGACGGCTCGACGCGGCGGCGCAGTCCTTCCGCGACGAGGACCTCGGGTTGGAGTTCGCGCTCGCGAAGGCCTGAGCCGAAGCGGTGGCCGCGAAGGCCGGCCTGCTCTCACGGCCCGTCAGGGAACGCGGGAGCAGGCGGCCTTGACCGCCGACGCGGTCACGTGGAACCGGTCGCCGGTGAACGCCCCGGCATCGGTCAGCCTCAGCTGCACGGAGCCGCCCGGCAGCGCCACGCCGGTGAGCTGCGGCACGGAGACCCACTGCCCCTTCATCTTGCCCTGATTGAGCTTGACCGTCGCCGTGGGCGTCGCCGCGTTGTCGGTCGGCAGGAACAGCTGATACGTCGCGATCCCCGAGGACGGCGCGGTGTTGGCGATGAACACCGACAGCGTGCAGCGCGCGGACCAGCCGAGGTGGAAAGTCCAGGAGTAGCTGGACGCGCCGGGGTTCGTGGTGCCCGACTTGACGAACGCGACCGCCGCGCCACCGCAGTCCGGAGCGCCGCCACCCGCGTTCGCCACCAGGCCGCCGTCAGCCGCCACGGTCTGGGTGACCATCGCCCAGGGCGTCGTGGGACAGCCGGGACCGGTCAGGAAGGTTCCGGGCAGCGGGGCGGTCGGCATGACCGGCACGCTCGGGGCGGGCGCGGTGGCCGGCGCGTTCGAATGGGTCATGCTGCGCACGACGAGCGCGGCGACCACGCCGACGATGACGACCGTGCCGAGCACGGCGAGGCTGGCCGTGCGCGACCGCCGGCGGCGCGGTGGGCTGCCGAGGCCGATCGGCTCGGCGGTCATGGTCGGCTCGGAGATCGCCTCCGGATCCAGGGAGGAGAGCGGCTCGTAGCGCGGATGCCGCCGCGTGGGCATCGGCTCGAACGGGTCGCGCAGCGGCACCTCGGTGAGCGTGGTGTCCGTGCTGGGGAACGGGGAGGGGAAGGTGACGACCGTGGTGGTGGGTTCGTCGACCGGATCCACCATAGATTCGAAGGCCGAGGCACGCGTCGCGTCGAGGGCCGGATCGAACAGCGGCTCGGCAG
>NZ_DASRGV010000285.1:0-14973 GCF_035650855.1 Actinocrinis sp. | reverse complement strand
ACTTCATCTTCGCCAGCACCCTGGACTCCGGCGGCGGACGCCAGCCGATCACCCTGGGCATCTACCACTACATCGGCAACAACAACCAGCAGTGGAACGCGATCATGGCCACCGCCGTGGTCGCCTCCATCCCCGCCACCGTCCTGCTCATCCTCGCCCAACGGTACGTCGCCGCCGGCGTCACCGCCGGCGCCGTCAAGGACTAGCTCCCGTCACGAAATGAGAACCCTGCGCCATGCCTGCCGCCCGCACCGGCTCCGTCTTCTCCGTCCAGGACATCCCGTTCAGCCGCTCGGGATCCTGGTTCAACATCTCGCCGGTGGTCGCGGAGAAGACCTATGCGGACGACCTGCACCTGGTCTCGCATCAGACCGGCATGCACCCGGTTCTGCGCCTGGTGCCCGTTCTGGCCGGCGCACGGGTCGAGACCACCGCCACCGCGACACCGACCCTGCTGACCTGGACCACGACCGCAGGGCCGCACGACAGTGCGGAACACGAACCCGGCCGGATCGAGCTGGTATATGAGAGCTCGGACACGGTCCGGCTGCGGGGCGAAGGCCTCGGCCTGCACGTGATCGCGGCCGAATCAGCGCTCACCCCGTTCAGCGGCACCTATCTATACCGCGATCCGGTGGACGGCGCGCACGTCTTCACCAGCTACGAAACCGGACGGCGCTACCGCGTCACCCTCCTGGCCGGCGATGCCGCGCAGGTCACCGGAGCGCAGCGCCTCGGTACCGGCGAGCGCGCCCTGCATCTGTCCGAATCCAGCGGTCTGTGGGAGATCGCCATCGAGGAGTACGACAGCGGCCGGGCTCCCTATCACCGGACGGCGTCCTTTGGGCAGGTCGCCGACGCGGTGCGGGTCGAATTCGACGCGTTCGTCGAGGCCGTCGCCCCCTGGCGCAGCAACCGGACCCCGGCCGCGCAACTGGCCGCGTATGTGCTCTGGTCCGCGACCGTCCGACCGGCCGGGTTCCTGCGGCGCCCCGCGGTGCTGATGTCCAAGCACTGGATGGACAAGGTCTGGAGCTGGGACCACTGCTTCAACGCGCTCGCCCTCGCGCAAGGCCTGCCCGCACTCGCCTGGGACCAGTTCCAGCTGCCCTTCGACCACCAGGACCAGGCCGGCGCGCTGCCCGACTCCGTGACGCACTCGGAGATCCTCTACAACTACGTCAAGCCGCCGATTCACGGCTGGGCGCTCGACCTTCTCAGAGCACGCATTTCGGAGCCGCAGCCGCGTACTGAGCTGGCCGCGACCTACAGCCGGTTGGAAGGCTGGACCCGGTTCTGGCTCGACGCGCGCCGCGCTCCGGACCGAGGACTGCCGCACTACCAGCACGGCAACGACAGCGGCTGGGACAACGCGACCACCTTCGATCCCGAACGCGTAGCCGAAACCGCTGACCTCGCCGCGTTCCTGGTGTTGCAACTACGAACCCTGGCACGGTTGGCCGAAGAACTCGACGACACCGCGGCCGCCGCGCAGTGGACACGCACCGCGGACGCGATGCGCGCCAGTCTGATCGAGCAGCTGTGGGACGCGGAACGGGAACGCTTCGTCGCGCGCGGGGCGAACAGCGGCCGGACCTGGACGAGTTCCAGCCTGCTCGACCTCATGCCGGCCGTGCTCGGCGAGGAGCTGCCCGCCGAGGTGATGGCGGCACTTGCGCAGCGGATCAAGACCCACCTGACCGAGTTCGGCCTGGCCACCGAACACCCGTCCTCGCCGCACTACCGCGCGGACGGCTACTGGCGCGGACCGGTCTGGGCGCCCAGCACGATCCTGATCGAGGACGGACTGCGCCGCGGCGGCCATGCGGACCTGGCCGACGAGATCAGCGCCCGTTTCCGGCAGCTGTGCGAGACATCCGGCTTCGCAGAGAACTTCGACGCCCACAGCGGCGCCGCGCTACGCGACCGTGCCTACACGTGGACCGCCAGCGCCTACCTGATCCTCGCCGCAGCGTACGAGCGGCGTACATCCCGCTAGCTACGCCGGGCGCGGGCGCCAGGTAACTCGTGGGGCGGGAGCCAGTCGGCTCCCGCCCCTACTGTGCGCGAACCCACCGCTCAGCTCGTGACGTGCCAGCGTCCTAAACAGTGAACCGCACCGGGATCGGTCTGATCCAAGCCGGTGCGGTTCAGATCCCGAGTCTGCGTTGTGCCGCCCGAAGGCCAAAGCTGATCGAACCCGAGCTGTTGACGTGCCCAGAGGTTGGCGGTGCGCAGAGGCACCGAGCCGTATGGTGCGGGGACAGGGCGACGCACGGCTCGGTCGGATGGACTGCCTGACAAGCGACCGGCGTTGATGCGCGAACCTGTTTAGTTGATGCCCCGGCACCGGACGGCGGGAGGTGGCCCGCCGGTCGGCGCCGGGAATGGTAGGTGAGCGGTGGAGCTACGGCTACCGCTACCGCTACCGCTACGGGGAGAGGGTGACCGAGTCGATGTTGGCGTCGCCGACCGCGGAGTTGCCGGCGATCCGGATCGTGTTGGCGCCAGCCTTCAGGGGCACCGTGATCGACACGTTGGCCCAGGTGTCCCAGTTGGCGGTGGTCGGGAAGTTCAGCGTGCCGTGCGAGGTGCCGTTGACCGAGATGGTCGCGGGCCGCGCCGCGGTGGTGCCGTCGGAGTAGCGGAAGGTCAGGGTTCTGGTACCGGCGGTGTCCGCGGTGACCGGGATGTCGACGTACGCGCCGACCGCGTTGGCCGGGTTGGCGAAGCCGGTGCCGGTGAAGCCGGTGTGGTTGGAGTCGAACGTGCCGCCGGCGGACAGGGTGCCGCTCTCCGCCTCGAACAGCGTGCCGCTGGGTGGCGGGTTCGTGCCCGCCATGGCCGCGCCGAGGGTGTCCAGGGCCTTCTGGACCAGGGCCTGGGCGTTCGCGTTGAGGTTGGCGTTGGTGCCGTTCACGACCCAGGACGGACCGGAGAACATCACCACGGTCACCCCGTTGTCCACGCCGCCGGTGGTGCCGCTGCTGGGGATGCCGAGCAGCTGGGCCGCCTTCACGGAGGCCTCGCCCAGCTCGCGCGAGTCGTTGTCCGAGGTAGTCTGGTTGTTCGCGGTCTGGGTGTCGCCGAAGATCGAGCCGATGACCTTGCCGTTGTAGAACATCAGCGCGAACTGCCGGCCCGACATGCCGTGCTCCTTGTAGAAGAAGTGCGGGCAGGGGGTCTTGCGGTCCCAGCAGTCGTCGCCCAGCACGTAGAACGGCACGTGGTGCGCGGCCAGCGCCTTGCCGTTGCTGTCGTGCCAGGTCGTGTCGCCCTGGTGGTCGGGATCGGGGTCCGGGTCGCTGCCGTCGTCGTCGATGGCCATGCTGGAGGTATAGGCGTAGACGCCGCTGGCCACCTGGTACACGTTCACGTTCATGGCCCGGGTCATGGTGTTGATGTGGGGCTTGGTGTTGACCTGGTTCGCGGCCGTGGAGTTCTTCTTGACGCCGGCCAGGACCTCGGCGGCCGTGTACGTCGGGTCGGCCGGTGCGGCAGCCGAACCGGCCGCGCCGGCGCGGGGCGGCGTGACGGCGTGGGCGGTCGTCATGGCGATGGTGGTGGTCAGCGCTACAGCTGCGGCGCCTGCCACAGCGACGCGCTTGCGGATCGATGGCATGGGGGTGGGTGCCTCCGTCGATCGTCAGTAAAGTTAATTAACGAGAATCGAAGCACCCGTGGCCCTGTTACACAATCATTTTCAGAAGATCGTCTTTAAAAAGTCTTCACGTTCGAGGCGGGGCGAGGACGTTCGTGAGCCCGGTCAGATCGAGCAGCCGACGAGCGGGACCGTCCGCGGGCAGGCGGACGTCGACGTCTCCGCGCTTCGCCGCCAATTGCGCGGCCTCGAGCAGCAGACCGAGGCCCACGCTGGCCAGCCAGTGCACGCCGCGGCAGTCGAGCACCACCGGCCGGTCGGCGGCGAGTGCGTCGAGCACAGTGGTGCGCATCGAGGTGACTGCGGCCAGATCGAGCACACCGGACAGCTGTACCCAGCGCCGCCCGTCGGCATCGTGAACCCGTGCCGTCGTCGCCGGCGGCTCGATCAGGTCCGGCCGGTGGGCCGAGTGCGGATCGAGCGTGCGAGCAGCGGGCGACTGGGGCGGGGACGCGGCAAGCCGGAACCTGATGACAGTGCCCGTCGATCCGGTGTCGATCTCCACTTCGTCGGCCACCTTCTTGATGAACTGCAGGCCGCGGCCCCGCAACCCGGGATCAAGTGGCGCAGGCCGCCACACGCCCTGGTCGGCGACCTGGACGAGCACCGCGCCGTCCTGGGCGGCGTCGAGGCTGACCTGCACCCGCCCGGGCTGCTCAGCGCTTCGATAGGCGTGCTCGATCGCGTTGCCGGCCGCCTCGCCCAATGCCAGCTGCAGGTCCACGGCTTTGAGCTGGTCGAGCCCGGCGGCCGTCATCCAGCCGCTCACCTGCCGGCGGATGGACGCCAACTCGGCCGGTTGGGCGGGCACGTCGAGCCTCAGCGGCGCCGGCAGGACGCGAACGGCCACCAGCGCGATGTCGTCGCTGGCGCCCTCGCGGTGCCCGAGTTCATCGAGCACCCGGTCTACCAGCGCGGGCAGTGGAAGGCCGCGGCATGGCCCGGCCACTTCGGCGAGCCGACGCAGGCCGTCGTCCAATACCGCGCCGCGTCGTTCGATCAGCCCGTCGGTGTAGAGCAGGAGGGTGGCGCCCACGGGCAGGTTCGTGGTCGCCTGGGGGCGACCGCTGGTCGGCAGGGTGAGCGCCGGGCCGAGGTCGTCCTCCAGGAAGCGAGCACCGTCGGCGTACAGCGCCAGCAGCGGCGGATGACCGGCGCGGCTGTGCACGAGCCGGCCGGTCGTCAGGTCCAGCAGCAGGCAAGCCACGGTGCTGATTTCCGCGCCGGCCACCTGCGCGGCGAAGCGGTCTAGCAAGTCCAGCGCCTGCGCGGGCGGATGGCCCGCGAGCAGGAGGCTGGCCAGCGCACTGCGCAGCTGACCCATCACCGCCGCCGCGGCCGCGCCCTTGCCCACTACGTCGCCCACGGCGACCGCGACGCGGCCGTCATCGAGTTCGAGCACGTCGAACCAGTCGCCGCCGGCCTGAGTCCCCTGCACCGCCGGCACGTACCGGGCGGTGGCCGCCAGCCGCTCTACCTGGGGCAGCCGACCGGGCATCAGGCTGTGCTGCAGCGTTTCGGCCATCTCCCGGCGCGTATCTGCTAGGGCGGCGCGTTCGAACGCCGCGGCCGTCTGGGTCGCGAGGGCGGAGAGGAAAGCACGCTCCTCCTCTTCGAACAGCCGTGGCTCGGTGAAGCTGGCCGACAGCGTGCCCAACACCGTGCCGGCCACCATCAGCGGCAATGACACCGTCGCCTCAGTGTCCGAACGCAGCATGCGCACCGAGTCGGGATAGCGCTCAGCCCACTGCGCGCGGCTGGCCAGCCATACCGGCTGGCTGGTGCGCGCCGCCTCCGCGAACGGGAACGGCGCCTCCAGCGGAACCCGGGCGAACGGGTCGAGCCGGTCGACTCCCTCGCTGTAGACCAGGTGCAACCAGCCGTCCGCAGCCAACTGACACACGCCGACCGCCGACGCGCCCAGCGCCCGGCGCAGCCCGTCGGAAAGCACCTCGGCTGCGTCGGCCACGCTTCCGGCCGCGGCCAGCGCCACGGTCACCTCGTGCAGGTAGCGCTGCCGCTGCGCCAGCCGCTCGGCCGACACCATCGTGGCGATCCGCTGGCCCAGCTCGCCGGCCAGGGCCAGATCCGCGTCGTCGTAGCGGGCTCGGCCGCCGGTGGTCACCAGGGTCAGCAGGCCGACGAGCTCGCCTGCGGCGACGAGCGGGGCGATCAACACGCTGCGCGTGCCCAGCGCCGTCACCGCGCTGTGGCGCGCCGGATCGCCGCCGGTGGCGTCGCGCACCAGGTCTTCGGTGATCTCCGGCAGCACGAACGGCCGTCCGCTGCGGTAGATCTCTTCGAGGCCGGGCGGCGCGCTGATCGGGCCGAGGCCGAGCACCTGAGGCGCGACTCCCGCGGGGGCGACGGCGACCGGCCGGTAGCGTCCGTCGGTGCCCCGAAGCCACACGTTCGCGCGGTCGCACACCTCAGCGGCGGCGAGCTCGGCGACGGCGGTGAGCCGCTGCTCCACCGAGCCGGGCTCGGCCAAAGCCCGGCCGGCAGCGGCCAGCAGCGTGGTCGCCCGCTCCTGGCTGCGCTGCTCGCTGACGTCGATCAGCACCGAGTGCATCGCGGCGGCATCCCCGTCGCGCACGACGTGGCCCAGGTGGTGCAGCCACACCCACCGGCCGTCGGCTGCGCACACGCGGTAGGTCAGAGACAGGTCCCCGGACGCGGCGGTGACGGCGCGCAGCACCTCGTCGCGGTCGTCCGGGTGCAGAATCCGCTGCCAGAGGTCCTCTTCGTTCAGCCACCGGCTGACCGGGTAGCCCAACACGCCTTCCGTGCGGTCGTTGACGAAGCGGAACTTCAGCGTCGACGGGTCCTGTTCCCAGAGGATCGCGTTCAGGCCGGAAACCATTGCGCGCATCCGGGCCATGTCGGCTTCCGCGGCGTGGCGCGCGGCCTGCGCGGCGGTGGCGGCGACGCGCGCTTGCTCGGCCGCCCGCGCGTCGCCGTCAGCCCAGGACGGATCCACCGTCGTGCTCACAAGAGAACGGTAGCTCCCCGACCGGCCCGCCAGCGCGCGCAGTTGACCATCAGAGACATCCGACCGTGCAATCGGTTCGCCGAGTCGTGGAAACCCGCGGCTATGGCGAGGTCACGGCCGCTCCGTCGAGTGTGACGTTTCCGGACCAGGTTCCGTACGTGCCCGGGTATCCGGTCAGGTCTCCGACAGTTCCCCAGACGCTGTTGGCGAAGGTGTTGTTCCGTACGTCGACCTTGATGCCGGTCTGGTTGCGCAGGTTGAACGCACCGCCGTTGAGGTAATTGCCGACGATCGAGATGCCGGTGTCCGTGGCTCCCCGGTCTTGGATGTAGATCGCTGCCGTGACGTCGCTGCGCACGGGCGCGTCGACGTAGTTTCCTTCGATCGTGATGTTGCCGCCGCCTTGGCTGAAGATCCCGTCGAGGTGCGCGGGCGTGCTGGCGGTACCAGTCTGCACCAGGCCGTGGATCCAGTTGTCCCGGATGATCGAACCGGCCGTCGGGTCGATGCCTTGGGGCATCCCGGACAGGTCGTCGCGGATCGCGATCAGAGTCTGGTTGCCATAGGCGGACCAGATCGGCCCGACATCTTCACCCGGCGGCATCGTTTGCCCGGGCATCCACTCGACCGTGGAATCGGTTACCTCGATCGTCGAGTCGATGGCCCCCGAGCTGTCGGGGTGGCCTAGGACCGCGTACCAGGAATCCCCCGTCCCGCCCCAGACAATCGAGTTCGAAATCGTCAGCCGGCCGCTGCCCGTCCAGTAGAAGCTGCCCTTGATCCACACATGATCGAGCGTCAGGTTCGTCTGGTCGCACCGCAGACCGTAGGACTGCCAAGAACACCCGCCGGGGGCCGCCCCGCCAGGCTGATAGACCTTCAGAGCCGACTTGCTGCCCAGATAGCCCACCGTGCCCGGCTTGACATAGCCACCCGCTGGTCCCGTCACCGCGCCCGCGTGAGGCGTCGCGCTACGGCTCAAGGAAGGTGACGCGGAGGCGGACGGGGAACTGCTCGCGGAGGGCGTGGGGCTGCCGGAGCCGGGCGTCACACTCGGCAGCGTGAACGAACTCGTCGCGGAGGACGGCTTGAACAGCACGTCGACCCAGTAGTTGCTTGCGCGGGGAGACGCGACAACGGGCGCCGCAGGCCTGTCAGCGTACTTGTAAGCGCCGTTCGCCTCCTGCGGCTTCGCCTGATTGGCTACCAGGTCTCCACTCTGATATGCGGCCTTGAAGTAGTTGTCGCTAAACGCGTAGTGGCCGTGGGGAGCAAGATAGGAGACTTCGTACGTTGTGGACGGGGCGATGTCGACCGGTGTCGCGAATGTGGCGGCCTGCCAGCCGGTCGGCGCCTCGTTTGTAAAGACGACGCTGTTAAGCAGCGTTCCCGATGCCGACCAGAGTGATCCGACATGGGTTCCGGTGTTGCCCGATCCCTTGTAGAAGCGGATGCCGACGATCTGTCCCGCTACCGTCGAATGGAATCTCAGTCCGACATTGACGCTGGTGGAATCCGGCGATTCGGTGTAGGCCGGCGCCGCTGCTGACCAGAGGCTCTCGATGCCGGATTTCGCGGGCGAGTCGTTTCCGCTCAGGGCGAATCCCAGCGCCGCGCCGGCCAGCGCGAGCACGACGGAGGCGATCACCGCGATCTTCACGGGTCTTCGGTTTCGGGACCGGCGTCCATGACGGCTGCCGCCGCCTCTCGAAGCGCCCGGCGAAGCGTCTGGGGAGTCGTCGAGCGCTGAGAGCGGCCAGGGACTCGTCGCCGAGAAGTCTTCGGCCGGTGACGTGCTGCGTCGTGTCCGCGACATCAACGATCTCCGTTAAGTGACAGATCCTGGCGGCCGACGACTCCGACCGCAGGAACTGCCACGTTGTCATCCACCGGTGATTTGGGCCGTGCACGGGTACCGCGCAGCCTCCGGTTGAGTGGCTGCTCGACGACTCTATAGAGCACCCACGCCGCAAGGAGGCTCATCGCAACCATCACCACGGCCACCTCCACGGAACGGGCAGTGCTCCACGTGCCCGGATCGCCAACCGCCCTGGACAGGACCTTGAGCGTGTATCTGATGACGAGTTGGTGGATGAGGTAGAACGCGAAGGAGACCTCCCCGAGCCAGACCGCCCGGCGCCTGGACCACAGCGAGCCACGACCTCGTACGTCTGCCGTAGCCAGCGCCGGGACGAGCACGGCGAGCGGGATGACGGTGGCCGCTACATACCCGAACCGCACCGGCATGTATCCGACCGCGATGTACGCGGCCACCAGCAGTACCGCGGCAACCGAGGCCGGGATGCGCGGCCAACGGCCGACGCGCACGATGCGCGCCAGCACCATGCCAAGGCAGAACTCGGCGAGGCGCGACGGCGGGAACACGTAGATGAGCCAGTAGCTGGTCGCCGAGGACGATCCGAAGGTCGCGAGCGGCAGGCACCACACGATCGCCGCCAGGCCGGCGGCCAGCGGCCACAGCGCCCGCTCGCCGACCCGGCTCAGCAGCCTGAGCAGGAAGGGGAAGCAGAAGTAGAACAGGGCCTCACAGGAGAGCGACCACGAGACCGTGTTCAGTCCGAAGTACACGGCCGGATTCGGGTCCCAGGCCTGGAGCAGGAGCAGGTTCGGCAGCGCGCCCGCCAGCCGGGACGAGCCGGCGTCCGCCACGCCGGGCAGCGCCAGCAGGCCGGCGATCGCGATGGCCGCGGTGACCAGGTGGTTCGGGTAGATCTTGGCGGCTCTGCGGCGCCAGATCCGGCGGGCCAGCTCGCCGGGCCGCGCCGACCAGGTCAGCACGAAGCCGCTGAGGATGAAGAAGAACGAGACGCCTACCGCGCCGTGCCCGAACAGGTGCCCGACCACCCGCTCACCGGCCGAATCCGCCCGGAAAACGTGCATGGCCTGGATGTGGAAGCCGAAAACGAGCAGAGCCGCGGCGAACCGCAAACCGGTCAGCGAGGGCAACCGCTGATCGGAAACCCCGGGCGATAAACCGGGTGAGTCGGCCAGATCGTTTTTGGGCAGGGCGACATAAGACGTCATCAATTCCCCCCAAGCCGCACTCGATCAGCGAGAAGGATCAAGTACGAGGTCTGCGAAATGCGTCCACCCGGAAGATTAACCGAGCGCGACCGGAACGCGACGGCGTTTCCCCGAATTCGCCTTCAATTCGCGGGTCTCACGCTTCGCCAGGGGAGCGTTTGAATCGGTGTCAGCAAATGATTCTCTTGTTACCAGTGGGAATGGAGAGAAGAAAATCGATTCTCAGGCGGTAGCGGCTACTTGCGCAGGCGTGTCGGTGAGGAAGCCGCCCGACTGGTGCTGCCAGAGTTTCGCGTAGGCGCCCTCGGCGGCGAGCAGTTCGTGGTGGGTGCCTTGCTCGATGATCCGGCCGCGGTCGAGGACGATGAGCCGGTCCATGCCGGCGACCGTACTGAGCCGGTGCGCCACCACCAGCGCAGTGCGCCCTTGCATCAGCTGCCAGAGCGCCTCCTGGACGAGGATCTCGCTCTCCGAGTCCAGGGCGCTGGTCGCCTCGTCGAGCAGCAGGATCGGGGCGTCGCGCAGGATGGCCCGGGCCAGGGCCACGCGCTGGCGTTGTCCGCCGGAGAGTTTCACCCCGCGCTCGCCCACCATCGTGTCGTAACCGTCCGGCAAGCCGTTCACGAACTCGGCGACGTGTGCGGCCTCGGCCGCCGCGCGGATCTCCGCCTCGGTGGCGCCGGGGCGGGCGAACGCGATGTTGTCGCGCAGCGAGCGGTGGAACATCGCCGGGTCCTGAGGCACGTAGGCGATCTGGCTGCGCAGGTCGGCCTGGCCCAGGTCGCGGATGTCCTGGCCGCCGATCAGGATCCTGCCGCCGTCGATGTCGGTCATCCGCAGCAGCAGCCGGGTCAGCGTGCTCTTTCCGCCGCCGGACCTGCCCACCAGGCCGATCCTGGTGCCGGCGGGCACGACCAGGTCGAGCTCGTCGAAAAGCGGCTCGCCGCCGTTGTAGCCGAAGGTCACCCGCTCGAAGCGGATCTCGGCGGGCCGGAAGCTCAGCGGCTGCGGGACCACCGGGTCGAGCACGGTCGCCGGCGTGCGCAGCAGGGCGGTGAACTGCGCGGCCTCGGTCATCGCGCTTTCCAGGTTGCGGTAGATCCGGCCGAATTCGAACATGATCCGCGTCGCGTTCGCGTAGTAGGAGAAGACGACCACGATCGCCGCCACCCCCGCGCCACGGGTGGCGAGCACCGCCGCCAGCAGCAGGCCGAAACCGTTGGTCAGCACCGACATCGGCGCGATGACCGTGTCCACGCGCAGATTGTGGTAGTCCCAGGAGCGCAGCATCAGCCCCCTCGCCTCCGCGACCCGGGAGCGGTGCTCGGCGGCCTCCCGGCGCTCGGCGGCGAAAGCCCGCACGGTGTCCATGTTCGTCAGGCTGTCCGCGACATGGCCCGCGACGCGGGCGATCGCCGCCTCGCGCCGGTCGACCAGGGCTTGGCGGCGGCGGATGATCGGGACCACGGCCAGCGCGGTGACGGCGATCATCCCCAGCAGCACGATCACGAGCCACGGGTCGTAGCGCCACAGCACGAAGGAGCCGAAGGCCAGCGGGACGAAGTTGCCCACGACCTCGAACACCAGGGTGTCGGCGGTCTGCTCGAACCGGGACGCGAAGCTCAACACCCGCTTGGTCAGCGAACCGGCGAAGTTGTCGTGGAAGAACGCGGCGTCCTTGGCGAACAGCTCGTCCAGGCCCACCACGTACAGGTGCTCGATGCCCAGGGCGTCGACGCGGTTGAGGAAGTGGATGCCGATGCGCCAGAGCACCTCCGCGAGCAGCAGAACGCCGGCGAAACCGAGCACGTAGGGAAGCACCGAGCCGAAGGCGAGGTGCGCGTGCTGGGTGATCCGGGTGACGAGGTGCGCGACGAGCAGCGGCGCGAGGTAAAGGATTCCGATGTTGCCTAAGGCCGGGCCCAGCAGGGCCGGTAGCGCGAACCGCCACAGCCGGGTCACCTCGCGGCGGTAGTAGCGCGCCGCGAGCATCACCGAACCCTTGTCCGGTTTCTCCTCCCCCACATCCTGGGGTGATACGGCCATCACGCCGCCTCCTCACTGCGTCGCAGCATGACGCGGTAGGCCGCCGTCAGAACGCTTAGTGTCCCGTTACGGGAACAATGTCGTCCAAGGGTTTTGCCGGCGGGAGGCGGCACGCAGTGGGGTAAGAGACGCGGCTGACCCGGTCGCGGACGCGATCGGTAACCTGACCCTGCTAGATTCCCCGGCGTGCACGAAGACGACAGCGGATCCGTCACCGGACCACCACGCGGCCGCGACCGGGCCGGCTTCGAAGCGTTCTTCGACGCGCACTACCGCGAACTCGCGCGCTTCGCGTACCTGCTGACCGGCGACCACGACGCGGCAGACGACGTGACCGCCGAAGCCCTGGCCGAGGCGTGGAAGGGCTGGACCCGGGTCGCCGGCGCCGACCGGCCGCTCGCGTACGTGCGCCGCATCGTGGCCAACCTCGCCGCAGACCGCACCGCCCGGCTGGTACGCGAGCGCCGCAACTGGCGGCTGTGGAGCTCGGGCCGCAGCGAGCTGGCCGAGACTCCCGACTCGGAGGCGACCGTCGATCTAGGCCGCGCACTGTTGCGCATCCCCGCGCGCAAGCGCGCCTGCGTCGTGCTGCGGTACTACTACGGACTGAGCGAGCAGGAGACCGCCGCGACCCTCGGCATCGCCGTAGGGACGGTCAAGAGTCAAAGCTCCCGCGGCCTGCAAGAGCTCGCGCACCTGTTACGCGGATCGCGGGCCGCCGAGGCCAAGGACCGCGACGCCGGTCGCCGCCGACCCGCGCCGGAAGGAGCGACCCGATGAGCCGACCCCGATCCCGCGACCCGCGTCTGGACACCGCGTGGCTGTCCGGCGCGCTGCGCGAACAAGCCGACGAGCACGAAGCGGATCTCAGCCGTATCGAAGCGCGGTTCGAGCGCCTGACCGTGGACGACTCCCGCCGCGCCAAGGGCCGCCGACTGTCGCGCCCGCTGCGGCTGCGGCTGATCGGCGTGCCGCTGGGCGCTCTGGCGGCAGTGGCCACGGCGACCATCGCGGTCGGCGTGACCCTGGGCATCCGCGAGCGGCCAGCGCACCCGGTCAGCCAGGTCGCGGTGTCTCCGAGCTCGAACCGCTCGGCCGCCGGCCAGCTGCCGCCCTCGACGCCGACGCTTCGACCCGCCGGAACCGCCTCACCCCGCAGCGAATCCAGCCCGACCTCCGCGCCCCCAGCCGGTCCGGTGACTGCCGTCGCGACCTTGGACTCGCACAGCAACCAGTACTGGACTCAGGAGAACCTGACCGTCACCGTCACGCACGCCGTCAAGGCGCTACACGTCGTCGTCACGGTCTCCGGCGGCGCCACCGTGAAGTCCACCGGGTCGTGGACTACACTCCTCGCTCCGCAGGTGGACTCCGCGGTCAGCCAAACGCCCACCGGACTGCAGTACGACTTCGCCCTCAAGCCCGGTCAGACGTTGCAGCCCGCGACCTACGTCTTCGGCTTCCAGTTCAACCGCCCGGCCGGACACGCCTTCGCGCTCGACGCCTACACGGTCACCGCGACCACTGTTGACGGCACCGGTCCGGCATCCGCGTCCGGCAATTTCGCAGGGTAAGAACTCACAGGTGGTGGTTTCACCACCTCGAAACGTTTCGGGCGCGCTGATGCAGCACATGCGCCCCGCCGCGCCCATTCTGGATCGGGTGTTTTCGAAACCGTTGACGCAATATTCGAAGCGGTCCATAGTGATGGTCGCGCGCCGCTCGCGTGCGTTCATCTTTATCAGCGTTCGACGTCGGCGTGATCCATCAGCCTGTTAGCGGTAACAACGCGCGCACTTCGGGGAAGGTGGCGTCAGCTATGAGCGAGACCTGGGAAGGCATAACCCGGCGCACGGGTCTTCAGGGATCCTTGGCGGCCGGTGTGGCAGCGGCGCTGCCCTTGAAGGACGCTGCGATGCCCGTCCCGAGCGTCAGCGCCGTCATCGACACGACGAAGACCGGCGAGCCGATCTCCAAGTACCTCTACGGAGCCTTCTCAGAGCACATCCAAGGCTTCATCTACGGCGCGCTGTGGGCGGAGGTCCTCGCCGACCGCAAGTTCTACTACGCCGTCGACGACCAGGATCCGACCGTGCGCAAGTGGCGGCCGCTCGCCGAGCCCGCGACGGTCACGATGGACTCGACCGCGCCGTACGTCGGCGAGCAATCGCCGGTGGTGGCCCTCTCCCCCGCGCAGCCGCGCGGCATATGGCAGGCCGGCTTGGCACTCGCAGAGAAGGAGTACGTCGGCCGGATCGTCATCGCCGGCGACCCCGGCGCGCACGTAGTCGTGACGCTCTCCTGGGGCAGCGGCGAGGGGCAACGCGTCGTCGTGCCGGTCAGAAGACACTGGGCGACCGTACCGTTGCGCTTCTCCTGCCGTGCGGGCACCACGAACGGGCGACTGGAGATTGCGGGCACCGGAACCGGGAGTTTCAAGGTCGGGGCCGTGTCTCTGATGGCGGCCGACAACGTGGCGGGTTTCCGCAGGGACACCGTCGAACTGCTCCGGGCGATGGACTCCGGGCTGTGGCGCTTCCCCGGCGGCAACTTCACCTCGGGATACGACTGGAAGGACGCGGTCGGAGACTCCGATCGGCGCCCTCCCAAATGGGACCACGTGTGGAACTACCCGCAGCCGAACGACATCGGCACCGATGAATTCCTGACCCTGTGCCGCCTGATCGGCGTGGATCCGTACCTGTGCGTCAACAGCGGCTTCGGCTCGGCCCGCGAAGCAGCGGAGCTCGTCGAATACGTCAACGGCGATGCCGAGAGCCCGATGGGCCGGATCCGGGCCGCCAACGGGCACCGGGAGCCCTACAAGGTGAAGTACTGGAACATCGGGAACGAGATGTTCGGGTTCTGGCAGCTGGGGTACATGACGCCGTCCCAGTACATGATCAAGCACAACCTGTTCGCCCAGGCGATGAAGAAGGCCGATCCCTCGATCACGATCGTCGCCTCGGGTGTGTTCCCGGCGAGTTTGACGATCCACAGCGAGCCGTTCTACATCGACCCGGACACCCGGAAGATCGTCCACCCCACGCCGGTCATCGTCGAGTACGGGTCCGAGACCGACTGGAACTACCGGCTGATGAAGAACGCCTGGGGCAATTTCGACATCATCTCAGAACACACCTACGGTGACCCGCACCGGTACGACCTCACGCTCGGGGAACGCGTCGACGTCACCGAGTCGGTTCTGGACTCCGTGCGCCGGGGGGCG
>NZ_DASRGV010000284.1:0-7128 GCF_035650855.1 Actinocrinis sp. | reverse complement strand
CTGTGAGGAGGCCGCGCCGCCGCGGACACCGGAAACCGACGCGTACCCACCGCCCCGGAGGAGATCCCGTGCCCCTGCCCACCACACCGAACCGGCTCAGGACCGCGCTCGCGGCCCTCGCCCCGATCGCCGCGCTGCTCGCCCCGCTGACCGCGAGCGCCCCCGCGCACGCCGCCGCCGGACTGCCGAAGCCGGACCACCTCGTCGTCGTGATCGAGGAGAACCACTCCTACTCCGACGTCATCGGCAGCTCGTCAGCCCCCTACATCAACGCACTCGCGGCGCAGGGCGCCAACTTCACCCAGTCCTTCGCGATCACCCACCCGAGCGAGCCGAACTACCTGGCGCTGTTCGCCGGCAGCACCGAGGGCCTCTCCTCGGACAGCTGCCCGCACACCTACTCCACGGCGAACCTCGGCAGCGAGCTGATCGCCGCCGGGCTCACCTTCACCGGCTACTCCGAGTCGATGCCGTCCGACGGCTACACCGGCTGCACGTCCGGCGAGTACGCGCGCAAGCACAACCCGTGGTCCAACTTCACCAACGTGCCGAGCGCGGACAACCGCACCTTCGCGGCCTTCCCGACCGACTACAGCACGCTGCCCGCGGTCTCCATCGTCGTGCCAAACCTGCTCGACGACATGCACGACGGCACGGTCGCGCAGGGCGACACCTGGCTGCAGAACAACATCGACGGCTACGCGCAATGGGCCAAGACCCACAACAGCGACCTGATCGTCACCTGGGACGAGGACGACAACAGCAGCAACAACCAGATCCCGACGATCGCGGTCGGCGCGCACGTGAAGCCCGGCACGTACGGCGAGACGATCAACCACTACAACGTGCTGCGCACCATCGAGGACTTCTACAACCTCGGCTACGCCGGCTCCAGCTCCTCCGCGACACCCATCACTGACGCGTTCACCGCCGGTTCGACGCAGAACACGGTGACCGTGACCAACCCCGGCAGCCAGTCGGGGACCGTGGGTACCGCACTCAGCCTTCAGGTTCAGGCCGCAGACTCCGCCTCCGGCCAAACGCTGACCTACAGCGCCTCAGGCCTACCAGCCGGCCTGTCGATCAACTCCGCCACCGGCCTGATCTCCGGCACCCCCGCCGCGGCGGGCAGCTCCTCGGTGACCGTCTCGGCGAAGGACGGCACGGGCGCCACCGGCTCGGCGTCGTTCACGTGGACAATCAGCACCTCATCCGGCGGTGGCGGCTGTACAGCGGCGCAGCTGCTGGGCAACCCCGGATTCGAGACCGGATCGGCATCCCCGTGGTCCGCGTCCTCCGGCGTCGTGAGCAACAGCTCCTCCGAGCCCCCGCACAGCGGCACCTATGACGCGTGGATGGACGGATACGGCAGCACCCACACCGACACCCTCTCGCAGGCCGTCACCGTGCCCAACGGCTGCTCGACCTACAACTTCGCCTTCTACCTGCACATCGACACGGCTGAGACCAGCACGACCACCGCTTACGACAAGCTGAGCGTGCAGGTGCTCTCCTCCTCCGGCAGCGTGTTGGCGACCCTGGCCACCTACTCCAACCTCGACCACAACACCGGCTACACCCAGCACAGCTTCAACCTGTCCGCCTACGCCGGACAGAGCATCACCCTCAAATTCACCGGCACCGAGGACAGCTCCCAGCAGACCTCTTTCGTGGCCGACGACACGTCCCTCAACGTCAGCTGACCCCTGACGCCGAGCGCGGCCCGGTCTGCCAGGCTTAGGCCGTGACTGCGCTCGTCTTCGCCGGTGTGGCCCTGTTGTCCCTGGCCATCTGGCTCTATCTGCTGCTCGCGCACGGCAGGTACTGGCTCGCCGACCAGTACCTGCCCGCGCGAGCGAACGCACTCGGCGCGCAGGACCGTGCCTGGCCGGATGTCGTGGCGATCGTGCCGGCCCGCGACGAAGCCGACATGCTGCCGCTGACCCTGCCCACGCTGCTCGGGCAGGACTATCCGGGCAAGCTCACGGTCGTACTCGTCGACGACGCGAGCAGCGACGGAACCTCCGAAGTGGCCGAGAAGCTCTCCGCCGCGCACCCCGGCCGCGCACTGCACATCGTGCACAGCGGCGGTCCTCCGCCCGGCTGGGCAGGCAAGGTGGCGGCGATGAGACGCGGCTTCGAGGCCTCAGAAGCGTCCGCGCCGAGCGCACCGCAATACGTGCTGTTCACAGATGCCGATATTGCGCACCCGGCCGACGGCGTCTGGCGTTTGGTGGCTTTCGGCGAAGCACGCGAACTCGACCTGGTGTCGCTGATGGCCCGCCTGCGTACCGAGACCGCGGCTGAGCGCGCCATCGTGCCCGCGTTCGTCTACAGCTTCGCGCAGCTTTACCCATTCGCCCGCGTGAACCGCCCGAATAGCCGCACGGCGGCGGCCGCCGGCGGATGCATGCTCGTGCGCCGCAATGCACTGATCCAGGCGGGAGGGCTCGAGCAGATCGCAGGCGCCCGGATCGACGACGTCGCCTTGGGAACGCTGCTGAAGCGGCGCGGCGGGCGCGGCCGCACCTGGCTCGGGCTGACCGCCGACGTCCACAGCGTCAGGCCATATCCCCGGTTCTCAGACCTTTGGGACATGATCGCCCGCAGCGCATACACGCAACTGCGTTACTCGCCATACCTGCTCGCCGGTACGTTGCTCGGCCTTCTGATCATGTACGCCGTTCCGCCTGTCGTCGGCCTCGCCTTCCTGGGGATCGCACTGGCCGGTGGGGGCACGCCAGCAGCCGTCACCGCCGGCGCTGCCCTCGCGGCGTGGGCGCTGCTCTCGCTGAGTTACCTGCCAACGCTGCGCCTTTACCGACTACGCGGCTGGCGCGCGCCCTTGCTGCCTGCGGTCATGATGCTCTATGGCGCGATGACCTTCGACTCGGCGCGGCGCTATCACCGCGGCAGCGGCGGAAGGTGGAAAGGCAGAGTGGAGGAGAGCTAAGGGCGTCAAGGGCTGCGAAGGTCGGCTGCGGTTAGCCGGCGCCGATGCCCTGCGGCAGGTTGAAGACGTGTCCGGGGTCGTACTTCTCCCTGACCTGAACCAGCCTCGCGTAGTTCGCGCCGTAGTACGCCTGCTGCCAGTTGGCCAGCTCCGGATCGAGATAGTTCTGGTACGCCTGGCCGCTCGCGTAAGGCGTCATCGTCTGGTGAAAACCGCGCAGCCAGTTCTGCTGCGTGCCGGTCTGCGCGGTTGTCGCGCCGTCGCTCCACGTCGTAGTGAACTGGCCGACGAACAATCCGTCACGATGCACGAACGCGGTGGCGTCCGGCGCGACCCGGTTCACCGCTCCGCCGAGTGCGTCGAACGCCACGCCGCCCTGGCCGCCGCCGCCGAACTGTTGCCGCTGCTCGACCGCCGCGATGATCGCCGAGATCGCGGACGGCGAAAGCGCGCGGGTGAAGATGTGCGACTTGGCGAACTCCGACTCCCGCTGCAGGGTGCCGGCCGGGTTCTGCCACGGCAGATGGCACTGGGCCGTGCTCAGCTGCGAGCAGCCGGCCTCGATCATCATGGCGTGCGCGTGGGAGCTCACGAACGGCGAGCCGTGCGGGGTCGAGCCCACCTGGTCGACCAGTCGGCTGATCTGCTCCTGCGCGCCGCTGAGCGAACCCAGGTAGGTTCCCCCGACCTGGATCGTCGGCGTATCGCCGGCGCCATCGGGACTGCTGAGCGCGTGCAGGTTCGACCACAGCTCGTCCGGGGCGTTCGGGGCCCACGACTGCCAGGCGGCGATGACCTTCGATGCCTGAGACCAGGGCCAGTTCAGGAAGAACAGCACCATCTGCTGCGTCGGATGCGTCGCGAACGTGAACGCGGTCGCCACCCCGAAATTGCCGCCACCGCCGCCTCGGCAGGCCCAGAACAGGTCAGCGTTCTGGTCGGCGTCGCACTCCCGGACCGTCCCGTCCGGCGTCACCATCTGCACCGACCGCAGGTTGTCGCTCAAAGTGCCGTACGCCCGCGTGACCACACCGATGCCGCCGCCGAGCGTGAGACCCGCGACGCCGACCGTCGGGCACGAGCCGCCGGGAACGGTGACGCCGTGTGCGTCGAGGCCTGCGTAAAGATCGACCAGACGCGTTCCGGCGCCGATGCGTGCGGTACCAGAGCCGACCTGCGTGACCGTGTTCATGCGCGTCACGTCGATGACCAGCCCCTGACCGCTTGAATAGCCCGCATAGCTGTGGCCACCGGAACGCGGCGTTACCGCCACGGCGAAGCGGCGAACGAAGGCAAGGCATTCGGCCACGTCGGCGGGGTTCTCGCAGAACGCGATCCCGGCCGGCCGCAGCCCGTCGAAGCGCGGATCGAACAGTAGCCGCGCGGTGCCGTAGTCAGAATCACCCGGTCGGACCAGTTGGCCGGCCAACCCCCGGCCGAGCGCGGACCAGTCGGCGGCCGAGGCGGAGGCGCGCGGCGACGCGGCAGCGCTCGCGCCCGCCGACCCGGACGCGCCGGCGCTGGCCGTGGGCGCGG
Source organism: Actinocrinis sp. (assembly GCF_035650855.1). Taxonomy (GTDB): domain Bacteria; phylum Actinomycetota; class Actinomycetes; order Streptomycetales; family Catenulisporaceae; genus Actinocrinis. The sequence goes on along the minus strand of NZ_DASRGV010000284.1, from coordinate 2,639 downwards.
CGCTCGACTGCGCATGGCCGGTACTCGAACCGCAGGCCGCAACCCCACCGCCGACCACGCCACCGGCCGCCAATCCCGCCGCGGCGCGCACGAATCCACGTCGATCCATCGCAGCAGCATGGCACCTCGCGGCACCTTGGCGGTCATTTCCCGGCGAACGACTCATGCGGCCCTCCTGAGGCGCCAGAGCTCGAAGTCAGTGCTCAGCGCGGGCTCGCCGCGCGGCTGCACTGCCTATAACCGGAGACTCGGCCAGGGGGTAGCAGGTTGTGTCCGCTATTACGCGGGAGCAGGTTCCGTGCCGCGCGAGGCTGCGTAACCACCCGCGGCGCGGCCATATCTCTCGGCCAGGACGCGCAGATGCCGGGCCAGGTCGGGAGCCTCATCGAGATCGAACTCGAAGTCCCGGCCGAGCGCGCCCAGCCACACGGCCAGCATCTCCACGTCGTTGTTGCCCAGCACTACGGCGCAGGTCTCCTCGTCGACCGCTTCTACCGGGCCGAGTGACGGCGGCAGCCGCTCCGCGATGAACTCGGCCGAAGCGTGCACGGTGATCCTCACCCGGAAACGCCACGAGGCGGTCGAGACGCCGCGCGCGACATAGCCGGCCAGATCCTTGTCGGGCAGCTCGCGAGGAGCGAAACGCGGTCCGGTCGGCACCTTCGGCTCGACCCGGTCCACCCGGTACGTGCGCCACGCGCCGCGCTGCACGTCCCAAGCCACCAGGTACCAGCGCCGACCCCAGTTGACCAGGCGGTACGGCTCGACGTCGCGGCGGCTCGCGGTCCCATCGTGCGAGTGGTAGTCGAAACGCAGCCGCTCCCGGTCCCGGCAGGCGGCGGTGATCGCGGTCAGCACCTCGGCGGACACCCGCGAGCCCTTGCGGTCCGGGGGCGGCGGGACCGCGACCGTGTAGCTCTGCAGCGTATTGATACGGCGCCGCAGCCGATCCGGCAGCACCTGCTCCAACTTCGCCAGCGCGCGCAGCGCCGATTCCTCGATTCCGGCCACCGAGCCGACGGTCGCGGTGCGCAGCCCGACCGCGACGGCGACCGCCTCCTCGTCGTCGAGCAGGAGCGGCGGCAGGTTCGCTCCGGCCGCGAGCCGGTACCCCCCGACGGCACCCCGCGTGGCGTGCACCGGATAGCCGAGATCGCGCAGCCTGCCGACGTCGTTGCGCACCGTGCGCGTGGTCACGTTGAGGCGATCGGCCAGCTCAGTGCCGGTCCACTCGCGCGGGGTCTGCAAGAGCGACAGGAGGCGCAGCAGTCGCGCCGAGGTCTCCAACATGCTGCTTATTCTGCCTTCATATTAGGAAGCAAGTGTTCCTGATTGCGCGCCAAGCTGGGGGCATGGAAAACACAGCGAATCCCGATCCGATCAAGAGTGCGTCGAAGAACAGCCCATCCGCCGGACGAGTGACAACGGAGGCCGTGATGACAGCCACTTCCGAGGCGACCGGCGCCACGGCGCCGACCCACCGCTGGCTCGGTTTCTTCGCGGTGCTGACCGCGCTCATCATGAACCTGCTGGACTCCACGATCGTCAACGTCGCGGCGCCCTCGATCCGCCGCGACCTGGGCGCCTCCTACTCGGACATCCAGTGGATCGCCGCCGGGTACACCCTCGCCCTCGCGGTCGGCCTGATGACCGGCGGTCGGCTCGGCGACCTGTTCGGCCGCCGCACGATGCTGATGATCGGCGTCGTGGGCTTCGCGCTCTCCTCGCTGGGCTGCGCCCTCACCCCGGACCCGCAGCTGCTCATCGCGGCGCGCGTCGTGCAGGGCCTGTTCGGCGCGGTGATGATCCCACAGGGTTTCGGACTGATCCGGGACCTGTTCCCGCCGCAGGAGCTCGGCAAGGCGTTCGGCGCGCTCGGCCCGGTGATCGGCCTGTCCACCATCCTGGGCCCGGTCGTGGCCGGCACGCTGATCGACGCGAACCTGTTCGGCACCGGCTGGCGGATGGTCTTCGGCATCAACCTTCCGCTGGCGCTCTTCGCCCTGCTGGCCGGCCTGAAGGCGCTGCCGCGCGGCGCGCGTTCCGGCCGGACCGTCCGGCTCGACGGGACCGGCGCGCTGCTCGCCGGGGTCGCGATGTTCCTGCTGGTCTACCCGCTGGTGCAGGGTCGCGAGCTCGGCTGGCCGTCCTGGCTGGCCGGGGTCGGCGCGGGCGCGATCGCGGTCTTCGCCCTCTTCGCCGCGCACCAGCGCCGGCGTACCCGCCGCGGCGCGAACACGCTGGTCGAGTTCAGCGTCCTGACCAAGCGCTCCTACGCCGGCGGCACGATGTTCGTCCTCTTCTTCTTCGGCGCGATCGTCGGCTTCTCCCTGGTGACCGGACTGCTGCTGCAGCTCGGCCTCGGCTACAGCCCGGTGCGCGCGGCGCTGGCCATGGTCTGGTGGGCGGTCGGCGCGTTCTTCGGCTCGGGCTTCGGCGCCACGATGATGCACAAGCTCGGCCGCCACATCATCCACCTGGGCCTGGCGATCATGGCGGTCAGCCTGATCGGCCTGTACCTGGTGTTCGTGCACTCGCACACCGGCCTGAGCGGCTGGAGCCTGGCTCCGGTGCTCGGCGGCTACGGCTTCGGCATGGGCATGATCTTCGTCCCGCTCTTCGACATCATCATGGGCGAG